>NZ_JBYQFJ010000057.1:0-7203 GCF_057836705.1 Virgibacillus carmonensis | reverse complement strand
CAGCTGGATTTAGTCTTTTCGTTGGAATTTATACTTTATAAAGCAATCGGGCACGGTTATGGCACAAGGACCTTATTACGTATAAGGGTCTTATTGCTGAACAACATAACGAAGTCAATACTAGTTATCATCATTTTTAAAAAAAGCAAAAAGAGTTTATCAGCCATAATAATTTTAATGATATACTAATGTCAGACTACATAGGAAGGGTGTGATATTTATGGCACATAAGAATAATTTTATTTATCGTAGCTATAAGACTTTTAAAGAACAAATGAGAGGATGGGATCACACCCTTGATTACAGGAACAAAAGTTGAACTACGTCCAGTGTCGCTAGAAGATTTTGAAAGATCTTACGAATGGCGTAACGATGAAGAGTTTGCAAAAATGTCAGCAGGTGCTGACTTATTTCGCTATAGTCATGTTTCATTGGATCAGATTGAGTCTGCTTATGAAAAGGAAATTAAAAAACTTGATAAACGAGAAAAAGGGGAATTTTCCATTTATACGAATGGAGAAGATTCAAAGCATATAGGTTTTATTCTTTATCGTGAAATAAATATTGTCGCACGGCGTTGTACGATTGGTATGGGAATTGGCGATAAAGAATATTGGAGCAACGGATTTGGCTCGGATGCTCTAATGACACTTATCCACTATTTGTTTGAAACAATGAATCTGAACCGGGTACAGCTTGATACTTGGAGTGGAAACGAGCGTGCAATTCGTTCCTATGAAAAATGCGGGTTTGTTGTCGAAGGGCGAATGCGGAACAATTCCTATGTAGATGGGAAGTATTATGATACCGTTGTGATGGGGTTATTAAAAGAAGAATATCAACCTTAGTATATATCCTCGGTGTACGGCAACGATTGGTTGCCGTACACCTTGTTGCGTTAAAGGGCGCTTATATCGAATAATTAACAAAACTATAGATTGGAGGGATGTTAATGGATGACGATATTTTTAAAAAGGTAAATGAAATGCATAACCGCTTTAATAAGTTGGTTACCCCTTCTCTTATTAAAGAATTGAAAAGGCAATCAGAGATAGAAAATCAAATTGCAGCTTCTACCAATATTAATACTATTAAAATACCGAATAACAGTTATATAAGAAATCAGATGAAACAGATAAATAGCTTTAAAACCTACTCAAGATTTAATGAAGTTAAGTAATCAAATTAGATCATTGCCATTTCAAAATCTACCGGATTTTAGTTACATACAAAGTACAGTTAGGCAATTACAAAATACCTTGAATAACGTAAACATTCCAAAGTGGTTTGCTGATATTACAATTAACGATCTCAATAATATAGATATGAATATTTTACCCGATGAATTATGGACAGATGATTCAACCATAAGTTCTAAACAAGTTGTTAGCGATGGTCATATTCAGAAAAAAATTGAAGAGGCATTTGAATACAGTGATTTCGATACAACTGATACAACAATTAAATTGGAAGCATTCTTTAAAAAACTACTCGAAACAGCTGTGTATGGTGAAGCTTTACAGGTAGTGATAATTACTTTAAAAATTTTGTTAACAATTGTTCAAGGAATAGCAATGGATAATCATGATATGGAGATTAAAAATGAAGTACAAACGATTATGAATGATTCTAAATATGGAAAAGCGTATCAACATATTTTTGTGAATGAAAGCATCGAACATCCCATTGCTAAGTTGGGCTATTTAAGGACAGATACTCTTATAAGAGATGGAGCTAAGAGTACTGCACCGGTAAGTATACATGAGGTTATATTACGTAAAACTGTTGTCACTCTTTTAAAGAGAAAGGGGAACTGGATTGAAATTCAAGTTGATGGTGATGATTTTTGTTATATAGGCTGGGTTGAAGAGTCCAAAATAACCAAGTTTAAAATTGTAGAATAGTTACTTTTTTAATATGAAATTTTTATGTAAAATCTACGATCCTTAATACGAGCCAATAGTAGAACAAAACTATTCAAGAATCGGGCCATTTAATTGAATAACACTTAAAAATTAAAGGGGTGAAAAAAGATGATTATTTTACTTGCATTGTTGGCTATAGTCCTGTTTTTAACTGTTACTAAAACTCAACTTTTCAAAAAAGAATACTCAAATAATAAATTCATGACACAGTTGGGAATGGCTATATTGGTGGGAACTATAACGATAATTCTTTTTACAAGTGACGGGGAAACGGTTTTTAAATATACGGTTGTAGGAATGGGGATAATGTCCTTTATTGCTATTCTAACTGAAATGGTAATTTCAAAGAAGAAACAAACTACATCATGAATGTAGCTAATTGCTTTATTCACTAAACAAAGGCGCTTTTGCTGCATAGTATACCAGAATCAGGCCATTTATTGTAATAAGCAATGGTTAAATTTTAAATAAATCAGAACGGAGTAATACATGATTATTTTAATAAGTGCTGTAGGTAGTACAGGTAAAACCTTGATGGCTCAAAAGCTACTAAAAAAATACCATATCCCATATCTCTCTATAGACCATTTGAAAATGGGGTTATATAGGGGAGACAGGCATTGTGGATTTACACCATTAGATGATACAAAGATTATTGGAGATAAGCTCTGGCCAATATTAAAAGGGATAATTATGACAAATATCGAGAATGAACAACATATTATTGTTGAAGGATGTTACATACTACCTCACTATCTGAAAGAATTTGACATCAATTATTCGGAGAAAATCATTCCAATATTTATGGGTTTTTCAATGAACTATATTCAGAAGAATTTTGAATCAAGGATAAAGAAATACAGGAATGCTGTTGAGCTTCGTAATTGGCCAGAAGAAAGAACAATTGAGGAATTAATTAAAGAACATAAAGAATTTAAAGCACAATGCCTGCAGTCAGGTGCTAAGTATTTTGAAATTGGGAACGACTATGACAAAGAAATATTGAAAGTTTATGATTATATAGAGGCTGAAAAATGGAGAATCGATTCTATATAAATTGAAATTTATATTTAAATTATTAAACTAACTGGTGCAAGAGTTGAACAAGGCGATCAGCAATTTGATCGTCTTTTCTTTAATGAAAATTGTTTGGAATATTATGTTAAAATAAATTAAAAGGATCTTTAGCTAACGACGCAGGTTAGTGGAATATGAGTTATTAAAAATTTATACTAAAACGAGGTACATGGGAGGATATATGGGAACTTTAATTTTGTCAGGTGGGGGAAATGCTGAACAAACTTTTGAAATTAACCAGTATTTTGTAAAAGGAATTTATAATGACAAACCTCTATTATATATACCAATTGGAGATGCAGAAATTAGACCATATAAATCGAGCTTAAACTATATACATTCCATTTTTAACCCTTTGGGAATTAAGAGTATTACAATGTGGACGGATGTTAAAGATAAGTCAATGGAAGAGTTAAATCAGTTTTCTGCAATATATATTAGTGGAGGAAACACCCTTTCTTTATTAAATGATTTTAAAGAAGCAAATTTCGATACAATGTTGCTCCAATACTATAAAAATGGAGGTACTATATATGGTCAAAGTGCAGGGGCTATAATATTTGGAAATAATGTTTCACATACTTGTTCAAAAAACAATATTTATGATGAATGCAAAGCATTAAATTTAGTTAAAAATTATTCACTTTGGTGCCATTACTCTGTTAAAGATAACTCATCAATTAAAGATTGTATGATTAAAGATGAACAGTCATTTATTCTACTTTCTGAAGGTTCAGCTACTTTTGTTAATGAAAACAATATTATAGGAATTGGTGAGAGAAAGCCGATTATTATAAGGTTGGACAAATTTGGTGAAATTCGCAAAAAAATAATTAGTTATTAAGAATCAACTATTATAGGCTAAACTTTTATTACATTGACGGGTGAAATTGTTTAATAAAAGATGGCTTCTTCCACTAATGCAGCAGGTTAATGGAAAAAGGGTTTCTAACAATTTGCAGAGAATTTTATTATAGAAATTTCAGCAAACGTCGGGAAAAGGAGAAATTATATTGGAGAAACTTGAAAAAGTAATTGATTGGGTAGAGGATATAAAAGAAAAAAACAAGAGTAGTGCTTCTTCATTATATATACTAAAAGATAACAAAGTCATTTTGCAACATTATAGTGGTTATCATTCTAATTCTACTGAAGCAGCTCCAATTAATTCATCCTCTCAATTTAACGTAGCATCTGCGAGAAAAAGCTATCTTGGATTAGTAGTGGCATATGCTCTTTATGAAGGAAAAATCAAAAGCCTTGATGACTATGCTATTGAATATTTTGAAGAAATAGATGAACAGCTACTTGGAAAAACCACATTACGGCATTTAGTAACTCATTCACACGGTTTACACGAAAAAGAAGATGGTACTATTTTTAGGGAGTTTGAACCAGGTAATGGCTGGGCTTATAGAGGAATAAATGTGTTAATGATGACTTGGTTGGTAAATAAGCTATTTAATAAGAGTTTTCCAGAACTGTTAAATGAGAGAGTTTTTTTACCTTTAGGTTTAAAGAAAACAGTCTGGCAAACTACGGAGAATGAGGCGTTAGTAAAAGAAATTATTAATCCAGATAAAGATGGTTCATATAAGTTGGGTAGTTCCAATAATGGTACTGAATCAAACCTTCATACGACTGCGTCAGAGTTTGCGCAATGGGGAAATCTTCATTTAAACAAAGGCATTGCGAATGGGAAACAAATCATTCCAAAAGAAGTGATTGAAATTGCAACTCAAATTCAAAGCCCTATTTTCAAAGATAATAACCTTCCACAAAATGGACTATTTTGGTATGTACAAGATACTCCTGCCGATTTCAGTGAGATTGGGGAAAGAGTCCCAAAAGGTTCTTATCAAATTTTAGGAATAACGGGTCCATCTCTTTTAGTGGTTCCAGAATACAATGTTGTTGTAGCTAAAATGTATAACAAGCGATATAACTATGGCGACGACAATTATCTTTACTATCTAAGAGAATTTAGTAATTTGGTGGCTGATACCTTTCGAGATTAAGTTATGAAGAAATGTACTTAAAGTAACAGGAGCCTTAGTTAAGGAACATATCATTGCATCGCAGGATTTTCTAACTTTATGCCGCAATCGGGTGCATATCTTGAATAAGAATGCTTTTGTTATTGGCTCATCGGGTTATTTAACGGTATAAGCGAATGGATTATCGAATTACAAATATGACTTATTATACAAGGGGATGTAACTTATGGAAGACCAAAATTTGTTCAAGATTATGGATGTATCTGGGTTTGATCAGCAAATAGGTAGATTAGTTTCTATGATGAACTACGCAAGATTTACAACCTTAAATGCAGTAAAGGGACTAACCATAGAACAACTTGATTATCTTCAAGACGAGAATAGTAATACCA
The DNA here is from genome assembly GCF_057836705.1 of Virgibacillus carmonensis. Taxonomy (NCBI): domain Bacteria; kingdom Bacillati; phylum Bacillota; class Bacilli; order Caryophanales; family Bacillaceae; genus Virgibacillus; species Virgibacillus carmonensis. The sequence goes on along the minus strand of NZ_JBYQFJ010000057.1, from coordinate 1,812 downwards.
TAGGTTCCCTTCTTTTGCACATTGCAGCTGTCGAGCTAGGTTTTCAGGTTGAAATATGTGATAAGAGAAAACCAAATGACGAGGAAAACAAGGAATGGGGAGCAGCATATGAACTTGGAGATCGGGGACGTAAAGAGATAAAAGGGCAGCCCCTTGAGTATTATTTAGAGAAACTTAACAAAGTACGGGAAAGGACATTGAGGGAATTTAAAGATTGTAGCGATAAGTGGCTGTATGAGGAAAGGCTATGGGACGGGCTGCCATCGAACAATTATTTTATTTGGTTTCATGTTTTTGAAGACGAGGTAAATCACAGAGGTCAAATTCGATGGTTGAGAAGAAGGGCAGAAGAAAACCTTTGATTACTCATGGCCATTCATATAAACAGGCCGATTAAGCAATCGGGCGCAAGAATTGAACAACGATGGGCTGTTTTCATCAGTCCTTTTTTCATGGTCTTATCAGTTAAAGAGCAGGATAGTGGAATCAGCTACAAATAGGTTTACTTTATGTTTTAATATTTAAAATAGGGAAGGAATTTTCTTATGAACAGTAAAATTGTTAAAGTTAAAAAAAGTGAGCTAGAAGTTTATCGTGAAGGTACTGGTATGCCATATATAGTTATCGAAATAGGTATGGGTTGTTCATTTTATGAGTGGTATCCAATAATTACAGAAATCGCAAAACATTCAACTGTATTTACTTATCACAGATCAGGGTACGGTAAAAGTTTCAATCAAAAAAAAGAACGTACATCAGGACAAATAGTTGAAGAGTTAAATCAGCTATTAATAGAAGAAGGTATAACTAAAAATATTATCTTAGTAGGGCATTCCTTTGGGGGATTATGCGTTCAACACTTTGCATCGTTATACTCTGAAAAAATCATAGGAATGGTATTAATTGAATCGAATTCGATGGATCAATACCAAATTGATGAGTTAGATGTACCATATTTAGAAGAAAATTATTCCAAAGAGAAAACTGTTAACTCTTGGTATGAAATAGGTAATAAAAGTGAAACTGAAATTAAGAGAGATGTTAATCCCAAACTATCTGAAAACTATTTACAGCTACCAACAGAACTTCAAGAACGAATAATGAACTTTTTAGTTGACCCAAATTTATACAAATCTATGGCATCTGAATATAAGTATATGTCAGACAGTGGAAGATCTATAAAGTTTTGTAACTTGTCTTTGAGTATTCCCTTAAAAATCATTGCAAGGGATGCTGATTTAATGATTAAAAGGAATATAGCAGGTGGCTTCCCAGAAGACCAAGCAAAGTTAGTTGAATCTACGTGGCAAAGGTTAATTATAAAGCAATCCAGACTATCTAATAACAGTGAAGTAATAATAGCTAAGAATACAGATCATAATGTGAATCTTACTAATCAGAATTTAGTAGTTCAAATCATTAATGAACTCTTAGGTGAAATAACAAATAGTGCAAGTTCAAATTAGACAAATAAGAAAAGAAATTGTGAATTACTTCACTTAAAGTAAAAGGAGTTTTACTTTAATTAGGTATTTGAAACGTTCTTCCAGAATAGACCAGCTATAAAAAGTCAAGCATTAAATGCAAATGATTTTTCTATAACTCGTTTCATTTCTCCAGAAATTTTGTGCATGACAAATAAACCACCTACTTGGTAATTTTAAAATTTGAGGTGTATAGTTGGTTAGTTGTCATTTGATTGAGGACGAGGTTGATAGGGCTTTCCATCTCTCAAAATCGCAAATATTATGTGGGTTAATTTTCGTGCTACTGCCCCTATAGCGGTTCCATGCGCTTTCCCTCGATTTCTTA
>NZ_JBYQFJ010000056.1:0-7531 GCF_057836705.1 Virgibacillus carmonensis | reverse complement strand
AAAAGCACTTACAGTTGAAACAACAGTACCTATTGCTGAAAGAATGACTATATCCGTAGCACGTTCCCTCTTGTTCAAATAAAACCCCTTTACACTTTTTGGTATATTTTTAGCAAGCTATACGAATTTATTCTAGGCGAATTATGAAAATAGCCGCAGCCATCAAATTTTTTTACAATTTTTTCTATGGCTGTAACCCTTTATAGTGCGTGAATCAAAAGTCAAAATGCTGCGGTACCCTTATAGATGTGTAGCTTTGAAATAAAGTTTGATAATTTATAATAAAGATTGATTTTTTTGAATGAAGTCCGATAATTTAAAAAAGTTTGATACAATTGTGTTGATAGGCAGAATGTGGATAATTCCACAATAGGGCCAGATAATTGAGGAAAGCCTATTGATTTAACGGATTAGGTTAGTGAAAAACAGTACGAAGGAATTTAATGTTAAGGTTTGGTAGTCTATAATGATATTGCTTTTTCAATATCATTATAGACTTTTTGTGTAGAGATCACCTACAGAAAGAAGTGATATTAGAATAATTACTTCGTTTTGAATTTTAATTTACCTCGTCAGAATGTGCGATGGCTGAGATTTCAATCAGTTGCTCTGGGAACGCCAAATAAGTCACACCAATGAGGCTGCCTGCCGGTCGGTGTTTTTCTAGGTATTCCTTGAACAAAACAATGACTTGCTCAGAGTCTTCTTTCGGGTTTGTTAGATAGATTTCCACATAGGATAGGTTGGACTTCGTGACTCCTAACTCTTTCAGCACACGATCCAAGTTTTCAAGTGTTTGTCGGGCTTGGGTTTCAATATCGTCCTTGCCAACAAACATACCATCTTTATTGTGTGAAAATTGACCTGAAACGTAAATAGTGCCGTTGACACTATAGCCTTGGGTAATACCGTGATCCCATAGATCATGATTATAGGTTTTAACTTTACTCATTTTTCTCTCTCCTTTATTTGAAAGTAAGGTAAGTATATAATGAGTACAAAGAAAAAAGTAGTACGCACTTTATTGATAGTTACTATCAGAAAGGGTAGTGTTAATATGAGTATGACTGATTACAAAGAAAAGGGTAATATTCAAGAGACACCTTTTGGTTATACATTGAAAGTAGTTGGAGGTAAATGGAAAATGCTTATACTTTACCTCTTAGCTGAAAATCAACCTGTTCGTTTTAATGATATGAAAAGAAGAATAGGAACTATTACCTTTAAAACATTAAGTTCTCAACTTAAAGAATTAGAAGCAGATGGGATAGTTCGACGGAAAGAGTATCCTCAAATTCCACCAAAAGTAGAGTACAGTCTCACACAAAAAGCAGAAACTCTATTACCTGTTTTAGAACAGTTATGTGAATGGGGAGAAAAAAACCGCAATAGTTTGTGAAATAATCGACTTAAACTATATGATACGTTACTTCAATAAGCTAAAGGTTGCAATCATGATAATTATCTCGATATTCAACTATCGGGCGCCATTCTTGAATAAGGATTGGCGTCATTTCTTATGAAACGGGCTATATTCTTGAATAAGGCATTGTATAAATGATGGAAATTTGAAATAATTGTAAACGTAGGACAAAGGCAATTTATCTATCTAACCATTTTCTATGTTGTTAGAAACATATAGGGAAGGAGACAAGATGAAAAAAATTATATTGGTACTATTATTAATTGTAAACAGCTTGTATATAGGTAATTTTCTTATTGGCTTTGGTAATAGAATCTCAAGTACATGGAATGTATTGTTTGGCATAGTGTTTGTTATTAGTATTCTCTTGTCGGGTATGTTCCTGTTTCGATCTAAAAAGGAACCGGGATACTCTCCTTATTTATCTGTTGCAGTGCTTTCAATAAGTTTTGCATCTTTAGGTTGGTTTACCTTCTTTAATTATTTGTCTTTGATAATGGGATAGGTAAGTACGGTTTTAAATTTCTAAAATAATACTTAGCATTTGATCTTATATTGTTCAATTATACGAACGGCGCTTTTCTGGAATAAGATTAGCGCTCATTTTTCATTTAAAGGGCCATTTTGTTTAATAACCGAGATTTCTATTTTAGAGTATTTGAATATTAAGTTTTTGATAATTATAGTTATGTTAAAATTAATGAACCAGAGTTTGTGAAAGATTGATCTTAAACTAACACTGGTAGGATTGTTGAATAAGGAGAAAGCTATAATTTAAAAAGGAGTGAGTTTAATGACATGGACGATTATAATAATTATTGCTTATCTGCCGATTTTTTACAGGATTCATAAACGACTTGATTATTTGGAAAAGGAAGTAAGTAGATTAAACGGTGACAATGATTTGTTTAATTAACGGGTGCTTTACTTTAATAACGTCTTTTGAAATGTTCTTCTAGAATAGAGGCGGATTATTGGAATAATGGCGTATCTTATTGCTTGGTACCGCCAACATTCGAAAATATGCGCTAAGACAATATTTGACACATAAAAGCCGGGTGTCCCTACGCCAGGGTAATCCGGCTTTCAGAAAGAATTATTTTCTCTGTTAACTTAATTACGGAATCCTAATAAACCTTCCTTGTATAGTCAAAATCAATCAGCTCAATCTCATTCAGTGCATCTGATATATCCGATTCAGAGAAAGAGGCAGGTGTGATTTTTAGACTTATTGTAGACTGTCCTTGTATCGGCTTCTCCTTACCTATTTCTTCATATTCTACGGTAAGTGTTGCTTCGAACCACTTTGGGATAAAATTATCATGAACAAACTTAAGATCAACCAATCTTTCACCTTTCTTATAATCCCATGTAAACATAAATGAATTTCCGAATTTATCCATCATTATTGTTTCGATCTCGGGTTTTAGCATTTCGATTAAAACATCTTCTGCTGTACTATAAGAATTCTTAAGTTTTTGTGCATTACCTATATTCGGATTGTACCCAATAAAGAAACATAATACCAAACTTATAACAAGTATTTTCTTCAAAGTAGATCACCTCTCCACTAATATGTACTTTCTTAGATCGATTTATGTAAAATACATATAAAATTGAAAATAAGGTGAGTGATAGTTCTGATGTCAAAACGTTTCATTTCATTACTCGCGATTCTAGTCATAATTTTAGGTTTAAATGTACAAGGGGTTTCAGTCACAATAGAAAAGAAACTTTACCATAAACGGGCGCTTTCACTGAATAAGCTTTGCGCCCATTATTGCTTCATCAGGCCATATTATAAAACTTTTTGCTTATGTTAATATTGAAATAAAGAATAAAATGTGAGGAGAAAAACAATGAATGAATATGGAAAGTTATATGAAAGAGATGGTCGTAGTGTTTTGCGATTTGAGCGTTTTTTTACACATAAAACTGAGAGTGTTTTCCGTTGCATAACGGATCCTGATTACTTTACCAAGTGGTATCCGTTTGCAACAGGAGAGATGGATCTCAATGAAGGTGGCAAAATTGACTTTGATGATGGAGAAGGAACGAAGTATGAAGGAGTGATTACTGCATTCGAGCCGCCTGTAGTTTTTGCTTTTCGTGAGGTTGATGATTTGCTGCGAATCGAATTGCAAAACACCCCCGATGGATGCCGAATGACATTTGAGCATACATTTGATGACCAGTCTTGGGCAGCCGCAACAGCTGCAGGATGGCATCGCTGTCTTGATGCATTGGGTATGATGGTTAACAACGAACAGCCGCCTGAATGGCCGGATAATGGAGCTGAGTTAAGGGGATTTTATCGGGAAGCATTTGATTCGAATTAGGTAAATATTTTGGAACATAATACTTTAGAGACTATCAAAGGTATGGTATAGGAATTCAACAAAGGTGTTTATTCCATATAAGGGCGCATTTCCTGAATAAGGATTTGCGTCATTTCTTATGAAACGGGCCAGGTTGTTTAGAAACCGAGATTTCTATTTTAGTTTATTTGAATATTAAAATTCGAATAATTATAGTTATGTTAAAATTAATGAATCAGAGTTTGTGAAAGATTGATCTTAAACTAACGGGGCATTTAGTTGAAGAAGGATTATAGTCACAGAATGCAATAATATGAGTTTTAAGATATGAAACTAATTGGGGGAATAGTAAATGAACGGTAATGAGAAAAAAATACAACCACCATATTATGCAGTCATATTCACTTCACAAAGAACTGAAGGCGACAATGAATATGAAAAAATGACACAAGCAATGGAAGAGTTGGCTTCAAAGCAACAAGGATTTTTAGGTATTGAAAGTGCTAGAGATAATGAGTTAGGTATTACTGTTTCATATTGGGAATCTTTAGATGATATTAAGAGTTGGAAAGAAAATTCAGCCCATAAAGTAGCTCAAGAAAAGAGGAAAAAAGAATGGTATAAACATTATAATGTTCGAGTTTTTAAAGTTGAAAGGGATTATTCTTTTGCAATGTAGTTGTGTGCTAAAGCAGCAGGATAGTTAAATAAGGATTGATAACTAAGGGGAGGGATGGGCTTGAATATGAAGGGTATTATTGTAGTTTTATGTATTGGAATGTTTATTTACCATTTCTTTATTGAAGATTTACCACTATATATTAGTTCTCTATTTTGGGCGGTGATGCTTTTACTCTTTGGAATAGACCAAATCAAAGAGAGGAGCAAGTTGGGCTATTTATATATAGTTCTGTTTGCTCTAATATCTTTTATTGGAGTAAAAGAATTGGCTATTGCTTTATAAACATTTTTCAGCTAACGGGTGCATTATGAAACAAGCGAAATTATTTATTCAAATTTGATACGAAATCAAGTCTTCCAAAGGAAGGTGTAGATATGAGATACAAGAGTATGTTATTTGGAACCTTGATCGGCTTTTCAGTTGTATTCTTTGTAAAAGGATTTTGGACTGGAGAGTTTGATTGGGGCTGGTGGATTTCAATGCTTCTAGGTGGAACCATAGGGTTTGTAATATTTGTATTCCTTGTTAGAAAGAAAACAGAGTAGAATATTTCTATTCAACTAAACTAGCTAATAGAAGATCTTCCCCTATTGTATTAAATGGTGCATTACTTCAACAAGAGTTATTCAACTATTGCAGCAGGTTTGTGGAAGAAGGAATTAAATATTTGTATAGAAGTAGTAATTGTAAATCAGTTCTATTCTAAAAGTTATTGGAAGGGTTGAATTAAATTAATGGATATAAGAAAACCAAATGAGTTGGAAATCAAAAAGATTTTGTCACTTTCTCCACAAGCGATATTTGACGGCACGTTAGGCGAAGCAGAACCAACGATTGAAAAAGCCAAACAATTAATAAAACCTCTTTTAAAGAAGGGTAGTTATTATTTAATAGCAACAGAAAACAATGAATTAATGGGTTGGATTCTTATAGGAGCAAGTAAAGACCAGTTTTTAAATAAGACAATCGGATTTATTTATGAATTATTTGTTTTAGATGAATATAGAGGCAAAGGGATTGCAAAACAATTGATTGAAGCAGGTATTGAACAACTTAAACAAGAAGGATATTCGGAAGTCCGTTTAAGTGTATTTGCGGGAAATCAAGCAATTAAAATATATGAAAGGTTGGGGTTTGAAAACAGAACAATTACTATGAGTATGACATTATAAAGAAGACTTATTTCACTACAGTAAAAAACATGGACTTTCCTAAACAAAAAAATCCACCCCAGTTTAACTCAAACGGGCGGTTTTCCTTAACAAGGAGAAGCGTCCATCTTGCATATAAGGGTCAATTTATGGAATAACATAAAGCCCAATTTCTCATTACTTCTTATGATAGAAGTGAGGCTAAAGAGGTGACTAAGGGAAAAGTTTTTATATTGGACAGGTAATAGGTTATAATAAAAAGTGAATCAGATATGTTTGTCTTGTGATGATAAATAGGGAGGTACGAACCATGTCAAAATTGACGAAGATTGCAAAACTGCTGAACAATCCCAAAGTGAAAAAGGCGGTTAAAGAAAAAGGTGTACCGATGATCAAAAAGGATATTGAAAAGAGGAAGAATAGATCGAAGTAAGGCAATCGCAGGTTGTTGCGGTTGTCTTTTTTGTGGGGAATAAGGCGATCATCAAATTGATCGTCTATTCTTTATTAAAAATTGTTCGGAATATTATGTTAAAATAAATTTAAAGGATCTTGAGCTAACGGAGCAGGTTAGAAGAACAAGGGGTGGTAAATTGAAAGTAATAGAAAAAGTTCTTGATGTGCTGTTTAACGATAATAAGTATAGAGGTACTAAAATTTTAGCTCTGTTCATTTTTTTGATCGTGACGTTTATTATAGCTCCTTTCTTTCTTTCTGAATTTAGTCAGGTTTATACTGTTATCTTTGTGCCTGTATTAGCATTTTTTTTGATCATATCCTTAATCAAAATAATGTGGTACAACAAGAAAAACGATATCAAGATAAGTGTAAATGATTGGGGGGGAATAGCAGTATGTCTTATTGTTTTAATAGCGATATTATTTTCATTCTTTAAGGAAGAGAAACTGGAAAAAGTTGTTTATGATGTAATAGAAGAGAGAGTAGGAAGGGATAATTTTTCAATAGAATTTATTGATAAAATAGAGAGTGGAGAAAACTATATTTTGGTTGGTTACACCATAGAAGGTGATAACACTCAGTATTTGGAACGATATTACTGGAGAAACGGTGAATTGGTCCAAGACTTCACAAGAGAAATTGAAGACGACGATGAATAAGTTCAACTAACTGGTGCTTTACTTTAATAAGGTCTTTGAAACGTTCTTCCAGAAAAGGGTGCATTTCTGCACTAAGAATCGGACTCTAAGGAGTATGATAAAATGAATATACTAGTTGATAGGATTCCGAATAAAAAAATAAAGGTTTTGGAAGTAGGTGTTGGTGGAGGAAGAACCGCCATTAAGCTTGCTAAAAAAAACAGTTTGAATGAGATTATCGGGGTAGATATATCAAAAGCTAGGGTTGCTAAGACTCATAATAAGGTCAATCGTATGGGACTTAAGAATATTCACGTTTATGCCATGGATGGTGCTGGACTGAATTTCGATGAGGGAGAATTCGATGTAGTGTATGTTTCATATATGTTGCATGAAGTTCCATTTGATTTAATGATTGACGTAATAAAAAACATTACGAAAGTATTGAAAAAGGATGGATTTTTTTTAATTCATGATTATGCAAATAACAACACAAATAATAAAGAAAGTCTGTTCCTAAAACTTATCCGACTATATGAGCCGGCGCATATAAAAGAGTTTATCTACTATGATTGGCTATCGATTTTGGACAATGCAGGATTTAAGGTAAATGCTCTAGATAAATATACAGACTCTGTCTTAGTTTCTGCTTCAAGCTATTAATTTGTTGTTTGGAGGCAAGAACTACAAATGGACAATTATTCTCTTGTGTGCCTGACACTTTTTACATTGTCTTAGTTTTAAAGAAACGGTGACTTATCAGGAGTAAAAGTAAAACCAACATACAGTAAAACGATCTTCAGCAAACGAGGCTGGGACAAAACCCAGTAAATAAAAAAGCGTGGCTATCACCGTGTAGG
>NZ_JBYQFJ010000055.1:0-8847 GCF_057836705.1 Virgibacillus carmonensis | reverse complement strand
CAGAGCGGTGCAGTGTGGGTGCTTTGCCCGCACGGAAGCGAACTGCTTATGTCTCCAGTGTCTAGGCGCTGGAGCTAGACAGATAATTGCCAAAACGTATAATTTCTTGCTTATAGAAAAAGACCGGTTCACTCATTTTATAGAGGAACTGGTCTTTTTTACTATTATTTAATCCGTATTTCATACCATAACTTTTTCGGGGTACGACTTCTGTTTCCAGGCAATTTCGTTACTTCCGACTTTGGAAACTTGAGTTGTACATATTTCAATTCAGCGTTTGTTAACCGTAATTCTCTAATACAAGCTCCATCCTTAAAAGAATCTGACAAAAACTCATCAAACCGCTTATCCTGCTGATGATTCATTCGCCATTCCTCCTACAAAAGTTATAGAACCTTTATTCAACCTGTTAATGATGTTTATGCTAGTCATCGGTTATATAGTATCCTAAATTACTTTTTATCACTTATAACTCCACAAACTGCTTCTTTTTCTTTAAAGCTTCTAAAGCTATTTCTGTTTCATCAAAAGGAACTTCCAGGTCGCCAACTTTTTGCGTTGTCTCATGCCCTTTGCCTGCAATAAGTATCGTATCATCCTTCTTACTTATCTCAATGGCGTGCTGAATAGCCGTCTCGCGGTCGATAATTGTTTTGTATTCACCATTATAGCGAACCATTGCCTGGGAAATATCTTGAACAATCATCAATGGGTCATAATTCTTCGGGTTATCAGATGTAACAACAGAAAAATCCGCAAAGGTCGATGCAATGCGACTCATTCCATCTCGCTTTTCTCGTCCTTTATCACTTTCGTCTGCGTACACACCAAATACTAGAATTAGTTTTCCTTTTACATAAGGACGAATAGTCTTAAGCGCTTGTTCCAATGCATCCTCAGTATGAGAAAAGTCCACAATAACTTTATACTCATTATCTTTGTAAATTGTCTCTAACCGACCCTTGATGCCTTTAACATTCTGTATTCCATGCTGAATCTCTTCAAGAGAAACACCATTACAATAAGCACAAGCAATCGCCGCTAAACTATTGTATACATATATAGCACCAGGTATATTAACAGTGACTTTAACATTTCCGGATGGGGTGTTAACCGTATAAGTAGTCTTATCAAATGAATAATGTATGTCAGTGGGATAGATATCTGCCTTATGTTCCATCCCAAATGTTACTAACGTTGTTTCATAGTCCTTCACTCGATTAATTAATCTTCTGCCATACTTATCATCCACATTAATAATATTGAAATCTTTTGTTAGATCAAAAAGTTCAGCTTTTGCTTCAAAATACTCATCCATGTTATTATGCAGCTCTAAATGATCAGGGGTGAGGTTTGTGAATATCCCCGTATTGAATCTGCTGTACGCCACCCGCTTTAAATTTAAGGAATGTGATGAGACCTCCATAATACAATGATCAACTTTCGCACTTTTCATTTCTAAAAAGGTACGTTGCAGGTTAAGCGACTCTGGTGTTGTATTTTCATTTTTTACCAGCCTATTGTTGATCAAAGTTCCGATTGTTCCAATTAAGCCCATGGATTGCTTTGCCTGTTCAAAAATTGACTTGATAAAATACGATGTTGAGGTTTTGCCATTTGTACCTGTAATCCCAATAACACTTAACTGTTCAGTAGGGTTTTGGTAAAAGTTAGCTGAAACCCGGGCTAGTGCATCCCGTGAGTTAACCACTTTTAAAACTGTAACATCTTGTTCTATAGGCATACTTTTTTCGAGTATAATCGTTGATGCACCTTGCTTGATTGCATCATCAATAAATCGGTGCCCATCGATGGCAAAGCCTGAAACTGCAACAAAGATACTATTATCCATGGCTTCCTTAGAATCATAGGAGATCGCGCTAATTTCCTTATCCAATTCTCCTTTAATGTTGTCAAATTCAAGACCTTTTACGATAGAGGTTAATAACATCTTTACAGCTCCTCAGATGATGAAATTGTTACTGCTTCTTTGTTTGTTTACGCTGTTTATTTAAGAGTTGATCCCGTTATATGAACTATGCAAATTACCTTGACTTTTGCCTGCGTACCTTACCGTTACCTTTATATACTTGATCAAAGGCAATTCCTGCTCCATGATCCATTCCCTGGCATCCAGCCAATAAAACTAGATCCTTCTTCTTAGCTATTGAAAGAGCAGCATGTATTGCCTCAGGTAATTCGTCATATACTTCTACTTTTATATCCGCGTTTTGCATGACATCTATAAATGCTTCCATTTCATCATCCGTTACTTCATCATTAGAAGTTACATGTGATGAACTCTTTGTAGCTATAATCTCACGTATATTAAGCTTTGAGGCATTTTCCACTATAGCTTCTGCGTTCTCTCTATTTATAGTAGCTCCTCTTTGTCCCCTAATCGCATAAACGAGTTGAAGATTCTCGTAATCCATATGCTCTAATGTTTGCAAGGTAACTTCTATATTCCCTGGATTAGCAAAATGGTCATCTATTATGATAAATTCATCTTCGTATATAAATTCAAACCTTCTTGGCACTCCTGAAAATTCGTTGAGTGTATGTTGAATGGTCGATACAGAAACGCCACAAAGTAGTCCAATTGTAATGGCAGCCATCGCATTATACACAGAATGCATACCAGGAACTCCCAACTCAATTGTAAATTCGCCAGGTTCAATCTCATTGTCACCCGTATGAATTGGCTTTAAAATTTCCACTGTGAATTTAGCCCGCCCTGTAGCTAAGTCTAAATTCTTACAATGAATATACCCGTTTTTATCTTCAATGCCATACGAAATAACCTTAGCATTTGTCTGGTTTACTAACGTCGCCGAGTATGGAGAGTCTAAGTTAAGAACAGCAACACTTTTTTCATCTGCTTCTCTAATCAACCTAGATTTAACTTCAACGTATTTTTCAAACGATCCATGCGTTTCTGCATGCTCAGGAGTCAGATTGTTAAGTGCTACGATATCATAGTTAACAGCATCTACACGATGCATCTGCAGGGACGCCGACGAAACTTCCATACATACATGGGAAACACCTTTTTCCACCATCTCATTTAGATAATAATGCAAATCCAACGATTCGGGCGTGGTAAGCTCTGATTCAGTGGTAACATCGTCTATCTTGATTACTACCGTTCCAATCAACCCTGTTTTCAACCCCTCATTTTCTAATATAGCATTCATCATATAAGAAGTGGTTGTTTTTCCATTGGTTGCAGTAATACCTATCATTTTCATCTTTTCAGATGGATAATGATAGAAAACATTTCCTAATTGTCCTAAAGCCACTCTACTATCCTTTACGAGAAACTGGGGGATAGAAATATTTTCTTGAATTTCCTCCACAACAGCAACCTTTGCACCATTTTTCACGGCATCATTCAAATAGTTGTGACCATCCACTTTATAGCCCCTAACACATACGAACATACTATTATTCGAAGTTTTTCGTGAATGATAGGAAATTCCTTCTATGTCAATATCCTTGATTTCCATATCATTTACCATGTCAATTGATTTTACTAATTGGCTTAATTTCATCTTTAATTCTATGCCCCCTTCTCTGCATGCTTTTAAACCATTATACAATAAATTTTATTCTATGAATATGTTGGACATCCTTTATTAGCCTATAATCTGCTATAGTTATAATTTACGAAGACGGTAAAACTTATAAAAGTTCTTAATGGTAACTTTCAATACTGCATAAAGCGGAATGGCAATTAAGATTCCAACAAATCCATAAAGCGATCCTGCTACTACTAGCAACAAAATAATTGTTAATGGATGTAACTGTAGTCTTTTTCCAAAAACAGCGGGTGAGACAAGGTTTCCCTCTAACTGCTGAACAATAAGGAGAATAATCAGAACATATAGCACCATTACTGGATTCTGTATTAAAGCAATTAAAATTGCAGGTAAAACGCCTAAAGCGGGACCAATCAAGGGTACTACCGCAGTAATAATAACAAACAAAGCGAGAACTAAAGCATAATCTAGATCAATAATCATATAACCTATATACATCAACACACCGTCCACCAGCCCCACAGTCAACTGTCCAAGAATATAGGAGGAAAGCGTACGGTCAATATCCTTCAATATTCTTTCTCCCTCTTCTAAATGCTTATTAGGGATAAACTTAAGTAGGTATGGCAGGAGCCTGTCTCCATCCTTCAAAAAGTAAAACAGAATAAACGGAACTAAAATCAGAACGGTTGCCACACTCGTAATCGCCCCAACAATCGCCGTAATATTATCACCAATTGTTTGTGCAAGATCACTTAAAAATGTAATCGTCTTTTGTTTAATTTCTTCCACCGAAAACATACCGAAATTATTTTCCTCGATAATATCTTTTGTTTGTTCAACTGTGTCCTCTACTTTTGACGGAAACTGCTCTGTTATTTGTTGCGCCTGGTCAACAACCTTTGCTCCAACAAGCTGAATAAACAAAACCACCATAACTGCAAAGAGTGCATAAACGGCTATAATTGCGATTGGACGATTCATATATTTCGGTCTGGAAAAGAACTCGACCACTGGCCTAAGTATGTAATAAAATAACCCAGAAATAATAATTGGAAAGAAAAGTATTGCAATCAATTTTTGGAATGGGTTAAGAAAAAAGTCTACTTTTCCCAGGAAATAAATACAAAGCAAAACGAGTAGTGTTCCTAATGCATATTTAAAAAAAGCGTGTCTAATCCACATTCAAGCACCTTCCTTTTAATAGGTTTCCTCTCTGTTCTTTACCTTTTAAACAATTATACTAAACAGCACTTGAATCAAGAAGCTTAAATTTGAATGAAAACGTGGAAATTGGACATCGTATCAGTGTTAGGAGTTGGATACTATGGAAAACACATGGATGTCTTTAATACCATTTTTGATCGTAATCGCTATGTCTATTTGGTTAAAAAAAATAATGCCAGGTCTAGTTCTAGGACTTTTAGTTGGGGCCTTGCTCGTTGAAGCAAACCTTTTAGGTGGGGCAAAGGAAACAATTACATATATCGTAGCTACATTATCGGATAAATCAAACATTCAAATCATTGCATTTCTTTATTTATTTGGCGGGCTTGTTGGCATGATGACCATATCTGGTGGTATAAAAGGATTTTCTGAGTGGATCGGTGGAAAAATTCACTCACAACGGGGGCTACTAAGTTTAATCTGGCTAACGCTTCCATTTACCTTCATGATGCCAATGTTCCGGATTATGATGATCGGTCCTGTTATTAAATCTATTATGGAGAAAATGAAATTATCCAAGAAAAAGGTTGGAATGACGATGGATGTCTCGACTGAATCTGTCATTGTGCTTCTCCCAGTTGCAACAGCATTTGTTGGTTTTATGATTTCCTTGGTGGATAGCGGCATTCAAAAACACCAACTTGATGTTTCGGCCTATCAAATTTTTTTACTCAGTATTCCATTCAACTTCTTTGCAATTGTTACATTAGTACTTGGACTAGTTCAAACATTTTGGTCTTCATCTAAAAAAGAGGACGAATCAAAAGAGCAATCAGATGATGGAAAGAAAAACGAACCTGACTATCACAAATTAGGCCGCAAAAAAGAACTGTCAATGGTTAAGGCACAGCCTTGGAATTTGATTATACCATTGTTCCTGCTCTTAGGTTTTTCCTTATATCTATTATGGCAAGATGGCAATGAAAAAGGAGCAGATAGCATTTTCCAGGCCTTATCAATAGCTGATGCTACGTTTGTAATGCTACTCGCGGTTTTTATTACCTTGGTTATCACCTTTATTTTTTATATGCTACGTCGTCAGCCGATAGGCGAAACGATTTATCACTTTTTTGATGGCGGAAATCGATTGATGCAAGCAATTATTCTTTTAGTGCTTGTATGGGCCTTGTCACTTGTAGCAGAGGATCTTGGCTTCTCTTTATTTATCAGTTCAACACTTGGAACATTTTTACCTGCTTTTACTATACCAGCGGTCATCTTTGTAATCGGGGCGATAGTTGCATATTTTATTGGATCTTCATGGGGTACATGGGGGTTGTTCATGCCGCTCGGAATCACACTTGCAACGGTAACTGATTCATCATTAGCTTTGACAGTTGGAGCTGTATTTGCAAGCGGCGCTTTCGGGGCACTGGCGTCACCGCTCGGGGACACAACCATTACAACTGCGTCTATTCTAGATATGCCACTTGTTGAGTACGCACGATATAAATTGAAATTTGCTTCGATTTGCGCAGGGATTGCAGCTGTTTTGTACCTAGCGGTTGGATTCTTCCTGGTTTGATAAGAAGTGGGATGGGGAGCGGGGATATTTTGCATATAACGGTATTCGCTCGATTATATCGAGCAGTATACCGAACTTACAAAATTCTCAATTATAAAGCGTTTATATATTTTTTCGTTATATATACAGACGTCATAACTGAGAGAAGTGCGCCATAATTTAGAGCAAACCTAACCTCGTCTCCTACTTTCAAATCAACCTTTTTAGCATCAAGAATGGTATGATCACTGCTGGATCCGAGAATTTCAATATCTAGTTCGGGTGTTAGTCCTGTCACAAGAACGTCTTGTGATCCGAAAGAAACAATAGCCCTTCTAATCAGTCCGCGATCACGAAATTCAGGGCGATTTCCAAACGCATCCTGCCCAGTTTCCCCGTAAGGAACAGATGGCTTTATTTTCGATTCAATTACCTCTGAAACAAACGTAAACGCGTCTGTGAATAATCCCGGAATAGCTTTTCGATCAAGCGTTTCGCGTCCCAAATAGATCGATTCACCTAATCGTAAGTTATTGATATTCCCAATACTTTCAGTTGCAGTAAACCAGTTGTAGTTAGCTGAATTTCCACCTGTAACGTGTAAGAGGGGAAGTGAAAATTTTGTTTGAATAATGCCAGCCAGTCTCGATAAGTCACTCATGTTATCTTCGCTTGGTCTCACACCTCCAAAACAAGCAAAATTTGCCCCGATACCCACAATCGAAATCCCTGAAAGGTTTAGAATCTCCCGAACGAATCCTTCCAGATTTACAGGCATGATTCCTTCTCTTAAATCTCCCATTTCTACCATCAGGATAATTTGATGTTCTGATTTACATAGATTGGCAGCCGCAGCAAGCTTTTTGATGACAACCAACTCGCTATTCATACTGATATCGGCATATTGAATGACTGCATCAACCTCACTAAGGGCGGGTGACTTTAGCAGGACAAATTGCGCATTTACCCCCGCATCACGCATTTTCTTAAGGTTTACTATTTTAGAATCAGCCAGCATATGAATCCCATTATTTACAAAAATTTCAGCGATAGCCGGATCGCCACACACGGTTTTCGTGACTCCCATGAGTCCAATTCCCTTTGAACCATATAGTTGAACCAGCTTTTCAGCATTATGGGCGATCTTTGCAAGATTGATCTCAACCCTGGATGTGGCACGTACGACAGTTTCTATCAATTAACAAGCACTTTTTTAGTTTTAGTCTTTAACTCGGGATAAACCTCTAAAAACCTGTTGATTAGTTTGTCACAACCATGCTTTAATACATCCGTAGCTGGAAGTTTAAGATCCTTTTCGTACTCAGAAACAGCCTCAAGTACCTCTTCATCCGACATATCCTCATGATTAATGGTAACAGCAATAACCTGTGACTTTGAAAATGTTTCAATGAGATCTATTTCACTCTTTAGTGTTGGCATTTTCATATAGTTAAAGTCACCAAGGTTCTCTCTTTTCGGTGGATGTTGAACAATGATAGAACTCGGTCTTGACCCCCGAATAATGGAACATGAGCTGATATAGGCAGGATGACTTAATGCCCCTTGACCCTCAACAATAATAATATCAGGATTTTCATTTTCATAAGCTCTCATGATTTGATTTTCAATCTCACCTGTCATAAATTGTGAAGGAATGGCGTCAATTGCTACACCGTATTTTGCACCTTGAATCAATCCCGTTTGGCCTGTAGCCACAAACGCAACATTTAGCCCTTTTTCTATTAACGCTTCTTCAAGTAAAACAGATGTCGTTCTTTTGCCGACAGCGCTGTCCGTGCCAAGCACAGCAATAATTGGAGTTTTGATGTTTAAAATTCTCCCTGAAAATAGGTGCATGTCTTTCTTTTGTGGCGGCTTTCTCACGTCATTGATAGTGACTTCGAACTTTAAAGAATGCTTCACAAATTCTTCATCATCTGTAAAAAATTCATGAAGCGTGTTGACTATACTCATCCCATGTGCCATTGCAGTTAACACAATCTCTCTCTCATTACTTTTCAAAAACCCTTCAGAAGGTGCAATCCCATAAATAAACTGATCGGGTACTGTGGACAATTTTTCAAGAGCGTGTTCAAGACTTTCGAACACTGGAATGTTGTTTGGCTTCTCCTCAAGATATTCCCCTGCGTCCAAACCAGCTTTTGTACTGTCAATTACTCCTACAATCTGGTATTTACCAGAACTTCTTACCAGTCCGTTTGCGGTCTTTCCATCCATCGTACCGAATTTGCTTTCGCAATAAACGATTGCTGTTTCCTTCATAAACTTTCACTCCAATTTATATATTTTTGTATCATGTCTTCATAAAATGTAAAAATTTTCCATTTAAAAGCAAACAAAAAACACCTCAATACATAGTGGAAATCAAACAGGCGTAGAGAGCCAAGATACTAATCATGCAAGGTGTTTTTCGTGGTATTCAGATTATTTTTACTACACTTATGATTATAGCACAGTTCAAGAAATAATGTTTATCATTATTATATTGAGTTTTTATGCGTTATTTGGATATATCAATCGTTATTTGGATATATCAATCGTTATTTGGATATA
>NZ_JBYQFJ010000054.1:0-9134 GCF_057836705.1 Virgibacillus carmonensis | reverse complement strand
GGATATATCAATCGTTATTTGGATATATCAATCGTTATTTGGATATATCAATCGTTATTTGGATATATCAATCGTACTCACTCGATGGTATCGAGTTTCGTACGAACAGCCAATTATTCCACAACTACTTCCCATTCCTCACGCAATATTCCCATTTTGATAGAATCATAGTACTCATTATTAACAATTCGTGCCTTCCGGATTCGGCCTTCCTCGGTCATACCAGTTTTCCTAGCCAACTTCATCATACGTACATTCCCTGACCACGTAGAGATTCCCACTCTGACAACATCCATATTTCTAAAAATGTAATCTGTCCATAACCGGAATGCCTCGGTACCGTATCCACCTGACCAATAATTAGAATCAAAAATGACGATTCCATTGTTTAGCCAGTTTGTTTGTTCATCAACCCAATACCATCCTACCGTTCCTATCAATACGCCGTTTGCTTCAATGACGAGTTCTGACCTCACTTCTTTTGTACCAGAAATTCTAACATTTTCCGCAATCTTTCCCTTACGAAATTTTTCTAATGATAGTGGCTTAGGAGGATTATAAGGAGCATTCCATTTAAGATGCTTTCTATCTGAAGCTTCATACTTCCAGTAGTATATCCGCTCCACATCATTATCTGTTAAATCACGTAATACTACTTTTTCTCCATTAATTTTTAAATTCATTATTTCTTCACACCCTTACTAGCATAAACCATACTTAGAATCTCATTAAACTGATGTGTTACAACATTATAGTCATGGTTAACGAGCCATTTAACAATTACAGATCTATCTGCATAAAACTCGTCCTCAATTGCTTCAATCGCTTCATAATTTCCTGACTCTTGGAATTGGCTAATCACCTTAGTTCGGCGCTGTTCATCCACAAACATTAGATCAACAATACAAATTTGTCCTTCATCTTTTAATACACGGTCCATTTCATTAAATGCCAAAATCTTTTCACTATCTGGCAAATGGTGCAGTGCATAGCTCGACACGACGCAATCCACTTGATTGTCCAGCAAAGGTAATGCAAGGAAATGTCCCTTCCGAGTTTCCATATCTGGATGTTTTTCCTTACATATCTGAAGCATCTTTTCCGACTGATCAACACCGATAACTTTTGTGTTTTTCGACAAAAATTTAGCTCCTAGATTTCCTGTTCCAACCCCAATATCTAAACTAACATTCCCCGGTTGATGATGCATTGATTCGACTACTTTCGATAATGCTTTTTCATAATCTTGATGCACATTGAAACGATGGCCATGCATTTTGATATTCTGATCATAATCGCCTGCTTGTTCGTCAAAATTCCATTTGTCTTCCCAACTTTTTCTAGCACTTTTTATTCCTTTTAAATACTGAGATAGCATAAATATCTCTTCTACTGAGTATGTGTCTACATCCGTCTGATCCACCATTTGATCAATCGTCTCAATCATATCTTTCATCTCAATCCATTTCTCAAAAAGCGCAGACCGTTGAATATTTAAGTAATCGTTCATGCTCATATCAGGATTTTGTAAAATTTTGCCGATACCACTAACAGAAATACCAATTTCTCGTAAAGCTAGTATTGTACTTAAGCGAAGAATGTCGCTTTCCGTGAACGATCGATAATCATTTTCGACATCCTTTTCAGGAAAAATTAATCCTTTTTCCTCGTAGAAACGAATTGACCTTGGTGTCGTATTTAGTCTTTTGGCAACTTCTTTTATATGCATATTTATCAACTCCCTACAACTGACTATATACGTTAACGTAACGTTAAGGTAAAGAGGAAACTCAAAAAATGTGAAAAAAGGTGCAGCTGTCTTTTATCAGCTGCACCTTTTTGCTATTTATTCATACTGGAGAAAAAATCTCCTAATGGATCCTCATCAATTTCAATATCTTTTTCCTCACCAGATTGAGCATATAAATCCTCTTGCATATCATCCAAGTCTAAATCGCTAAGTCTTTCGCTTGTACCAGTCACATTTTCTTCTCTACCACTAGCAACTTCATCGAAATACATCGATTCATTCATATTAGTTGAACCATTACTCAACGAAGCCAGTAACGATGTAGCTCGAATAGGATCACTCAGTAATTGATACACAATAGTTCCGATTAATACTTCAGAATGCTCATGCTTAATCCAACTCTTTTGTTCTTTTGTTAACTGTTTGGGAAGTGGGATTGTGACAGTTTCACGTTCTCTTGTATAGGTTTCGTTAACCCCTTTTAAAACATACTGAGCAATTTTACTGGAAAAGTTTCGCCGTTCTGTATCTTTTAACTTTTGCAATAACTTTAGTACATGGTCGGGTGTATCTGAAGGAACACGAAAAGTAATAGACTGTCCGCGTTCTATACCTTTTTTAGTATCTGACATACCATCACCCTACTTTGCTTTTTCTGCCGTTTTTTCTTCTTTCGTGTCTTTTGTAGTCGATTTTGCAACAAAATCAGAAATTAATTTGTAATAAGCGTTCGCCATCATCCAGATACTTTCATTTTCATCTTCAAAAAATTCGATGTTAAATCCATCTAATTTGTTGTTTAGCGCCTTAATATACTCTTTTAATACTGCCGATCCACCACCAACAAAATAGCAGATCTCTGATTGCGAATTTTTTGCCCAAACATTACGTAAGTAGCGGTATTCTTTTTTAGCTAGTTCTAACAAAATACGGTCTGTTATGTCATGGACGTTCGTCCGGCTTCCTCTTACCATTATGTGGTGACGATCATTTTTACGCGTGATAATATCTACTACATCACGACGGCTATCCAATTCGACACCATGCTTTGTTCGTATTTCTTCGCGAATTTCTTCCAATGATTCTGCAACGCCTAAATTAAAACCTTGTGCTTTATCATCATCAACATTACGATTGCGGATTACCGCGATATCGGTTGAAAGTCCGCCAATGTCTTGAATTAGAATTTGTTTATCAATTAGTTCCTTATTAATTACATTTCTGTCATTATCCATAATGAGGTTTACATATGCTGCAAAGCCCTCCGGATATACTTTTACTTCATCAAATTTGATGTTAACTTTCTTTCCTTGGTATTTCGGTGTTACTAAAAATTCGACCTGATGAACCGATCCTAACAACTGTGAACGGTAACCAACGTCTTTTCCTTCTTTTACTTCACGAAGCGGGAGGCCTGTCCCAAGTGTATAGTTGGCATCAATTACATCATTCTTGCCTGCTTTAAGTTCTCCGTTGCTCACTGCATCTAACGCTAAGGAAGCAATTAACATTACAATTGTTTGATCCTCTTCTGATTTACTGCTTCCAGGATCAAGCTCTGTGGAATTATTTGTTTTCGTTGCTAAATTACCAACTCGGTAAACAGCGTTATTATCCTCTAGGGCAGGGGAGTGGACTCTGATATGTATGTTGTCCAATGGATCTTTTTCATCAAGTTCTTCAATTCCAATAACTGGACGGTCCTCCATATCACGAGCGATTACATTTGGTATATACAATTCATTTTCTAGCTTTCCAAAGTTTGCTTTTAATGCATCATTTCCTACATCTATTGCAGCAATTCTTGATTTAGTCATTTACCATCATTCTCCTCTCAAAATCAGTACACTACTAATAATAGATTATTCTTTCTAAATAGGCAAACAGGTTTTTGAAGTATTCTTTTTCGTATACTTGTACACAAAAATGCAAACACCTTTAAATCAATTTGTCTACTACTTTGTATACATGTGTACGCTTTTGAACACATTTAGATTACATTTTGTTTACAAGTTTACAATTACGCATACAGAACAAATAGTTTCACAACCTAGGTATTTATGCCGATAATAAAATAATAGACTTAGGTATGACTTTACGAAAAGAGGAAGAAGAAAAATGGATCAAACACAAGCTCTGAAAAATAAAGTTAATGAATTGCTCGGGTTATTAGAAGCGTTTAAAGAAATGAATTCGAATATCGAAATACAGGAAGTCTTTCAAAATATATTATTACAAATGGTACAAGTAGTTGGCGCAGAGGCTGCAACACTATGGGTAATAGACAACGAAGATGAACAAATCGAGGCGACTGCAGTGTATGGTCCTTCTGCTTCATCGATTCGAAATCTCAAACTGAGTAAAAATGAGGGTATTGTTGGACAGGTAATTCGTACTGGAGATGTTCATTACATGGAGGACGTTACAAAGGAGCCTGATTGGGCAAAACGTGTCGATAAAAAGAGTGGTTTTGTCACGCGTTCTATGATTACTGTTCCATTGATTGCAAAAGGGACCACTATCGGGGCGTTACAAATGCTTAATAAAGAAGATGGCACATGTTTTTCAGAAGAAGATGTTAAATTAGCATTAACACTTGCCAATCACTCTACCTTAGCGCTTCATAATAGCCAAATGTATGATGATCTGTACAAGATGTTTATGAGTATGATCCGTACCCTGGCAATGACACTAGATGCAAGAGATCCATATACTGCAGGGCATTCTGAGCGTGTTGCCACATATTCCCTTTGGATAGGAAAGGCACTGGAATTTGATCAAGAAACCCTAGATGATTTATACAAAGCTGCCCTATTACATGACATCGGTAAAATCGGTATTCCAGATAGCATACTCAGGAAAAGTTCAAAGCTTACCGATGAGGAATTTACTATTATTAAGAGCCATACAACAATCGGGGCAGGTATCCTTTCAAACATGGAACCAAAACGAATTATGAAAAGTTCTATCGTCACGGCAAGGTGGCATCATGAACGATTAAATGGAAGCGGTTATCCTGACCAGTTAACTGATGAACAGATACCGATTTTCGCACGGATTGTGGGCGTAGCTGACTCATTTGACGCCATTACAACTGTTCGTCCATACAGTACAGGCTTCACGTTTCAGGAAGGAGCAGCTGAATTAGAACGCTGCAAAGGCTTACTCTATGACAGTAAAATTGTTAACGCCTTCGTCCACATATTAGAAGCTTGTGACTATCAAATAGAAGACAAATTAAAAGGAGATTCAACCTATGAACATATTTAGCATCTTACTAATTGGCCACTTAGTAGGAGATTTCCTTTTTCAAACAGACTGGATGGCAAAATATAAAGCCAAACACTTGGTTCCCCTCCTCGCTCATTCTAGTCTGTACACCGCTATTATTGCGCTTTTCGCCCTATTTGAGGGGGGCATTTCGTATTTAGGAATCTTGGTCATATTTATAGGTCACCTTATTCTAGACCGTGGCACGTTTGTTAAGTTCTGGGTAATACATATTCAAAAGGTCAAAGAACCTAATCGATTTTGGTTATCTATCATGACAGATCAAACATTTCACATCATCCTATTAGCAATTGCAATTTATCTATCATAGGGGGCGTTCATATGACTTTTTCAGCCAAAAGATATGTTTTAGAACAAGATTATCAACTGCCAAGGAATAGAGTTTGGCGGCTTTTAAGTGATACGGATAATTTAAACCGAGTTATCGGACTCTTTCCAGTAACATTTACTCCAGCGAAAAAAAGAAAGCATGATGTGTTTCACAGAGAAGCAATGGCAAAAGTTGCAGGTATCGTTCCCCTCACATGGGACGAGTCACCCTTTCAATGGATTGAAAATAGAACCTATTCCGTGGAACGTAATTACTTAACTGGACCATTGAAACACTTTGTTGGTGGCGTTGAGCTTCTAGATAGTGATGATGGAAATGGGACGAAGGTGCGCCTAATCGGTGAATTCACGCCACGAAACCTACTTGGGATTGGCGCAATACCACTTACAGGTCTCCAATCAATGCGCAATACAATGAAGTATATGGATGTGTATATGAAGCAAAATCAGACATCCGCCTACCTCCCACAAAAAACGAAAAAACAAGACGTTTTTTTAGCTGAGCTTACTAGACTAGAAACAAAACTGACAACTATGCCAGTGGACGGCAAGCTAACAGTACTACTTCATCAACATATTGTAAGCCGACCAGATCAAGAGGTAATCAATATGCGACCTCGAACGGTAGCAAAAAAATGGAACGCAAAATATATAGAGATTCTTCGCCTGTTTCTCTATGCAACAAAAGCAGGTATTCTCTCGTTAAGTTGGAACTTAATTTGTCCTAATTGCCGAGTCTCAAAGGCTACATTCAACTCTTTATCAATAGTCACAAATACATTTCATTGTGATCTGTGCGGCGTTACCTATAATGCGAACTTTGAAAACTTTGTTGAACTAAAATTTTCTGTTCACCCTTCTATTAGAAAGGCTTATGATGAGTCCTATTGTGTTGGTGGACCGATGATCACACCACATATTATTATTCAACAAATTGTAAAGTCTGGAGAAACTATTCAACTGTCTCTTCCCTCTTCCTCTGAACAGTTGCAATTGCGTGTATTGGAAGCGAATCATAAAATTGAAATTAAAACTAATAATAAGAATCAAGATACACCATTGGCTTATAAAAACGAAGGCTGGGAACAAACTTATTTATCAAGTAATAACTCTATTTTAGTGAAAAATGAGAGTGACAATTCTATCGTTTTGGCGATTGAAAAAGTCAATTGGAACCAAGATGCAACTACAGCTGCAGAAGTGACGGCCATGCAGGAATTCAGGGATTTATTTTCGGCTGAGGTATTGGCACCTGGACAACAAGTTGGCATAGAAAATGTAACCATCCTGTTTAGTGACCTTGAAGGTTCTACCTCCTTATACGAGAAAGTCGGTGATGCCCATGCATATGGACAAGTACGTCGCCATTTTGACTACCTTATTAACTGGATTGCAAAATACAATGGTAGCGTTGTGAAAACAATAGGTGATGCTGTTATGGCTGTGTTCTACCGACCAGAAGACGGAGTGAAGGCGGCGCTTGCCATTCAAAATCATTTAGATGATTATAACGTTGAAAACAGTGAAGAAATCGTCTTAAAGGTAGGTGTCCATAGCGGTCCTGCTATTGTCGTGAATTCTAATGATCGATTAGATTATTTTGGCCGAACAGTTAACATAGCGGCGCGTATTCAAAATAAAAGTAATGGTGGAGATATTGTAGTTCATCATACCGATTTAAAAAATGATGCGATTACAGTTCTTTTGGCTCGAAAAGGAATTACCCTTCAGCCCTTTACCTCCCCCCTTAAAGGTATTAAAGGCGATATGGAATTAATCAGGATTACAAACACCCAACCTGCAAGAACCCTGGAATAACCATATTTCAAAGAAATAAGAAAAAGTTCAGGGCGCCTTGAAAGACACGACAAGCTTAAGCAGAGCGGTGCAGTGTGGGTGCTTTGCTCGCAGGGAGCGAACTGCTTATGTCTCGAGTGTCTAGGCGCTGGAGCTAGACATATAATCGCCAAAATTTATACTTTCTTTGCTCTAAATAAAGGTAAATTTATCTTCCTAATAATCTATATGGCATGACAAACCTTTCAATCATTTTCACTTTATAATTAGGTATATAGAACCGGGATAAAAGGTATAGAAATTTATGGAAATTTAGTATAAAATAGGATTGAGGGGGAGTTGACCTTGAAAAATGAAAAAGGTATCATATCCATTATTTTTATTATTTCATTAGCAGTTTCAATTCCATTTGCCGCTATTTCAGTAAATATGGACACGTTTTTAATAGCTTTAGTCTTATACCTCACTTTCTCCCTTCTTTATTTTAAATTAAGAATTTACAGCAAAAAGGGAAAGACAAATATTGATTACGGGACGTCATATAGTATGTCTTTTGTCCTATTCGCAGGCCCGATAGGCTTGTTATTCTATGAAACTATCTATCGAACTACTGTATATATCTATAAAAAAAGAACCAACACAGCTGATCCTGATGAATTTATGCATTTATTTTATAATATAGGCTCTTTTGTACTAGCAAATTCCCTAGTGTTTTATCTATACATGTCTATATTTCCAATAATAGAAAATGTGCCATTTCTATATTGGTTTCTACTGTTTGTACTTGTTTCTGGATCAGCTTTTCTCACTGACACCTTTCTCGTCATTATTTTTTACTTTCTAGGTGATTTGAGATCTAAACAAGAAACAATCCAGTTTTATAAAGGTAGAAGTTGGCTCGATACTGGAAAAGTAGCGCTTACCAATGGATTATTATTCATTTTTCTTTTAGAAGGTAAGTGGGAAGTTATTGTAGCATTTTTCATCCTTAATTACCTTGTAAGTCGGTCTTTCCTTGTAAAATCACAAAGTCTTCAGGACCGATCCGAGCGGGACAAATTTGAGCAAATGGCATACACGGATTTCTTAACGGGTATCCCAAATCGTGCTCACATGGACAAATCAATGAATACATTGCAGGAATCCGCCGAGCACTTGGGTGTGGTAGTAGCTGATATTGACTATTTTAAATCAATTAACGATTCATATAATCATGCCGTTGGAGACCTTGTTATTCAACACTTTGCAACCTTTTTACAAGATAGTCTTGAAAAGGATGATTACGTTTTTCGTAGTGGTGGTGAAGAATTTACGTTATTTTTACGTAACAGAAATTACGAGGATACGGTCCAACTTGTTGAGACGTTGCAATCAGGGGTTGAACGGAGCGTTGTTGAAGCCAACTTTAAGAATACACCTGTCTTCATTCGATATACTGCGTCATTTGGACTATATTACTATAAAACAAACACTAATCCATCGCTCGAGAAAGCGTATATATACGCAGACAATCTGTTGCTTCACGCGAAAAAAATTGGTCGTAATTGTGTGAAAGTTAAAAGCGGTATGATTGATGTGCCCTTATCTAGTAGATATGAAGATTAAACCAATAAGCCTCTTTCGAATTGCACGATAGGAAGAGTATTAAAAGCAACTAAATTTGATCAATAGAAATATCCTTTTATATGCAATTAGTTAACGAGTGCGGCGGCTTTCGATTATTGTTTCCAATTCATATATATTCATCAAGTAAATCCCTCCTCCTATACTTTTCATATTTCAAGTATAGGCAGGATTTCGATTTTCCATAACAGCTAAGAGCCCGAAATCCATTCATCCCTCAGACTGATTTTCTTCTAAGACCAATAGTGATCCACATTGAATGGTGGCTGAACAAAACTAAGAAAAACATAAGCGCCTTGAAAGACACGACAAGCATAAGCAGAGCGGTGCAGTGTGGGTGCTT
>NZ_JBYQFJ010000053.1:0-11419 GCF_057836705.1 Virgibacillus carmonensis | reverse complement strand
TAAGTCTTATTCAGCCAAATTATCCTTGGCCCTTCTCCTTATTCAAGAAAAGCGCATCCGATTGCTGAAGACCGTTCTGCACATCTATGCTTTCTGGATAACGAAGTAACAATCCTATTTTACGTAGTTCACTTTCACTAAACTTAAAATAGAAGCTTTGCATAAAGAAATGAATACAATTAATCTTTAGCCATTCACCTAAACTAGATCGTCGCATCCAATTTTTGAATTTTTGATTGAGAAATTAAATATACATCCCCAATAATGTCAATTTTGTCTCCCTTTATACGAACAGCGCAATCTTTGTTCGACGCATAAATATTTATTTCTTCTGACAAGGGAGACAGTTCTCTATGAACAAGCTCCATGTTATTTTCAAGATCAAAATGAGCTAAGACGGAAAACTCGTCAAGGCCGATTCCTTCGTAAACAGAGCTTCCTTCAACTTCATCTCCAAAGTTTATTGAGCATAACCATTTAGCAGACATGTTAATTGCACCAGCACTTGCCCCCACCACAACTGCTCTGCTTTTTTTAATCCAATCCGACAATTCATATTCCATCAAAAAAACATTTTGTTTAAGAGTATTTCCACCCAGCAAAAAAATAACTGAAGCATTGTGAATTAACGTTTGAGCATCTTCCTTTTGAACCCGATAATTAATTAAATGATATTCATCAAACTTAATGCCTGCCTGATCAAGCCATGACCGTTCAGTGGCACCATTATCTTCATAAAGAGACGGATTCGAGCTAATCATAACAATTGATTTTCTATCAATGATATCTTCCTTTAAAACCTTTCTCAGATTCTCAGGAAAAAAGTTTCTAAACCAACCTAAATAATAATGAGTTTTCATAAGTACCCCCCCCGTAGCAAAGTGTAAATAACATTAATTTCCTGCATTACTCATTCTGTTTTCTTGTCACCAACACAATATTCTCAATATGGCCCGATTGTACAATATGGACGCAATCGTGCCCGTTTGTAGCAATCACATTAAACACTTAAAACTGTTTACTTTACTTTTTATATTGCATCTTCAAAAATTCAACCTGACTACCATCCTCGTCTTGCTGCATAAAGGTTTTAACAGATTTAAAACCTGCTCTTTTATAGACCTTTATAGCCCTTTTATTAAAAGTAGCAACCGAAAGCGTTAGGGTTATATTTTGAAATCGCAAAGTTTAGTCCAGCTTTAAAGAAATCAAAACCCTTCCCCCTTCCAGTTAGTTCAGGTTTCATACCTAACCCAATCTCAACGGAACCTTCCTCAGTTTCAAAACAAAAGAACCCGATTTCTTCGTCATCCTTTTTAACCATGTAGTAAATATCGCCGCGTGGACTTAAGAGTTCAGCTATATCCTCTTCATCATTCTCATAATCATAAAAAGAATATTCCCCTTCATAGTGCCAGTTTGAAATTTTCTCTGCTTGTTTTTGTGATATTTCACTAAAATTGTAATCCATGATAACTCCTCCTATCATGTCTCTAATACCCATCTGATCTTCCGTATAATGGCCCAACTGATAAAAAAATTTATTACGCAACTGCGCCCGTTTGCAAAGATGCTCAACTGATGCCACCATGTGAAGTTCCAAGAACATAATGTATGTATTTCACTCAAATGGAAAAATATATACTACATAGTTGAAAACGTTTGTTAACCCTATATTTTGCGCAATTGCATTGGAGGGCTTGTTTGTCTCCATACAATCCCAGTACGGAACCATACCATTGTTCACACACTCTTTTACAAGATGGTCGGCTATCTTTTGAGCTAATTTATTCCCTTGATGTTCCTCTAGTGTTTCTACATCTACACCGTGCATATTTCCAACTACAAATCCTGAAAAACATACACTCACAATCTTATTATTGTAAGCAATACAATAGCCAATTCCTCTGTTAAAAAAATTCTCGGGTGAAGACCAAAATTCTAATATTTTTAAGTGTAAAAATTCAATGTTATCAATTGAATTTTCATCGTTTTCATAAAGAACTTTATCTATTTTTAAAACCTTGTATTCTTGTTCAATAGTAGGATTAATCTTTGCCTTATAAGTATTTTTTTGTAACTCATAAACTTTTTGAGTCGACATTTTCAATTGACGATGTTCAAATATGTTTTCGATGGTCTTATTCCATCTTTGGTGATTACCTATTCCAATAAAATAATTTAATTGAAGTTTCTTCGCCTCAGGGAATATTTTTCTATCAAAAAAATCGTTTACATCGTTATTAAACATCTTATTCTCTTCATCACCGATAAAGAAAAAACCATCATTATTACCTAACCAAATAAGTCCAGTATTAGGTGAATCGTTATTATCTACAAATATGCGTCCAGGATTAATCCCTTCAATTACTGCTTTAACTTCTAAATTGCCTTTCTCATTTATTAAACTTTTACATTTATAAAAATCTCTCGTATTTAGTTCATTAATCAACAGTATACATCCTTCCTAAAGGGTATTAATCTAACTTTATCATAATTCAAAACTTTTTTACCAAACTAAACTCGTCATTAGCTTAGTGGGGATATTTTATTCTACAAACTGGCCTGATTCATAAGTTAGGACGCAGATCCTTATTCTGGAAATGCGCCCCATGCTTTATAACATTTTAGATCTGGTATGTTCGTAACAACAAAAAAATTAGGCGCATCGAGGGACCGATTATTTTGAAAAAGATAACCTCTTAATACTCCTTCTTTGGTAAAAGATAAGCGTTTTAATAACTGTATGGAAGGCTCATGTTGCTAGTAAGGTACCTCACCAATTCTAAAGGTGTAGCGTCAGGAAAATGCAGATTTACAACGATAAGGAAATTTCAAAATAAAAAGCCCAACTTCTTTGCAAAACAAAATAGAAAAAGTGAGCTTTTCGGTTACTTCATTTTTTTATTTGAACTAATATAAAACTGCTAAGTTGATTTTTTAGCTCAGCTATTTATTGAATTCATTAACTGGAAGAAGTATTCAGGTTTATGAGTCTTATTTAGGTTATACCATGAATGTAATGTATCTGGTGCAAATACATCTATTTTTTTCAATACCTCCATCGCAAATTCCAGAGGAGCTATTCCTGATGCAGTAACTAAATTCGCATCAGATACCGCAGATTCCAACTCATAGAACTTTTCTCCTTTATAGGTAGGACATACCATTTTAGTATATTCTAAGTTATTACTTGTATGCTTTCTAGTATCCAAGTATCCCATATTCGCGAGGGCATCAGTTGCACCACAAATTGCAGCAACAATAGTGCCAAGCTTTAAAGCTTGGCCAATTCTCTCCAAGATAGGTTGATGAATTTCTTCACTCCAAGTAGTCCCTCCTGGTAAAATTAAAAGATCTTTACTATCAAGAATACATTCATCAAGGGAAATATCTGGTTTTATGCTCAGTCCTCCCATAGTAGTAATCATTTCTTTATTAGCTCCTACTGTAATTACTTTTAAAGGTGCTAAATCTTTTTTGAAATATCTTCCTGAGTTTAGTTCAGCAATTAAATATCCATATTCCCAGTCCGACATTGTATTAAATACATATAGAAAAACTTTTTTTGTTTGCATCCAATAACACTCCAATCACATTTTATATATCCAACTATAACATTACTTCCCTGACACCTAGCGTCAGGGAAGTAATCAAATTTGATGAAATTTTATTAATTCCGACAGAACTTCAATAAGTCTTTTCTTAAGACTTATTGGCTCAATAACTTTAATAGATTTATTGTACGGTAAAAGTAAATAGGGTACATATGTATGTATCACATCTTTTTCAAGAAGAAAAACTGCTTGATTTGAAGTCCGTTCTTGTAAATAATGTCCTAAAAACCATGTTGGCAAATATCAGCCAATACACTTTTATCCCCATTGATAACCAAAGAGATAATCCCTTCCTTATCTTCTATAGTTGGAAGAAGATTTTTCATAAAAGAGTCACGTCCTGAAAAGTTTTCCGGCCGGTTAAACTTATTTTCGGTTAGCATTAGATTTTCAATTCGATCTACTCTAAAACTACGAATATCATTCCTAAGATGGCAAAATCCAATCGCATACCACTTATTATTCCAAAAGATAATTCTGTACGGATCGACCAATCTATAATCTAATTGCTTTTCGCCACTTTTATGGTAAAGAATTTTTATTGAGCACACATCAGCTATGGCCTGCTCCAACTCCTTCAAAAAAGGCTCCATAGAGAGTGAACTTAATCGACTTATTACTTCCAGACTATTTAAATGTTGGTTTATCTTTGTTTCCTGCTCTTGATTTGAGTATTTACTTAGTTTTGAAATGGCCCTATTTAGTGCTTCACCTCCATAATATCCGGCTTCTTCTGCAAAAATAGCAGCGTGAAATAGTGAAGTTTGCTCCTCAAAATCAAAAAAAAGAGGAGCCTCAATAAAATTGTTCAATAAAGTGTATCCACCGTTATGTCCTGGGTCTGAAATTATAGGTACACCACTTGTTGAGAGTGAATCAATATAACGATACACAGTCCTTATATTCATCTCTAAATTTTCCGAAATTTGTTTCGCAGTAATTTTTTTACCTGTGCTAAGCATCCATAGAATTGCTAACATATTGTCAATTTTAGGCATATAAATCCACCTCTATTTGGAATTTATTATCTACTATATAAGCTTTAGTGATAAGTGGATTTTTTGTATTTATCATTTTAATTTAACCCATTTCCTTGAATTAGACTATTATGTCTTGTTAAGTATAATTCTTCGCAGTGTATTGGCAATATTTATTGAAAGATAATCAACTGCGTTATTTCACAATATGGCCTGTATATGCGATAATGGCGCGATCTTTTATTAGAGAATCGCGCCCTTTTGCTGAAGAGCCGGTTCAAGGTTTTCAATTAATTCATTACGCATTAAATAGCTAATGTAAATGCTAATGCAAACCAAACAAAGGCATATCCAAACTGAACAAGATATGTCTTTCTGGACTTTTTTTGAAGATATTTTTCAATACCATCAAATATAGAACCAACTCCTAACAATATAAATATCCATTTTATAAAGCCGAAGTTTACATCATTAATAATGCCAAATACAAATAATGTCACCACTAATATTGAAATTATCCATCTAAATATTATCATTGGTTTTGTGCTTTTTTCTTGCTCTTGTTGGCCCTGAAAAAATATTCCTATTTCTAACACCCCTTCATTGTCTACTGGTTCAATAGGCCTCATTCATCACAATGGCCCGTTTCAGAAGAATGCCCTCTTATTCGATTAGCGCGCCCTTTTCTGGAATAACTAGGGATATGTCTTAACTCCAAAATCTGTTCTTAAAAATAAAAGCTAACGATGCTGAACCCAAACATTAGGTTCAGTATATGTACCCACATCATGTTCACTATCGATGTATAATTTGCTTATTCCATCAGGAATTACGTAATGTCCAGTAGAAGGTAATTTCATGTGTGTCCACTCTTCCCATTGTTCTACGGTACCTGTCATGGTCTGTGAATGCTGAGCCATACATACGACCTTTCCACCCACTCTGACGTGAGTTCTTAACCATGGGTCAAATGGTAAACCATCTGAACGAACCCATTGAGCATATGTATTGATGGGTGTTAGAGGATACTTATGCTTGAGCGTTGGTCGTATAGGCGCGATTACATTTGGTAAACTAAATTTGGTTGCAAGTTCTTTAAACTCAAGAATAAGTTGTCCTGCTAAACCTTTTCTTGAAAAATTCGGATTGACAATACCTGCACAAATCACAAATGTATTAGGTGTCATTTTGTTCTCATATTCCTTGACGCTACGAACCAAGGAATCAGTGTAACCCGAGGGTAAATCAGTTATCTCTCCAGTCCATTGAATTGGTACGCCCCAACCACTTCCTACAGGTTGATTATCTGAGTTAACGAGAATTATATTGTATTCCCCAAAATACTCCCATACACGTTCTATGTAATTTTTAGCGATTGGGTCGGATGTAATGAACGGGGGAAAACCCTCCGAGAAAAGTTCATCCATCTGATCATCGTTCCATTGTCTAGCATCAAAACGTTCTACTGTGTATTCCATAGTCTTCCTCCTAAGTACTTTATCTTTGCTGAAGAATTATATCAATTTCCTTTTTAAATGAGATTGATTTTATGCAACAAACTGCCCCAACAATGGCAATTTAGAGACGCAGCTCTTAATTCCGAAAGTGTGCCCATTTATTGAATGTAGACTAGCAACTATAATTAGCATTAATTCCTCTTTATTCCTCATCTGTTACAGTTTTCATAGGCCCAAACATGTGCAGCTTAACCTTATTCATTGACTATTTTATATGAACGGAATATTTACTATCAAATATACCTGAAGTAAATATCTGTGATCATAGTATTTTTGGAAATGAATGGATAGTTTGTTTTACTAAAATTTTTTTAAGAAAACACATCCTACTATCCATTTGTAATCACTTAATAAATTTTTTCCCTATTCTCATAAACTGTATTCTTCAGCATTTCAAATTTTATCTCTTCAACTAATTCAAGTACACTTTCTATTGTAGGTTTTATTTGTTTGAACTCTTTAAGCAGTTCATCTCCACGATAATTTAGATGCCCAAATTTAGAATCCTGTTCTTCGTGCAATTCTTGTAATACTGTGTTCATGGTAGAATCAGTATCTCCGTTATCTATTGTATAAAAACGATCCCATAACCTGAAATCGTAAGAATCTAAGTATTGCTCAAATTCATCTAATTGGGATATAAATGAGTTCAAATGTGTTTTAATATTTTCTTTTAAAGACTCTGCCTTGGTATTATTAAATACATATTCGTACTCTTCACTTATCACATTAATAATCTCAAATAGACTCTTATCCAATTCCTTAAATCTAGACCATTCTTCCTTATGGAAATAGGCATCATTAATTCTAAATGTTTCATGCTCAGATATATAGGGCTCATCGCCTACAAATGTAAAAAGGTTGTAACGTAAGTTATCAAAGATTCCTTCCATGACACTCTGTAACTCTTCAATTTTTATTACATAATCAGATGTGGCATATCTAATTGAATAATTTTTAATAATATCAAAGATATTATTTTTAATGCTAGTCACGTTATTCCTATCATAAACTATAAAACCTAACTCCATTTTGTCAGAACTTGCATCTGAAAAATTTTGCGAACCTATATAGGCTTTATTATCCGTCATAATAAGTTTCGCATGGTTAGAAAAGTTAAAGAAAACGTTTAAATCATTGAATTTATACCTCTCTAACGTTTGTAAATACCAATAAACTTGCTTAGAAGCATCAGCACTTCCAAATGATTTCTTAGGTACATTTAAAAAAATGTTTACCGGAACTTCAATAGGAATTTTTTTAATTATATTAAGTAATTCTGACTCACCATAAGTTGTTATATTATAGGTAACAATATTAATATATTTTGCATTTCCAAAATCATTAATTACAGCTTTAAAACTGTAATTTCCCTGGGTTAATACTACATCTCCTGATACACCCTTTAACGTATTAAATATATTGCCCACTATCAATGCCCCTTTTTTAGTGCTTAATCAATCCCCATAAAAATAAAATTTATAATAAGGGAATTCCCTTTAGATTCTATATCTTGTACCAAATATTACTCATAGTCTGCT
Source organism: Virgibacillus carmonensis (assembly GCF_057836705.1). Classification (NCBI taxonomy): domain Bacteria; kingdom Bacillati; phylum Bacillota; class Bacilli; order Caryophanales; family Bacillaceae; genus Virgibacillus; species Virgibacillus carmonensis. Next base: position 3,767 of record NZ_JBYQFJ010000053.1, on the reverse strand, counting down.
TTACGTAAAATAATACCTTATTTAAGATATATCCCTTTTTCTAATTAACAAAATTAGTCACATTCCTTGCCCATATAATGGTTTAAGCATGTTTAAAGTAATCCAAACAATAACCACAAAAAGAGGCCCTATCTTCTTGCCTATATACAATCATTCCATTACACCTTGGTCCATCGCAGGTTGTTAATTGATCTTGTATTGGTCTTACCCCACATGTTAAACAAATGTATTGGTGTCCATCTAAACACATTAATGTCTCCATTTCACAATCAGGACATTCATGTAAAGGGTCTTCTCCACCATCTTTTATGTAACTATAAGTATCAACAAAGTTATCGATATAACTTTCCGCAAACAATGATATATTCTCATTACAAAAGTGACAAAATACATCAGACTCATTATTAAATTCAACTGCCTCTTGATAGCAATTTGGACATTTCAAAACGATATCTATATAGTCCAAATTGTCCTCCAGTAACACCATCCTTTCATTTATATATTCATCAAGTTCATTTAGCTGTTCTATTATTTGTGTGTATCTTTCATCATCAGATTCTATTAAACCTTCTTCTACCATTTCAGTCTTTATAAACGGAATAAAGTGGGTTAAGATCTTTACAATTCTTGACTTCAATACATCTGGAGTTACATCAAAATGAAAATGTTCTATTTTATTTCTATCTTTTCTGAGTAGCACCAATTCCTTTATTAATTGTTCATCAAGTTTTATTTCAGCTATATTTTGTAACCTTTGGATTAGGGTATCATGATTGACATTCACTAAGTCGCCCGAAATCAACTTTTCTTTTTTTGCTTGTTCTATTTTTTGAAATATAAGCGACCAGTGTTCTTGAAAAAGGAGTTCCTTCAATAATAATTGTATCCCTGCATGCAAATTAATTATCGAGTACTTTAAATGTTCCTCAGTACCATCATTATCAAGTGATTTTAGTAGAAAGTCCAACCCATTATCGACCATGTCTAATTTAAAGTTACTAGACATAAAACATCCCTCCCCTTCTTTTACAATAGTAGCGCAATTTAAAATGAAGGAGAACCTTATATAGCAAATTGCTACATAAGAGGCTCCTTTTATTTAAAATATTTATATAAAATTATTTCGGCTACTTCTCAAGATTAAACCTCAAGTTATTCCATTAACTGGCCCTTTAAATGAAAAGTGAGCGCTATCTTTATTCCAGAAAAGCGCCCTATTATGGCAGAATCCATTTTCTTTGTTACGGTTATCCGAATTCACCACGGACAGTTCGACCCACATCAATCACCTTTATCATTTGATTATATAACTTTTCAATCTGTTCATCATTATCAACTTTCTCCAAAACCTGACTATGGTGATCCTTATTATGATAACGGTTAATTTCTAACATAAGTATCTCGCTTTCGTGTAGTTCAACTGCCGATACCATTCCTGAACAACCATATTCCGGCTGAATGGATGCAGCAGTAAATGTTTCGCTCTCGATCGCACCATACTCTTTGTAAATACGTTCAGCTTCTCGATTAATTTTCAAAAATTGTTCTTTGTTTTCTTCCAGTACTGGATAAAGATAAATTTCTAAATACATGATTACTCCTCCTTTTTAGATAGAATTATTAACGTTATTGGCAGAGTCAAGTTTACCGCACATAACCGTCAATAATTTTTTCTCAATTGCTAAACCTTTATGCAACAATCTGGCCCTTTTTATTCCAGAAAAGCGCCCTTTAGTTGAACAGCTCAAATTATTTCTGTTTCTTCTTTCTTGAAAATACCAACCAATAACATAACGAGTCCGATTATGAAGATAAGAGGGAAAATATACCACATTATCAATGCTCCCCAACCACTTTCTACAATGACTGCATAGGTTAACCCTATCGCAAAAGATAAAGCCGGTGAAATTGGTACCATAAGAGCTATGACCCCATATCTTATATTTTTTATTTTTCGGTTTACCTACGCTTAGCTGATAAGCTACAAGCGCACTTATAAATGCAATTCCATACCCTATAACAATCGCCATTTTACCAATCCTTTCTCTATTTCAATATTCTCTTATTATTTCACAAACCTGCTGCGTTCTTTATTAACAAACAGGAACGTAAAAAGTTGTCTAGAATTAAGATATGCAAAAGAAACTAATGGCAAAAAGAATATATCTACCCAAAACCCATAGACGTAATTTTCAGGATGCTGAAATACAGAAATAGACATAATTGCACAAATAATCATCGATGGAATCATAAAAAAACTCCACGGATTCTTTATCCACTTTACTTTACCTTTTAATGCCTCATAAAGAACTTCAAATATTCCTGTAATTAAAGTTATGATTAAAAAAACTCCAATTCCACCATCTTGAAAAAAGTTACCTAAGTCTCGGTGATAATATCCGTTTATATAGTATGCAATCGTCCACATAAATCCTGCAACCAGAGTGGCGCACATTAAAAACCTCACTATTTTATATACTGGGAACATTATATTTTTCATTTCTGAATTTATCTTCTGACTGTTACCAAAAGACGTTATTGCATTTTTAACTGCATCTTGATATGTATCTCCGCTAATCATGAGATCATTTACGTGTTCGTTAAGGTGAGAAATCAACTCTTCTTTCAGCTCTTCTTTTGCTAACTCCTCCATTGGTAAATCAGATATAATATTTTTGACATATTTGTCTACCTTGTTCACAACAGTCCCTCCATTGTTCGATTAATTAGCTGATTTATTTGATTCCAATTGTTAACCTTTTGTTTTAGAACTTTTTCCCCTTCTTCAGTTATCGAGTAATACTTTCTCCTTTTTTCGTCTTTCTCTTCAGTCCAATAAGAAATCAAGCATTCCTTCTTTTCCAACCGCTTTAACGCCGGGTAAAGTGTTCCCTCATTCATATTGTAAGTTTCGTCACTTAATACTCTTAGTTTTTTTGTAATTTCATACCCATAGCAATCTTTTTCTGCCATTAAAGAAAGTAGTAAAATTTCGATGCTTCCTTTCATTAACTCTTTATCCACTGAGATTACCTCCAACTCTTATTGCATGCATTGTATAACAATGTATGTTGAATTACAAGGTATATGATACAGTTTAGAATTCAACATAAATAAAAAAAGGCTTAGAGAATTTATCTCTAAGCCTTTTTTTATTTGCTTCTTCTTCAAGTAACGCGCCCTTTTGCGGAAGAAAGGATATTTTTAAGGTCAATTTTCTTTATTTTGTACTGTTAAAAAATCTTCTAAATTAGGAGATTGATTATATTTAATTGCAGCTTGTTTATCCTTTTTAATGATGGCCTTTGATAAATCAATATGATTTATGCTCGCAATGGCCACTGTGTAGTGTATAACATCAACTAGCTCTTTTTCTAAAGAGGTTTCTTCTGTATTCGCCTTTCGCCCCTCTAACTGGTTTAGTACCTCTGCTACCTCACCTATTTCTTCTACTAGTTTCATAAATAAGGCAGTTGAAGTTCGTCCTTCTTTGTATTTTAATGCTAGGTAGTTCTGTAGCTCGTGAAATGTTAATTGCTTCATATTAATCCTCACCTTTAATATTTTTTCTTATTAACTATGTAACAATATGGCCCGATCCATTAAAAAAAGCGCAAGCCTTTACTCCAAAATTGCGCCCGATCGTATTGCTTAATACTTTATTTTGTTATTAAAGCTATAAGGGGGGACTACTAAAGCTATTCCAAAACAAATTATAGCTGCTAATTTTGATTGTTTGGTGACACGTTCATCATCACCCTTATGTA
>NZ_JBYQFJ010000052.1:0-11843 GCF_057836705.1 Virgibacillus carmonensis | reverse complement strand
ATGGATCCAATCCTGCATAGGCTACTAGTTTTTTAGGATGCTCGAACTGGTTGATTTCCCTAATTTCGGAGATGATTGTTGCTGCAATCTTTCCCCGATACCTGGAACGGATCTATTAAAGGGATTAAATTGGAGGAAATAGAAAATGGATGTAAAGACACTTTTGTTACAACAATGGGCAAGCTGCTTAGATGAAGAAGACTGGTTTCCACCACTTGAAAAAGTGCTAGAGGATATTACTTTTGAACAGGCAATTTGGAAACCAGCTGATGGGACAATGAATTCCATTTGGGAATTAGTTTGTCATTTACTTTTCTATGAAAAGAGATTTCTGATGCGATTTCTTGGTGAAACAGCGAATGAACCACAGGCAGAAAATAATGAATCTACATTTCGATTACCAACTGAAACGTTAGAAAATTGGAAGGAAACAAAACAAGAATACTTTTACGTTCATCGTGAACTTGGAAAAATACTAGCAAAATCAGAACATGAAGATTTGTATAGACAGATCCCAGGAGAAGATAATTCATTAGTGCTTGAACTGAAGAGTTTAGCAATGCACGACGCATATCATATTGGGCAAATTGTATTCCTTAGTAAAATGCAAGGAGCTTGGCCAGGGAAACGCAGCTTTTAAAAAAGCTTCATTAGCTTTACAGTTCCATTATAGGGGGCTTTTCGCAGTAAAGATATAATGCAGACCAATCTAAAAATGTTCTTCAATAATCCGGCGCGATTCTAGAGTAAGGAATTACGCCTTTTCTTTATGTATTGGGCCATTTAATTGAATAAGATTAACACAAAAAGTCGATTTTCCCGCGTAATGGAAATCGACTTTTTTTGGATTAAACTTTTGCTTTGTTATTTTAAGTTTTTATTTTAAGTTCCTTCGATTAATCTTTAAAAATGCTGTTGACTATTCAGTTGAACTGTATTATATTATTATAAAGTTAGACTATATAGTTGAACTGGATAGAGGGTGAGAGCATGAAACATAAATTATTGCCATTGTCTGAAACCATGCATTATATTTTGTTGGCGTTACGTGAACCACTTCATGGCTATGCCGTAATGCAGAAGATAGAAAAAATAAGTAATGGTACTGTTAGTTTAGCGGCTGGTACACTATACGGTGCACTTGAAAACTTGAATAAGCACGGTTGGATTGAACCAGTTGGAAATTCTGGCCGGAGAAAAATTTATATGATAACTGCGGAAGGAAGCGACATTTTGAAAATGGAACAAGAAAGGCTATCGCACATTTTATCCTTGTATGGAAGGGATGATTCAAATGAAGATGTTTAACATGTTTTTTGATATTGAAAAAGAAGAGCAATGGCTGAATGGGCAATTACAAGAAGGTTATCGCTGTACAAAAATTAGTGGATTAGGAATATACACTTTCCAGAAAACGGACAAAAGATATGTTATGCGACTTGATTATCAAGATTATTTACCAAAGAAAAAATTTAAGGAATACAAAGCGATATATGAAGATTTTAGTTGGAGCCACATAGAGGGGCACCGGCTGAGTGGAAAACAGTATTGGCAAAAAGAAGAAAATAATCAAAATGAAATCTTCTCGGACCGCCAATCAAAGGGTAACTATTATAAAAGATTAATGGGTTATTCATTTTGGTTGGGTATGCTGTGTTTGTTTTTTTCTTATTCGATTTACAAGGATTCGGGATTATATCTAACTGAAGGTCTTTGGAGTATGGAAGGTTCATTATTTTGGAAGGCACTTTTATTTGAAACGCCATTTGTCCTTTTGAGGTCCCTTCCCGCACTTATGGTTGTTTTCCTTGGCAGCAGTTACTATAGAGCCTATCGGAAGTATTCCATGTTAAAAGAAAAATAATATGCTAGGGATTTAAGTATGAACTTTTTTAATCCAAAGAAGTAATTGAGGATAATGTCTCTACCACAATCGGGCGCGCTTCTGAATTGGGCCAGATTGTAGAAGGAAATTTTCACGTATTCATGTAGAATAATAATTAAGATGGTGGTGAGAGCTATTAGTCAGTCAGATGTTTTAGTGAAAACTCAATCTAGGCTTTTAGATATGGAGAAGTTTATTTGGGCAGTAAAATCAGATCCAGAAAGTAATAGAAGAGAGCAATTTATTGATATTTTTAAATTTAACGATGAAGATTTAGAGACGATGCTATTTTTCGGCATGTTTAAGCTTGAAAATGATATTGACTCACTTGAATTACAATTAAGAAAGATGCAAAAGCTTGCTTATGAAAACTTTATAAAAGTAGAATTGGAGCTTTTACAAGAACAATTCCCCTCTAACAAACTCATACAATTTGAGTTGTTCATTTTGGATGAAAATGATGATTTTGTTAAGGAAAAACTCGGGGGTGTATCCGCCTTTACGGATTGGGATGGAAATATGTGTTTTGCAGTTCTTCCAGATGAAACCGTGCGTGCTACATTGAAATCCGTTGTCACTCACGAGTATCATCATCACTTGCGTATCAGTGAATTAAAAATGATCAAAGAAAATCAAACTTTACTCGACCGAATGGTTTTGGAGGGTTTAGCAGAACATTTTGTTAGGATAAAATTAGGGGATAAATACTTAGGTCCATATAAAGACGCTCTTACAGAAAATCAAGCTAGAGTATTGTGGGATAGCACTTATAAACAACATACAGATGAGGTAGGACAAAAAACTGACCCATATATGTTTGGTAATGATGAAGAAGGCTTACCGTTTTGGGGTGGTTATTCTTTAGGATACTACCTGGTAAAATGGTATCTCGAAAAGAACGAAGGTACATCTATTGAAGATTTGACTTTGTTAGCAACTAATAAATTTATAGTTTGATTTTCTTGTTGCTTTTAGGGAGCATTTATATGCCGTTTGAAAAATGTAAGTACGAAAAACTGTAATGTCAGATTTCAACAAAGATTGGTTCATTGCAGGTGGTTGGGCAATTAATTTTTTTTTAGGAAAAGAAACTAGAAGTCACCATGATATTGAGATTAGTATTGGAAGTGTTTAATAATGTTGGATGATTTAAAATCAGATTGCAAGAATTGCTTTGGGTTGTGCTGTGTAGCATTGCCTTATGCGGAATCAGCAGATTTTCCGTTCAACAAAGACGGTGGAGAACCTTGCCGACATTTATGTTCAAACAATTTGTGTTCAATACATGACCAATTAAGAGATAAAGGCTTTCGTGGTTGTGTGGCTTATGAGTGTTTTGGCGCTGGGCAGCATGTTTCACAGGTCATTTATAAGGGTGAAGACTGGCGAAAAGAATCAGAACGTGCTGAAGAAATGTTTGCCGTATTCCCTCTCGTGCAACAATTGCATGAAATGCTCTGGTATCTGAAACAAGCTTTGGGTTTAAAGGAAACCCAATCCTTTCAACCTAGTCTACAAAGGATCTACGAAGAAACGGTTGAGCTAACTATAAAAACGCCTAAGGAGATAGTAGAAATAGATCTTGTTGCACATAGAAGCAATGTGAACGCTCTATTGATAGAGACAAGCAAATTGTATCGTGCAGACCTTATTAATAAGAGTAAAAAGAAAAGAGAAAAGAAAGGCTTAGATTACTTAGGAGCAAACCTAAAAGGGTTGGATTTACAAGGAGAAGATTTTAGAGGAACACTAATGATTGCAGCTAATTTAAGCCATAGTGATTTGAGAAAGGCTGATTTTATTGGGGCTGACCTTAGAGACGCAGAGCTAAGGGGCGCTAACTTAAAAAAAGCTCTTTTTCTAACACAGTCACAAATTAATTCTGCAAAAGGAGATAATCACACCCAAATTCCCGACTATTTAGAAAAACCAAGCCATTGGTTGAAATAAAGGATTACCCTTTACTTTTCTAGTTAAATTGCATGATCAAATCTTTCCGGATGATTATCTTTCGGGGGAAGAAATTTTGGAAAATTTGAATGAGGAAGCTATGGTTTTTGGAGTAGTTGATAACGGAAATTTGCTTGGATATCTTTATGCAGAAGCTAATCCTAAATTTGCAGAGGGAAGTATTGAATTTCTTGGAGTTAATCCATCGGCAAGAGATAAGGGAGTGGGTTCTGGACTTTTAGTAAAGGGATTACAATGGTTATTCTCCTTCCCATCTATTGATGAAATCTCCCTTTGTGTCCGTTCTAATAAATCAAAAGCTATTCATTTGTATAAGAAAGTCGGTTTCCAAGTTGAACATGAGCTTACATTTTTTGAGAAAAATCTGTAATAGTAAAATAAAATTTCTTTTAATAAATTAACAATTTCATACGTTTTGGTAATGATGATTTTTGTGGGTGAGTATTGGGCAGAACACATAATTATAGTCTTTTCTAATAACAGCAATTACGCCATTTATTGCAGTTGGATACATCAAAATCCTTTGTATCCAACATAATTTACAGGGCTCAAATTTATCCCCCAACCTTAATTAGTTTTATTTATTTCCAGATAGATTGGTAACAATGTTCTTTAAGTTTAATATTTTCATAGTTTTATCTACGGTAGTTAATATAGATTCTCCTGGGGCAAATATATCTACTTTCCCTATATCTGAAACATTTAATGCTTTCCTTTTCTTATCAATCGCCCCTACACTAATATCCTTGTCAAAAGCAGCTGGATAATATGTTTTTTTGGAATTGTTACCATCTGAGGCAATAATCACAACTTCTTTGGATAAAGCTGAATGAACTGATTTTTTAAGTAGATCGGTGTATTTGGTGGTTCCTAAGCTGATATTAATTATTTTTGCCCCTTATTCACAGACAGATCTATTTGCTTTCGCCAATTGCTTGGAACTCATCCCCATGTCTGTAGCAGACTGTATAGAGATTATTTCTCCTTTTGGTTCCATAGATTCATCTCCATCCGCTAGTAAAATGCCCGCAACCATTGTACCGTGGTATTGTTTTGACACTTTTGAATACCCATCTAAATAGAATTGTGAGAGATTCTCTTTATCTAAAAATTTATTTGTTAGATGTACTCCTGTGTCGATTATTGAAATCTTCACTGTGCTGTTCTTATACGGTAAATAATCATTTGCACTAATTTGTTGTAAGACGTCTTGAAAATTCCCTTGATTATAAGTAGTTTTCCATTTGTAAATTACGACCCCTAAAATAAGAACAAATAGCACAGAGAACATAATTATATACTTTTTTCTCATATAAAAGTTCACCTCTTAAAAATATGTAAAAGACACTTTACGTAAAGTGAGCTTTACTGTATAGTGTTAGATGTTAGCTAATAAAGAATGATAATAAATATAATTAATTTTTTATTATCAAAAGAAGGGAGATCGAGCTATTTGAAAAATAATTTACCTGAAATGAGAAATAAATTTAATTATTCACAGGAAAAGCTGGCTAATGAATTAAAAACAACAAGACAAACCATTATATCCATTGAAAAAAACAGATATCGCCCTTCTTTGCCTTTAGCTATTAGAATTTCACGAATCTTTAATGTGAAGGTCGAAGATATTTTTTTCTTAGAGGAGGAAAAAAATGAATAAACGTGCTTCATTTCTTGGATTAAGTATATTTTGTACGTTAATTACAGTTTTGTTGATTCTGGTTTCACTTATAACCAACGGAACCTTATCCAATTTAAACAGTTTAACTACCCTATCTCTTGGTATACTTTCATTTTCTGTATGGTATCTTTACTCAGACTTCTTTAAAAAAGATGAAAGATCCGAGTTTATTAGAAAAAAAGCTCTAAACACATCATATTTTATATTAGTTATTCTAATTGTAGTATTCTATTTGCTTTCAGCGTTTAAAGTCCTTACCTTAGACCTTTTAGAAACTTTTCAAATTATTGCTGGGTTGGCAACAATAGGATTATCTATATCTTGGATTATCATAACTAAGAAAAATTAGCTTTCTGCAAACGCAGAAAGCTAATTTTTTTAGCATTTGGACGTTATAAAGCATCTTGTTATTAAAAAGATATTTTAGTGCTTCAATGCCTTACCTAAACAATATCCAATAGTTCCACCTGAAATGCTTGATCCCGCATACAAACAAGGTGCACAAGCAGCACCACCGGTACCTCACATGCTGCTCCACAAATAAATCCTAAAGCAGCAACAACAGCCCATGAAACGCCTTGAGAACTTAAGCAATCATTAAAATAACTCCAAGACCATTGTGGTTGAACATCGGGTTTAACCATCACTACATTATTAATACTTTCGCCATTAGACCATGTTTTTAATGCAACTTCTTCCTCGTTTAATTGGTTTAGGTTAACTTCATAGATTGACAATATCTTCTTGTTTTGATTATAAACAACTGAAAATCCATTAAATTGTTCAAGGGCGTCATCGCCTTTAGCAGATATTTTAACAAAATAATTACCATTATCAAGAGTATATACAATGGAATCATTAAAATTTAAATCACTAAATAACAGAGACACAGGGCTATGAAACAGGCAGAGGTCAAGAAAACAACCTTTTATGAACTCGTGAAACAAATGGAGGATAACCTAGCATAAACTTTAAGGAAAAGTGTAAAGTTTGGAACCAAAAGTCTAATAGTTGGAGTCGAAATGTGTAAAAAGTTTACCATGTATATCTAACTCAATCCGACCAGAACGTATTACAAGGTTAACCAGTCATTATGAAAGATTATGATTAATGTTTAACAATTAACAAAAATAAGGTATACTGTAAGTAGAAAGTCATAAAATAAAAAAACCGCCCCATGCTTCAACATGGAGCGGTTACAATAAGCTAACCCCATTAAGAGGGGAAGGCACAGGACTAGATAAATAATCCCTCAACTGACTTGCCAAAATCACATGAGGGGTTATTTTTTATGGTTTTTGTCGGACATGATAAAAGCTATTAACATGCCGAAAGAGATCATCAGCTTTAATACACTTTCCATATCCATAAGCAACACCCCCTTTTTAGGAAATATCCTAAAAGGTGATAGTGTGCAACCCCTCATGTGAAACTAACCTATTGTTATTTCTATTATATCAAAAATACCTGTCCAATCGGAGGTTATAATACAAAAAAGAAGTAGACAAAAGACCGTTTTACATCTTTTTGATTACACCCAATGAAATGTACCATCCTTGATATAATTATTACCACTGAATACAAAAAATGTACCAATGAAAGACAGACTGTTTACCACTTCATACCTTCTGGATGATCAAAGTTTAATAACATAATTTTTGGAATCAAAAATGTATACTTGTTGTACAAATATGATTAATTTTCAATCAGATCAGTCTTCGGCAATCGGGCCAGATTCTGGAATAAGACCTATAATAAATTTTGAGCAATAATGATTAAAAAATGGGGTGGGAAAATGCAAATAAGAAGGGCGAAACTAGATGACGCGCAAGGTATTGCAAAAGTTCACGTAGATAGTTGGAGAACTACCTACAAAGGTATTATCCCAAATGATTATTTAAACAATTTGTCTTACGATCAAAGGACGGAATTATGGAAGAAAAATGTTGCAAAAGAAGATAATTATGTTGTTGTAGCCGAGAATAATGAAGGTCAGATTATAGGTTTTGCAGATGCCTGGAAGAGAGACAACAATGTGGTAAAAAATTCAGGTGATTTGACCTCAATCTACCTTCTGAAAAAGTATCAAGGAATGGGGATTGGAAAAAGGCTGCTTAAAAAACTGTTTGGTCATTTTAAACAGATAGGCTATGAAAAAATATTTGTGGAAGTTCTCGAGGAAAATAAAACACGATTTTTTTATGAATATTATGGTGCGAAATTAGTTAAATCAGTTCAAATTAAAATCAGCGGAAAAATATTAAATGAATTAATTTATGAATGGAATAATGTTGACGTGGTTATTGAGAAGATATAATTTTCTTTTTTTGAAGGGGTTTACAAAGTTAGACAATATTTAATGAAGGTCTGGTATTGGAAACGTTATTCCAGAAAAGGGCACAAGAATTGAATAAGACTTGCGCCTACTTTTGCTTTAAAGGGTCAGATAGTGGAGGAATGTATTAAAACCAACGGGCAGTAGAATTCAATATAAACATCTCCTTATTTTATGAAATGGATGGGTTAACAAATGATAATTGACAATCACGAGTTTCATGTGAATGGATTGAGGTACACCATTATGTCTGCCAACGAAACCGATGCAAAAGATTTATCCGCATTAAGGTTACAGATTGATGGTGAGACTGAAAATCTGGATAGAGAGGCAGGGGAAAATTTTATAGATGAACCTGGATTTGAAATGGTAGTACATACGGACACAGTGAGTCCAAGAAACTTGTTTTTGGTCGCTGTCGCTGGTGATCGTATTGTTGGATTCTCAAGATGTGAAGGAACTTACCTAAAAAGATCCTCTCATAAAGTGGAATTTGGTGTATGCGTACTCAAAGATTATTGGGGACACCAAATCGGAAAAAATCTCCTGAAGGAGTCTATCGCTTGGGCTGACTCTAATTACATTAAAAAAATAACTCTTAATGTCTTAGGGACAAACGACAAAGCCATTGAACTGTACAAAAAGCTTGGCTTTGAAATCGAAGGCATATTAAAAAATGACAAAGTCCTTTCAGATGGTGGATACTATAACACCATTGTTATGGGGAGGTTCAATGAATAACACTCAAAGAAACCGTTATTCAATCAACGGGCGCGCTAATTGAATAAGTGTATCCTTCTGAATAGTAGATTGTTGAATGAAATTTTCCAGAGAAAGGGGGGAAAGAATATTGAATGTAGAAACAGCGGGCTGGCTTGGTATTATTTCAGTATTATTAATTATCTTCTCTTTTTACTTTACACTTACTTTTATTGAAAACTTACATAAGGGTGATGATGAACGTGTCACCAAACAATCAAAATTAGCAGCTATAATATGTTTTGGAATAGCTTTAGTAGTTCCCCCCCTTATAGTTTTAATAACCAAATAAGGTATTAAGCAATAAGGCGCCATTCTTGAATAAAGCTGCGTCCGATATTTCTTTAAAGGGCCATATTGTCGAGGAAACATTTTGATAAACTTTACACTTAAACTAACGAGCAGTTTAGTTCAATAAGAACGATTTAAAAAACTGATTATAAATTCTATGTAGGAGGGTGTTTTGTGAAAAAGATTTTTATCTTATTCATCGCAATTGGATTTGCATTAGTTGGGTGTAAAAATGAAACGAACAATGGAGTAGCTAATGAACCGAATGGAAGTGATTCAGAAAATGCTCAAGCAACAAATCATTTAGATAGTTCTAATAATGTGGAATTCGAATTGTATAGTGGTCAAACATTAAAAATTGCAGTGGTTGGAACCTCCCCAAAAGTCAGAGAAGAACAGGTGGAATTTAATGAAATTTCTTTTGAGGAATTGACAAAAGGGGAAATGACTAATCACGATGCAGTCTTTGTTATGAAAGAAAATCTTCCCCAAGCTGCTGAAAGTCAGTATGCAGATATTTACCTGAATTCTGCTATCCCGTTCTTTTTTATATCTGCTAAAAGCCATATTCCTTTTACATTGAATGATACAGAGTATAATCAGTCGTGGGAATGGACCCCTGGTAATATGTATGCTACTGGTGTGATGAAGAATCCAGAGAATGGCTCATTAAAAGGATGGGGATTTGGTTTGTATAATGGTGAAAAGACAGAAGAACACATAAAAGCAACGTATTCTTTAATATTTAAGAAAATAGAAGAAATCAGTCTTTAAAGTTAAATGAAACATCAATTTAAATAAAACCTATTGTATTAACGGGTGCGTTAGTTAAAGAAGAATAATCTAAATTATTATAAATTAAGATATACCACAATCGGGCGCGATAACCGAATAAATATATGCCATAATAGGGCCAGATTGTGGCATAGATGTATCGAAACTTTCTGCAATCTGAAGCGTATACCAGTAGCGCGAACATTTTATTTAGGGGGGTGTTATTAAATGGATTTTAAAGTTAAAAAAGATAAATCTTTTATGACTATGATATTAATTTTCGTAATCTTTACAGTTGTTTTGGTATCAGCACCCTTTATTACCTTTTTCAATAGCCTATCCGCTCTAAATGTGCTTTTATGGGTATTTCTTTTATTAATAACGGTAGGAGTATTACTTTGGACTTCATACGGTATCAAATATAAATTTTATGATGATTATTTATACGTACGAGGAGGGGTGTTTCGTAGTCGAATCCCATATGACGCAATTACTCAAGTGGAATCATTAAAATTTACAATAGGTGATTTAATGGCAGGGTATAGAATTTTATCATCTAAAGATGGGATAGTATTATCCTATAAAACTGGTTTGTTTGGAGTGGTGAAAATTTCACCACAAGAAAAATCTTTATTCCTTTCAGAATTAAAAAAGCGTAGTCCACAATCCATTTTTAAAAATAATTAAAAGATCCATTAACGGGCGCAAATCCGGAATAAGAATTACACTCTTTCTTTGCTTTGGGCCAGATCGCAGAATAAGGTCCACCAAGCTAAAGGGGAGTAATGTGAAAGAATGTATTTTGTTTTGTTGTGATAAATAAAGATAAAAAATTAATGTTGGGTGGGAACAGTTGTGGCAAACTCTGTTGTAAATCTTAATGATTACGATCCTAATTGGGCATTACAATTTGAAGATGAGAAAAAGAGAATCAACGAGGTTATAGGTGATAAGGTAATTGTGATTGAACATATTGGAAGTACGTCTATAAAAGGGTTAGAATCAAAACCAATAATTGATATTATGGTGGGGGTGAATGATTTAAATGAAGTAGAATCACTTGTAAAACCTTTAAGTAAAATTGAATTCGAGTATGTTCCCAAACCTGAGCTAAAAGATAGAAGATTTTTTAGGAAAGGGTTGTGGGGACAGGGTACTCATCATTTACATATTTGTGAATTTGGTAGCGTTGAATGGAATGAAAAAATGTTGTTTCGTGATTATATAAGGTTACATCCTGAAGCATCAAAAGAATACAATTCATTAAAAAAAGAGCTTGCATCTAAATATCGGTTCGATAGACCAACATACACAAAGAAAAAGGAGCCATTCATTAAAGACATTATTGAAAAAGCCAAGAAGGAAAAAGGTGATTAATGAGTGCTTCACAAAGGGGCAGCGCCAGTTGAGCATCTTAAGCAATCGGGCGCAAATCTGGAATAAAGCTGCGCCCACTATTGCTTTAATACGATCGGGCCATTTTGTTGAACAACATCTTATAAAGTAAACTGGATATTTATGTTAAAGTATAGAAAAAGACTGTACTTACTAAAGTGGTGGGTTCATTCAATAACCAAGTGAAAGGAAGATGGTTTAATGGTCTACCGCAATTCTGAATTTTATGATGATAAAATAGTATTTGAAAAGTATATATCTCAGAGAAGAAGTGAAGACAATTTAAATGATTTGATTGAAAAGCCTGTTTTGGTTGAACTTATTGGTAATGTTAGGGGTAAGGCAATTTTGGACTTAGGCTGTGGTGATGGTGAAATTGGTTTTGATTTTTTAAATCAAGTTTGTTTAAGTTATACGGGTGTAGATGGTTCTCAGAATATGATTGATTTTGCAAACAATAATTTTGCTAATCTCAATAACGTAAAATTTGAAAGGTCAATGTTACAAGAATGGGATTTTCCAACGAAAAAATTTAATTTGGTTATTTCACGAATGAGCCTTCATTATCTATCGGACCTGTCGGAAATATTTAAAAAGGTTTATAAATCATTGGAAAATGGGGGACAATTTATATTTTCAGTGGAACATCCTTTTTTTACATTTAATAATTATTCTAAAGATTATTATAACACTGGGGAGCAGGTGTGTTATTGGCTTGAAAATGAAGTAGTAAAAAATCATAGAAAGATAGA
>NZ_JBYQFJ010000051.1:0-11951 GCF_057836705.1 Virgibacillus carmonensis | reverse complement strand
GATCAGGGATATCAATGCTCAATCTGGTATATCAACGTTCGATCAGGGATATCAATACTCAATTTGGTATATCAACGTTCGATCAGGGATATCAACACTCAATCCGGGATATCAACGCTAACCCAGTAAATAACGCTCCGCCAATTGATCATTCCAAAACTATTGACCAGTAAAACCAATTTTTACAATATCCTACAAATAATATTGCCCGGGAAATATCGACATTATTCACTTCACATTTCATCAAATTACAGCGTAGTTTTCATCGCCAAATCGTTGACTTTTCAAGGATTTAATGGCAAAGTAGCAAGGGGAATTAGAAAGAACGGTGCTACTATTTTATAAGTCACAAATCATAAGGGTGTTAACTATGGATTTCATCGGACAACACGCAATAATAAGTATGATTTCTCATCTGATTTTTATTGCAATTACGTGGCGGGTTGTGCAAACAATTAATTTTGATCCAATTATTCGAAAAGGTCGTGCAATAGAAGCAAGAATTTTACTTCTGTTTGTTACCATTGTAATTGGAACTGGTGTAAGTCGCTTCTTCCTAGACTTTTTCTCATGGTCACAAGATTTATCATTTCTTTTTTAACAGCGTATAAACAGTGGCGATTAACTGTCTAGCTCCAGCGCCTAGACACTCGAGACATAAGCAGTTCGCTTTCGCGTGAGCAAAGCACCCACACTGCACCGCTCTGCTTATGCTTGTCTTTCAAGGCGCCCTGAGTTTTTCTTAACAGAAATCAAAAGTTAATACAGTATTATTTTCATTCTTCTTGTTCATACTAGATATATAGATAACGAGGGGGATGTTTTTTTATGAAAAAAATCGGACTTATTTTTATACTTATATTATGTCTTGCAAATCAGGTTTCGGCCCATAATAAAACGCTTACACAGGATGAAATGACTCACTTAGCTGATTTAACTGGTCAAGCAAATTTACAAGTGGATCAATGGCAAGTAACGTTTAAAGAAAATATGTCAAAGGATAGATTACTAGGTTTAGTTAATAAGCTGGAAGATAGTTATTTAGACTCTTATTCAGAAGACGAAAATGTAATAAAATATTCATTTAGAAACGTACAGAAAACTGCAGCTATTGTCGAAAATTATACTATCATTATTCCAAAAAATAATATGTATAAACCTGAACTTATTTCTGTAATTTCAGGATCCAAATGGAATGAAACGATTAAGGATAGATACCTAGAGCTGGAAAGGTCAATTTCATCTGAATATTTTAGTGGAAATGTCACAAAATTTGCTTGTCTGACAACTATGAGTAATGATACAATTAGAAGTGCTTCTTTGGTCGATTTGTTGAAAAAGGAATTGCAATTACAACATCTTACGACACAAAATGACAACGTTGAACAATCCATGAATAAAAAAATGATTTACGGGTATACACCTTTATGGCAACAGAAATTGGAAATTTTGGATAAACCAGTGAATGTAAATATTGTAATTACAGATACTACAAATGGAGAAACGAAATTAACGGTAGGAACACCTATCCTAATTAATGAATATTAATATAGTGAAAATGGAACATAAGGAGATTGGATTATGGAAAAGATCATCGTACGCGGTGGGAATCAATTAAATGGTACTGTTAAGGTTGAAGGTGCTAAGAATGCTGTCCTTCCTGTTATTGCCGCAAGTATATTAGCAAGTGAAGGAAAGAGCGTTATTACAGATGTTCCAACGCTCGCAGATGTGTACACAATTAATGAAGTTATCCGAAATATGAACGCTGATGTACAGTTTGAAAATAATATAGTAACAGTGGACGCATCTAAACAATTAAAAACGGAAGCTCCGTTTGAATATGTTCGTAAAATGCGCGCTTCTGTATTGGTCTTAGGGCCATTACTTGCACGTTATGGTCATGCAAAAGTTGCAATGCCTGGTGGATGTGCAATTGGATCACGTCCAATTGATTTGCATCTAAAAGGTTTTGAAGCGATGGGTGCAGATGTTCATGTTGGCAACGGCTTTGTTGAAGCAAATGTTGCTGGCCGTCTAAAAGGCGCAAAAATTTATTTGGATGTACCTAGTGTTGGTGCAACCGAAAATATCATGATGGCTGCTGCATTAGCAGAAGGAAAAACGATTCTTGAAAACTGTGCAAAAGAACCTGAAATAGTAGATCTAGCTAATTACTTAAATAAAATGGGCGCAAGAGTCGTTGGAGCCGGAACAGAAACAATCCGTATTGAAGGTGTTGAGTTTCTACATGGTACAGAACATCCTATTATCCCAGATCGTGTGGAAGCTGGATCATTTATGGTCGCAGCAGCAGTAACAGGTGGAAATGTTTTAATTGAGAATGCAGTAAGTGAACATTTACGTTCAGTGATTTCAAAGTTAGAAGAAATGAACGTAATTGTGGAGGAAGAGGATAATGGAATTCGTGTTATTGGTCCGAGTGAATTAAAAGCAACGGATATTAAAACCTTGCCACACCCAGGATTTCCGACTGATATGCAATCGCAAATGATGGCACTTATGCTATGCGCGGAAGGTACAAGTGTTATCACGGAAACAGTTTTTGAAAATCGATTCATGCATGTGGAAGAGTTTCGTCGTATGAATGCTAAAATGAAAATTGAAGGCCGAAGTGTGATTATCGAAGGACTTAGTGATCTACAAGGTGCTGAGGTAGCAGCAACTGACCTTCGTGCTGCGGCTGCATTAATTATTGCAGGTCTCAAGGCAGAAGGATTTACACGCGTAACCGAATTAAAACATCTTGATCGTGGTTATGTTGATTTTGCAGGGAAACTTGCTTCACTAGGTGCAGACATTGAACGTGTCGACGAAAATGGCGATGTCGTTAATTCATACCAACAACAAGTTAATAATATTGATTCAATGATTGCGAAATAATTTTATTACCATCAACAGGTGAAGCCAGTATATGCTTCATCTGTTTTTTTGTACACTTTATTTATCTTTATTATTGACAAGTTATAATGAAAATATTCATACAAGATTAAGTATTTTTAGTATACTTAATCTATATTATTTTATTTACGAGGGAGGATTAGTTATGAAACTATATGTGTCAGTAGACATGGAAGGAATTACAGGATTACCCGATTATACATATGTGGATTCCACACAACATAATTATGACCGGGGACGTAAAATTATGACTGCAGAAACCAATTACGTAATAGATGCTGGGTATAAGTTTGGTTGCTCAGAAATAGTTATTAATGACAGCCATTCAAAAATGAATAACCTGTTGATTGATCAACTTCATCCAGATGCTCTGTTAATTACAGGAGATGTAAAACCATATTCCATGATGCAAGGACTTGATAAATCTTTTGAGGGAGCAATGTTCGTTGGTTACCATGCGAGGGCAGGTCAATTCGGTGTCATGTCACATGCCATGATTCACGCTGTAAGGAACTTTTTCATCAATGATAAGCCAATTGGCGAACTCGGATTTAATGCATATGTAGCTGGTCATTTTGGCGTACCAGTTCTTATGGTAGCAGGTGATGATCAAGCTGCAAAAGAAGCGGAAGAGCTAATTCCTAACATCACAACAGCTGCTGTGAAACAAACCATTTCTAGGTCGGCCGTCAAAAGCTTGACACCCAAAAAAGCTGGAGAACTTTTGACCGAAAAGGTAACACAAGCCTTAGAAAACAAGCACAATGTGAAACCTTTAAGGCCGCCTGAAAATCCGACATTAAAAATTGAATTTACAAATTACGGTCAAGCAGAATGGGCAAACTTAATGCCTGGAACAACAATTCAACCGGGTACCACAATCGTAAAATATGAAGCGAAAGATATTATCGAAGCCTACCGAGCAATGCTTGTAATGACGGAGCTTGCGATGAATACGTCTTTTTCATAAGTGAATGAGATGATGGCCCTTACTGGTTGGAATTATCAGCAATTGTAACTAAACTGTTCGGAGTGAGCTTGGAAATTCGGGAAAGATCCAATCTGAAAAGGAGGGAACTTATGCTACGACCACAACGACTTCAGATAGGTGACGTAATTGGCGTTATTGCACCAGCAGGACCACCAAATCTAGCAAACTTACAACGTGCCATCCCTATTTTTGAAAGAATGGGACTCCATGTCAGGCTTGGAAATAATATAACGAATGTACATGGCTATCTAGCTGGAACAGATGAGGAACGGCTGTGTGACTTTCATGACATGTTCGCCGACCCTACCATTAAAGCAATTATATTTGCGCGCGGCGGATATGGTAGTCCGCGAATTGCACCACAGATCAACTATGATTTAATCAAACAAAATCCAAAAATAATGTGGGGTTATAGTGATATAACTTTTTTACATACAGCTGTCCACCAAGTTACAGGGCTCGTCACGTTTCATGGGCCAATGGCTGCTTCTGATGTGGGTAAGGATAATTTTCATGACCTGTCTTTAAAGCAGTTTGAACAATTGTTTGAGCCGACAACACTTATCTATTCACAAATAGCTTCAAAACTTACGGTTATTAATTCTGGTAGTGCTACAGCCCCGATTGTTGGTGGGAATTTATCATTACTGGCAAGTGCAATAGGTACTCCATATGAGATCGATACAAAAGGAAAATTGCTGTTGATTGAGGACGTGGATGAAGAACCATACAAGGTAGACGGCATGTTAAATCAGCTCAAACAGGCGGGTAAATTAGCAGATGCAGCTGGTATACTTGTGGGAGACTTTTCAAACGCGGAGCCTAAGGGAGATAAGCATTCCTTAACATTGGAACAGGTTTTTTACGACTATTTTAAAAATCTGCCAATCCCTGTATTGTCAGGATTTAAGATTGGACACTGTCAACCCCACTTTGCAATTCCACTGGGTACCACGGCAACAATAGACACATATAGAAAAGTAGTGAAAATTGACCCTGGTGTGAGATAAGGGGTCTGTCCCCAGAAAGTAGGCAAACGAATGAATATAAAAAAAATCGAAACACACTATCTTGCTGTTCCGTTGCATACGCCATTTAAAACGGCACTTAGAACGGTAACAGTGGCCGAAACAGTTGTTGTAAAGGTATCTTGTGACAATGGTATAGTAGGCTACGGGGAAGCACCGCCAACCCACGTTATTACAGGTGATACCCTGGCGAGTATTGATTACGCTATCTTAAAAGTGATGACACCACTTTTGATGGGACAACCACTACTTCAAAGCGAGCAAGTTTTTGAAAAAATACATATGGCGATCGTTGGCAATTCAAGTGCTAAAGCTGCAGTTGATATGGCATTGTATGATTGTCTTGCTCAGCACGCGAAACTACCATTATCACAGTTTTTAGGTGGATATCACCAAGCAATTGAGACCGATTATACGGTAAGCGTGAACAATCCAGAACAAATGGCAGCTGATGCCGGGGATTATTGTAAGAATGGCTTTACCGTTTTGAAAGTGAAGGTGGGTAAGGACGAGATTAACACCGACATCAAACGTATCACGGCAATCCGAGAAAAGATTGGCAGGGACGTTTTGATTAGACTCGATGCAAATCAAGGCTGGAAACCGAAAGAAGCGGTTAGAGCGATTAATGAAATGGAAAAAAGCGGTCTTTGCATTGAGCTTGTAGAACAGCCAGTAAAGGCACATGATATCGAAGGGCTAAAACACGTAACAGATAACACAGATACAATGATTATGGCAGATGAAAGTGTGTTTTCAGCAAGAGATGCAAAACACATTCTAGAAACGCGCAGTGCTGATTTAATTAACATCAAATTAATGAAGGCTGGTGGGATACACGAAGCAATGAAAATTGCAAAACTAGCAGACATATACGGCATCGAATGCATGGTTGGAAGTATGATAGAAACAAAAATTGGCATCACAGCTGCAGCCAATTTCGCGGCAAGCCAGCCAAATATCACGCGTTTTGACTTTGATGCACCATTAATGCTTACGGGTGACGTAATCGAAGGTGGCATCGTATACGAGGGAAAACGAATTCATCTAAACGATAGACCAGGACTCGGGATCGAAAAATTAAACGATGAATCTTTGCAGAAGGGGATGAAGTAAATGACGAATCTGGCGTTTGATAAAGATTCATTATGGGTTGTTGGGGTACAGGTTGCAACCGTCTGGACATCAAAGGAATCGGCCCGGATCATGGATGAACCTGGCTTATCAAGTCCAACAGATATAGAGCATTGGCTAACAAAACTAACGCAAGAACAGAAGACAGCTTTATGTACTGAGAACCGCGTTCAGTCCCAGCTTTTGTACGGGGAAATAGTTGAGATTACCGAAATTGATGGAGACTGGGCGCACGTCGTTATCCCGTCCCAGCCATCCCATAAGAACTCACGTGGCTATCCAGGATTGGTACCAATAGCCCAACTTCAGAAATTAGAAAAAACGTATTGGAATCAACCCAAATCTGCTGCAATTGTTTCAAAAAAAGCATGGCTTGAAGCGGATCAAGGTGAAAATTTCTTGAAACTGAGCTATATGACGTGTTTACCAGTATTAAATGAGCATCCGAAGAAAGTAGAAGTTGCAACACCACATGGCACAAAACTTTTGCCTAACGAAGCGGTTCATATTTATAATACACAACAAGGATTGCAAAAAAAGAGTGGAGATGAAATTGTAAAGTGTGGAGAACAATTTTTGAATCTCGCTTATTTCTGGGGTGGCATGAGCTCATTTGGGTATGATTGCTCCGGCTTCAGTTACGCGACCCATAAGGCTTGTGGTTATCAAATCCCACGCGATGCATCCGATCAAGCGGAAGCGGGAGAGCCTGTTGCAGTTGAAAACCTATTGCCAGGTGATCTGTTATTTTTTGCTTATGATGAAGGAAAAGGAAAGTTGCATCATGTTGGAGTTTATTATGGAGAAGGAAAAATGATTCATTCACGGACAAATGGGAAATTGGTTGAAATCACGGATTTAAAAGGAACAGTTTATGAAAAAGAACTTTGCGCGGCCAGACGATACTGGAAATCATAATGGATAATTGGGGGCCACTGTAGTGGTTCCCTATCTTAAGAGCAAAGTAAGTATAAAATTTGGCGATTAACTGTCTAGCTCCAGCGCCTAGACACTGGAGACATAAGCAGTTCGCTTACGCGCGGGCAAAGCACACACACTGCACCGCTCTGCTTATGCTTGTCGTGTCTTTCAAGGCGCATGTGCTTTTCTTACTTTTAGTGAAGGGGAAAATCCCCACTCTTCGCAACGCCCACCTCAAATCTCCCGCTTACCTTCTCACCATTAAAATCCAATTTATTGTTCTATTGTTTTCCAAAAATGTATACGATTAATAGTAGATATACTAGAAGGAGATTGCTATTTTTTAATAACCAATCCACTACTACATCAACCATTAACACAAAAGGAGGCAATCAATGAACAATTTATCAAAACGGAAACAGAAAAACACCTATGCTTATATTGAGCGCAAGAAAGCACTTAAGTATAAGCAAAAATTTAATCAAACACAGCATACTAAAGGAACCGGGGCCGTATCCTTTATAAAAAGACCGAGTTTCTTGATCATTGGTAGTTTGGTTATGATCATTCTGATTATGCCTACGCTAATTGTAGCTCCTTATATTCATATGGACGATCAGGAGGCAATTACAGACAAATTGGAGCAGCAGACTCCAGAATTAAATGTCAAGGATTCTGAGGTATCTGTCGCAGTGATGCGGGCCAGTTCTGAACAGGTTGAGAACGTTCCATTGGAAAAATACGTGGCTGGGGTTGTAGCATCGGAAATGCCAGCTGAGTTTGAAATAGAAGCGTTAAAGGCTCAATCACTTGCTGCACGTACCTATATTGTTACACACATGCTCCATGAGCCAGCAACCACTGGATCCGCTGTCACGGATACCGTTCAGCATCAGGTATATAAAGATGAAGAGGACCTTCGCAGAATTTTCGGAACAGAATTTGATGAGAAAATGAGTAAGATAAATAAAGCGGTAGCGGCAACACAAGGTGAAATTTTGACTTATAATGATGTTCCGATCGACCCATCCTATTTCTCCACCAGTAATGGGTATACGGAAAACTCAGAGGATTATTGGGAAAATGAAATCGCCTATTTAAGAAGTGTTGAAAGCCCGTGGGATAAAAAATCACCTAAATTTTTAAATCAAAAAACAATACCAATAACAGAAGTGGAAAGTGTATTAGGAATCGATATTCCAGATGAGGAAGCACTATCTTTAAAGATATCACGTACAGATGGCCAGCGTGTTGATCAAATTAATATCGCGAATAAAACATTTTCAGGGAAAGATGTTCGGGAAAAGCTAAGCCTTAAATCAAGCGACTTTACAATAGAGAAGAAAAATGATCACTTGATTTTTACGACTAAAGGAAATGGGCATGGGGTTGGCATGAGTCAATACGGTGCAAATTTTATGGCTAAAGATGGAAAAGGGTACAAAGATATCTTAACTTATTATTATAAAGGTGTAGAGATAAGCAAGGTAAGTGATACTGCGCCAACATTAGTTTCACGCTAAAATATTTAACGCATAATTAAGGCTTTTCTACAAATACTACGTGATTGCATAAAATTTTTTTATCGCTATGTATATAATTTCCTTTTTCTGATCAGAATGGTTGTTGAGGTGATGATCTATGAAAGAGGAAAAAAATAGCGGTTCAAAAAACAAGTGGAGTCGCATTTTTCGCAAGAAGTGGTTTTTCCCAGCAGTATATTTAACGGTAGCTGCTCTACTCTTAACGTTTGTTGTGTGGTATCAGAATTTGGAAAATCAAATTCCTGAAACACAAGATACTCAGGAATCAACTGAAACCGCAACAGATGAATTCGGTGAGGAAGCACAAACCGTTATGGAGCAACAGGAAGTTGTTAAAATGCCTGTGAGTAACCAAGATCAAGCAGAAATCGTAACTAAATTCTATGACTACAACGCAGATGAAGAGGCACAGAAAAATTCGCTTGTTCTTTACAACAGCAGATACTACCAAAGCACAGGTGTTGATATTGCAGCTTCAAGTAACGAAACGTTTGATGTAACAGCATCATTAAGTGGTACGGTTGAAGAGGTAGAAGAAAATCCATTATTGGGAAATGTAGTAACACTATCCCATGATAAGGACCTTAAAACGTACTATGCTAGTCTTGAAGAAGTAAGTGTCAAAGCTGGGGACAATGTAAAGCAAGGTGATGTACTTGGAACAGCTGGTCAAAACTTATTCGGTTCAGAAGATGGTGTTCATGTCCACTTCGAAATCCGAAAAGGTGGAGAATCAGTAAATCCTGAAGCGTATTTTAACCAACCAGTAAGCGAAATCAAGGCAAAAGAAAAGTCTGAATCAGATTCCGATGATACTAAATCAGATGAAACACAGGAGGAAAGCACGACAACTCCAGAAGATTCAGATGAACAATCTACTACACCTGAAGAAGAAACTAGTGGAACACCAGACGATACTACTAATTCCGATGATAGCAGTGGGACAGAAGAAGACGGGATGAAGCAAGAGGATCCTGCAGAAGATGATGCAACAGAACAGGACGAAAACACGACTCCTGATGATTCAACAAACCAAGAAGACGGAATGTCGAATGACGATGCAGAATCATCTACATCAGGTGCTAGCGCTTAAAACCTAGTTGAAAAATAGCCTTTTATTTACTAAAGGGCTATTTTTTTTTATTTCTGTTTTGTTTGTGCGAAGTTTGTCGATGAATTAGGCATATCTATCTATAGGAAATATGATAATATTAGTCAGGGATAAGTAAAGCTACTAAAGTAAGGGGAATAAAATAGTATTATGAACGGTAACACATTAGTAACTGACTCTATACTTTCCATTTCAAACGATGGTAAGTTGTCGCTAGAACACGTGATTTCCATGTTGTCAACACAGCACGATGAGAAAACAGTACTAGAATTGGTCCGAAAGTTATGTTTGCAAAGCAATAAAAGCGAGATTATGAAAAAAGGCATGGAATTTTTGTACATGAATGGCTTTTATAATGATTTACAAATTCTAATTGATAAAAATAGCAAGTCGGGGAATAATTCAAATAATCAATGGGCAACAGTCTATCAATTAATGATCGATCGAAAGTTAGACAGATTAACGCCACAAGAAATAATATACCGCGCATCCTCTCTCCAAAGTGATGAACCAGAGGTAAAATGTTTAATAGAATTTGTGAAAATTTCGGCCAGCTATACGATGCGTGACTTTGGAAAAATAGGAAACTTCATAGATAGGCAACAGCAATTATATGATGCTGTTAGAGATCCCTTTATCTTATCCTATTTTAACTCGCGGTTATATCAATTGTTATTCATCTATTATTGGTCACGTAACGAGTTAATTACTGCTAGAAAATATGCTTTTCGGGTATTAAATTTCACACAAAATCCCGAGACAAAAGTGTCGGTGAATATAAATTTGGCGCTGAGCTATACGTTCGACACATACAAACAAGGCATGCATCACCTGAAAGAAGCAAAAAAGATTTCAATAGAACATGGTTTCGTGGATAAGATCAAGCTTATTCAAAACAGAAATATTCCATTTCTTTCAGCGCATCACAAAAACGTTACAGGAGTTTCAACTAGCGATAAAAGCGAACAAGCCCATATCGAGATTGCGAAGGGAAATCATAGAAAAGCAGAAAGTATATTAAGAAAACTGCCGTTGGATTCTCCATTTCGATTTTATTATATGGGACTAGCTACAAACGATAAAAACTTATTGTATCAATCCTATAACACCTTTATTGACAAGCGCAGTGATCATTTCTTTAGCAGACTAGCGATTCATGCCTTACAGGAAATGGGTGCTTAATAAAAAAACAGGTTGATTTTTAAGAGGCAGCTGGAAAAGTTAAATATAGTACAAAATATGTGGGTCTACCATCGCATCTACGAATATACTTCACGCACCTTAGGGCGAGTGTCGATCCTCCTCGGACTGCCGTCCTGCGGGGTC
Source organism: Virgibacillus carmonensis (assembly GCF_057836705.1). Taxonomy (NCBI): domain Bacteria; kingdom Bacillati; phylum Bacillota; class Bacilli; order Caryophanales; family Bacillaceae; genus Virgibacillus; species Virgibacillus carmonensis. The sequence continues at coordinate 974 of NZ_JBYQFJ010000051.1, read as the reverse complement.
TCGCCGATCTCTTGCTTCTAATCTGGAGTCTCCGTATATTCGAGATGCTAAGTTAAGATGAAAATTTAAATTTTTGAAATCCACCACTTTTTCAGTGGCCTCATTTTTAAAGGGAGAGTTCTCATTTATGGGAACTCTTTTTTTCGTTTTTATTTATCCTTTCACTTAAAAACAATAGTGTCCTTTCCCCCCTTTGTACCATTTTTCAAAAAATACTTCTTGTCCCTTATGGAAAAGGGATAAATTTAATCATAAACAGCTCTTTCAAGTAATAAAATGTTACAAACCAAGCATTCAGTAATGTCTGAGGTGAGAGCTTGTGTGGCATGTAGGTAAAAGTAGCAGCCAACCCCCTATACATATATTTTATTCCTTATAAATTCATGTAAGTGTGCTGGACTTGTTTCGAAAGCTTAAGTATCTGAAGTTGCGTCATAACGGCTTAATTTTTCAGTACATGAATTAGTACGTTTGTAAAAAAAGAATACGGCCACAATTTAACTGAATCACCTTGTCTCATTTCACACCTCGGAATTATCAACTTAGGGAGGCGAATGGTGTGCACGATTACATCAAAGAAAGGACAATCAGGATAGGCAATCATATCGTGGAGACGAGGAAAACCGTCCGAATGATAGCAAAGGAATTTGGTGTATCCAAGAGCACAGTCCACAAAGACTTAACAGAACGCTTACCAGAAATTAACCCAAAACTTGCCAATCAAGTCAAAGATATTCTTGAATACCACAAAGCAATCCGACATCTCCGCGGAGGCGAAGCAACACGAAAAAAGTATAAAATCAAACCCGCAAACGCCGGACCAATCAAACTTGATACCGCAAACGCAGCAACCATTAAACAGTAGAATAAGTGGACAATTGAGAACCCTAGCGCGACAACGGCTGGGGTTTTTTATAGTATAAATCAACATTCGAGCTGGGATATCAACGCTTCATCTGATAAATCAACATTCG
>NZ_JBYQFJ010000050.1:0-12147 GCF_057836705.1 Virgibacillus carmonensis | reverse complement strand
CACCTACACGGTGATAGCCACGCTTTTTTATTTACTGGGTTTTGTCCCAGCCTCATTTGTAGAATTAATCATGCTTTACAATTTTGGTTTGTTTGTTTTGCATTACGGAATTCGATGATTATACACTTCAGCTTATTAAAAGTCATATGAACCATAAAATATCCTTTTAGAGCCATGAAATCCTGGCAAACGATCTAACTTATTTGCGGTTCAACTGGTGCTATGCAGGAAAAAAATTCCTTACATGAATAGCTATCTTTCAAAAATAATTTCTGTCCATTTGAAAAACTTATTCCCTCGATTGCTTTTCATCGGATAAATATATTCTAATACTTGAACCGATACTTACTTTTGTTCCTGCACTCGGTTCCTGATCCACTATATAATTACCTGAACCACTTGTTTTAATGGATAAGTTTGTTTGATATTCTGCTAGCCTACCTTTGCTCAGTCCTACTAAATGAGGAACAGACACTTTTGATTGCTCTGGCCATTGGTATTCCTTTTTCAATCCATCTGTTCGCTTCTCGACACCCATTGCACTTAAACTATCTCCAATAATTGTTCCGACTATTGGTGCGGCAACTACCCCTCCAAATTGAACGGTGTTTTTAGGGTTATCGATTGCGACATACACAACAATTTCTGGATCATCTGCGGGTGCAAATCCTATAAATGATAAGACGTAATTATTCTTCATGTACCTTCCATCTAGGCCCACTTTTTGAGCAGTACCAGTTTTCCCACCAACACGGTATCCTTCAGCGAAAGCGCCACGGCCAGTTCCCTTTGCAACAACACTTTCTAATGCATATCGAATTTTTTTAGAAGTTGATTCAGAAATTATACTATCTACCAATTTTGGCTCTATGGTTTTCACTACTTTATTTGTTACTGGATCAATCCATTCTTTAGCAATATGCGGTTCCATTAGATTTCCACCATTTATCGTGGCTGCAACAGCCATTACTTGTTGAATTGGTGTTACGGAGACACCTTGTCCAAACGAAGTAGTTGCAAGCTCCACTGGGCCAACTTGTTCTGGTTTAAAAAGTATACCACTGCTTTCCCCTTGTAAATCAATTCCAGTTTCTTCACCAAATCCAAAGTCCCGAATATAGGAGAACAGTTTTTCTTTCCCTAGCTTCATGCCAAGCTTTACAAACCCAGGGTTAGAAGAATTTTGTACAACCTCCAAATAGGTTTGTAACCCATGCCCCCCTCTTTTCCATGATTTAATCCTTACTCCCTCAACCATAATGTAGCCTGGGTCGTAGAAGGTATCTTCTTTCAGATCCACAACATCTTCTTCTAATGCTGCGGCCAGAGTTATTATTTTAAATGTTGAGCCAGGTTCATACGTACTCCAAATAGGCAAATTCCGACTATAAATAGTTGGATCGTATTGCTTGTATTGGCCAGGTTTGAAATTAGGACGTGATGCCATTGCTAATATTCCACCTGTCATAGGATTGACTGCTATGGCAGATACACCGTCCGGTGAATATCTAGAAACAGCTAGATCCAGTTCCCGTTCTATGATCGTTTGTACCTTCGAATTAATGGTTGTTTTCAAGGTAAGCCCATCTACTGGAGGCTTATATACATCAGCTGGTTCCTCTAGACGTTTACCTTTCCCCGTTGAAAAATAGGAAAGACTTCCAGATGTTCCACTAAGATTATCATCGTAAAAAAGCTCAAGTCCCATTAATCCTTGATTATCTATTCCAGTAAAACCTAACACATGTGACAAGTATGCACCATGTGGGTAATATCTTTTTGAATCCTTTGCAAGATATACGCCATCCATATTATATGTTTGCAAGGCCTTCTCTTGTTTTTCGGATAACTTAATGCCTTCTGGTCTGATACTAACTTTGCTGCTTTTTTCTGTTACCTTTTCATACGCTTTTACTACACTTATACCAAGTTCTTTTGCCAATCTTGTTGCAACTTCCTTTGGATTCTCTATTTGGCTCGGAACAAGAATAACAGATGGTGCAGTTACATTTTCTGTAAGCACTTCACCATTTACATCTAATATCTTTCCTCTTTCCGCCTCAAATGTAATATCTCTACTCCATGATTCATTTGCTTTCTCAATCAGCTCATCCGCAAGAAAAAATTGGACATACCCCAATCGAATGTTAATCGCTATAAATACGCACAAGCCAATTATAAAGACAGCAACCATTCGTTTCCTCACTGTTACCGTAGATACACGTTTCATACTCCATCCCCTTTTAGATAGGCTTGTACCCACTTTATGATTAAAAAAACCAAGATAGAACACGGGTAGTTTCTATTAAAGTCAATGCTTTTATTGGCGCAATATCCGTCATCAAGTTCTATTGACCATCATATAAGTTTAAAACGCATCTTGTTCCCTCACCCATACACGGCGATAAAATGTTCCTAAATCGTAATCATTACTGTTTACAAATCGTAATCATTACGATATGCTATGTAAGTTACAAAAATTAACATATGGAAAGGAATACGAAGATGAAAAAAATTCTTGTTGTTACCATTTTACTTATAATGGGAGTTATAACGATTGGATGTACGACATCAAACCAAGTTTCAATTAGCTCTGATGAACCAGCTCTTACCGTATATACATCTATTTATCCAATTCAGTACGCTGTTGAACAAATCGGTGGAGATACCGTTTCAGTGAAAACCATATACCCACCAGGAGTAGATGCACATACATATGAGCCTACATCCAAGGAAATGATCACATTAGCTGATAGTGATGCTTTTATTTATTTAGGAGCAGGAATGGAAGGATTCGCAGGGAGTGCAGCGGATGCACTATCATCAGAAAATGTAAAGTTAGTTGAAATTGGAAAACATGATGAACTTTTCCGGGTGGATGAAGATACTTCTGATCATAAGGACGAACACACGGATGCACACAATCAAGAAAGTGAACATGACGAAGACAGTGCTCATAATGAAGATACTCATCATGACCATGAGGACGAACACTCGGATAAACAAGATCACGAAAGTGAACATAAAGAAGATAGCGTTCATGATGAAGATACTCAAGCCGATGAAGACGAACACACGGATCCACACAATCACGAAAATGAACATGATGAAAATACAGAAGACCACCATACTGCTGATTCACATGATGGACATAACCACGGCGACCGCGACCCACACATTTGGTTAGATCCACTGCGGATGGTAGAAGTAGCGCAGATTATTAAAGAAGAACTCATTTTATTAAATCCTGATGAAGAAAAAATTTATAACGAAAATTTCGCTACATTAAAAACAAAATTAATTGAATTGGACAAAAAGTTCAAGAACGTTTTGAAAGATAAAGAAGAAAAACGGATACTGGTATCTCATGCGGCTTTTGGATATTGGGAAGAACGCTATGGTATAGAACAGATATCAGTTAATGGCTTATCAACTAGTAGTAAACCATCGCAAAAAGAATTAACACAAATAATTGATAAAGCAGAAAAGTATGACCTAGATTATGTTATTTATGAACAAAATAGCTCTAATTCTATATCGGAAATCATTCAGGATCAAATTGGTGCAGAGGCTATAACCATCCACAATTTATCTATACTAACTGAGGAAGATATTCAAAATGATGAAGACTATATTTCACTAATGAATTACAATTTAGATATACTTGATAAAGTAACCAGGTAATCCATACAAAACCCCGAGATCAGACCTCGGGGTTTCGTGTTTTCACTAATTTTCACCATTTACCTTTTCCGCATTTAATATATATTCACCAAGGACTTCTGCCAATACGTTAGTGGTATTACTCAACTCTTTTCTGTTATTATCAACACCGCCAACTTCTATTAATATGGTCCGTTCCGAAATATCTTGATTATAAATACCACTTCCTTCCGTTTTATCTTTTAAGTAGATACCTCTACTAATCCCAGGGTACCTTTCCTCAATCCTGCTGTTTAATTCTTCAACAAACTTCAAATTCTCTTCGTAATCTTTATGTTCTACACCTACAACAAAATATAACCTTGCATAATCTTTCCCATTGATAGTAATAGTAGTAACATCTTTTCGTTGAGAGTCACGGTGTATATCAATAAAATACTTTAATTCTTCAGTTGTTGAAAGTACTTCTTCTATTGTTTGTCGAGAGAACTTATATGAATCATAGTAATCCCATCCTTTTTCATGTAGTTCTGCTGTGACATTGGTTTTATCGTGAACAGTGTTTATTCCTTGTTCTTCAAGTTGTTCCGTTAGCATGGAACCTACAAGAACTATATTCTTCTTATTATTTGCACTTGATGCTTCACTAGGTTTTCTTTCTGCACCATCCAATAAAGGCAAGAAAGCTTCCCAACTATGACTATGGTAGATAAATAAATTGGCCTCAGATTTGTTTTCAAAGTTTTCTTCTTTGGGTTCGGATTGGTCACTTTCGGAAATATCTTCTTTTGCTTCTTCAAGCAATTTTTCGAAATTAGGAGGGGGTGACTCCATAGGCATATTCGCTAAATCTGATTCTTTTCCAGCAATATAAATTCCCTTTGAAAAAGAACTCAAACCGGGTAGTTCTAACTCAAGTAAACTAGTAAAATTGTTTGGAGTAATTCCAGATGTAATTTCAAAGAATAAGTTTGATACATTTGGAGTTTCTATCTCGTTCTCTTTTAAGTTTGTTTTTAGTTGAGGAATCTCTGTACTCATCATTAAAAGTAATGCATCCTCACTAATGTCAGATTTCGTCAATTTATTAACGAATACGGAATGAAAAAATTTACTCTGATTATTTGGCATGGATACGTATGATACAAATAAAATAATAATTAACATACTAAATAAAACTACTAGAATACTATGTCTCTTCTTCATAGATTTAGCCCAACCTTTCATATGTCTTTTAATATATTATGCTAGGTTGGTTTTAATAGAATTATTTTGTGTTTTCCATTGTAAGCTAGGCAAGTTCCTTTCAAAATTTTTTAATTAGAAACAAACCTCGTATATTTTATAGAGGTATAGAGCAAGGAAGATGTGGACTTAAAACGCTAAGTATATATTGGAATTTAAAAAAGCTCTTTAATCAGGGGGAGCTTCAAGAAAATGCGGACTTACAACATTAGAAAACCTTTAATTGTTTTAGAGATTCAGCCGACACAATCTTTTTCGAGTTAAAATGAAATTTCGAACCATCGACGTATATTATCACGAAAATGCAAGAAACGCGTAGGAATAGTTATAGCTCATTCCATTTTGAGAATTGTTTATAACTCTTAACTATAGGCGCTTATGTTGAAAAGATATAATAGATCAACCATTTTAGTCAGGACCATATGGGTGATCCTCTATTTTATGTTCATGTAATCATTACTACGACAAGCTGTGTAAATTTAAATATTAAACTGATAGGTATACAATTAAGATTCCTTTTCACAGTACATTCTACTCTTATGCCCAAAAGATAATAATACACGTTTTAATACAACCCTTTTATTGGATTTATGGTACGAAACCCAAGTCTTTATTAAAATAGTCTTCCAATCCAGCGGCAATGCCCCTTGCAGCCTTTTCCTGATAACTATCAGTTTGGACAAGCTTTCGTTCTTCAGGATTGCTAATGAAACCAAGCTCAATTAGTAAAGCCAGTTGTTTGTTATCTTTTAACACATGAAAATCCGCTTGTTTCGCTTTACGATCAGTGAGGTTTACGTAATTAATCAGTGATTTCTGAATGAAATTGGCAAGCTTCTCATTTTCTTTACCATCATAATAAAAAGTTTCTATTCCACGTACATATTGGAGTTCAAATGCATTATAGTGCAGACTAATAAATGCATCTGTACCAGTGGAATTACTAATTTGCACTCGTTCCTCCAATGGTATAAACATATCATCCGTTCGGGTTAATGTAACGGAAGCCCCTTTATCACGTAATTGTTCTGCAACTTTTTTCGCTGTAGATAGTGTTAATGTTTTTTCATATACTTTTGATCGAACCGCACCAGGGTCTTTTCCACCATGGCCTGGGTCAATAACAAAATGATAACCAGATAGTGTCTTTTCAGCACTTTGCTTACTTTGAACATCCTGGTTTTCTTCCTTATCCCCGGTTTCGAAAGCTTTCTCTTCTGTTTCATCAAGTTCTTCTTCTAATTTTTCATCCTCATATTTTTGGTCAGGTTCTGCCTCTGACTCCTCGTTTTCGGTATCTTTTGTTATTTGTTGCGGATCAGCTTTTTCATTTACCTCTGACATCTTGGCATCTGGAGATTTATTTTTTTCATCAAGTAAGTATAAAGCGATCCATACTTCTTTCCCATTATAGAATGTTCTTCCCCAACCATATGATTCTTGAAAAATAGTAACTCCTGCACCCTTGTTCAATTCCGTAACGATAGTGGCATTTATATCAGCAGCGTTGCGTAATCTTACGGCAGGTGCTTTAACTTCGTACAGTTTTCCACTTTCTACGGATTCACTGGACTCCGTATCTATTTCCGAAGATGCTGCAATTTCAACTTGCCGTTCTTTTTCGTCTGGCTGTTCGACATCTACCTGTTCCTCCTGTATATCATTCACTGTTTCAAGTTGATATAATGCGACCCATGCTGCTTTTCCATTATAAAATGTTCTTCCCCAGCCATATGATTCTTGAAAAACAGTAACTTTTGAACCGTTTTTTAGTTCAGATAAAACAGTTGCATTTTGGTCTGGTGCATTTCGTAACTCTAATGTTACCGAGTCAACTTTGTATAATTGTCCACTATCCGCATGAGCAGGTGGTAGAATAATAAATAGGCAAACAAGAAAGCCAATACCTATAGTAATGTTCTTTTTCATATTGAATGCCTCCAACTAGTAGTTTACTATATTAACAGGCTTTCCATTAAATTCTACTAATATACTTTCAGATTGTTTATATGGTAGGAGGGCATTCCAAAGTACCCATTTGATTTTTAGGTTTTTAGCAACCGAAGCTACTACGCTCTTAATTTATTTCACTGGAAGCAAAGACATAATGGTATTGGTTTCCAGTTGGATAAGGACATGTAAATAATAGGTAGTGAATACCATGTAAATTTGATTCTGTAAATCTATCTCAGTCTATGCAATAAAATGTTTGATTTACACATGCTGCTTTAACCATTTAAAAAATAGTTCAATTGCTTAAAGTGATTGATAAATGTCACTAACTACTTATGGATCTAAACCAAATCGATTCAGTTCGCTAGTATGGATGGCTCTATCTCGTTATTCTTTCGAGGAAGCTGAGATGCACTGATTGATTCAAATCCAACTGCTTTCTAAGGATCTGCAACCAATAAAGCTTCACTCAATGCCTCGGATCCTTCTGTTTCGTGTACTTGTGCATAAAGCATTATTTTAATGTAAGATTCAGTCGTAAGTTTTTTGGTATAGCAATCTTGTTTTAGACTTTGAACTTAAATAAGGAGTTGATTGATATCAGAAACACTAATCTCTCCTTCCGTACTTAACCCTTGAAGCACTATAACTTTCATATCATGAGCCCTTCCGTAATACCCAAATGCATCATGTGCAGTGACAAGAATCCTTTTGTCCTCCGGAATTTTCTGCCTCTTGCTTCACTTTATCTAGTTCAGCAAAATAAGCCTGTTTATTTCACTCAAAATATTCTGCCTCCTCAGGAGCACATTTTTTTAATTCTTCAACCGCAGCTTCTAATGCTTGCTTCCAAAGATCTATATCAAACCAGATATGTGGATCGACTACCCCTTTTTCACCCTTTAATAACGAGTCTTCGGGAATGGTTTCCCCTATTGCTAGAACAGGTTATGATTCCGATATTTCATCAAATATTTCAACCATGTTAGCTTCCAAATGTAATCCATTGTAACAAACAACATCCGCTTCATCTATAGTTGCAATGTCGCTCTGGGTCGCTTTATATAGATGAGGATCTATCGATGGCCCCATTAAACTTTCTACGTTCACACGGTCAACAACAACAGACTCTTCCTGCGACCCCCTCCATCCCTGCACCTAAATAAATAAAAGCATCACAGATCATTTCCTTAGTTGTAGGCTCATATGTATGTGCATCTACTCCTGGTTGATAAACTGTTTTAACTGAAACGGAATCACCACCGAAAGTGAACAATGAAGGACATAACCATGGCGACCGAGACCCGCACATTTGGTTAGATCCACTACGCATGATAGAAGTAGCGCAAATTATTAAAGAAGAACTCATCATATTAAATCCTGAAAAAGAAAAAATTATAACGAAAATTTCGCTGAATTGGACACAAAATTAGTGGAATTGGATAAAAAGGTTCAAGAACATATTAGAAGAAAAAGAAAAAATGGATTTTAGTATCTCACGCAACTTTCGGATATTGGGAAGAGCGCTATGGTATAGAACAGATATCAGTTAATGGTATATCAACTAGTAGTAAACCATTACAAAAAGAATTGTCTCAAATAATTCATCAAGCAGAAAAGTATAACCTAGATTATATTATTTTGAACAAAATAGCCTAATCCTATATCGAAAATCATTCAGGATCAAATTGGTGCAGAGGCTATAACCATCCACAATTTATCTATTTAACAGAGGAAGATATTCAAAATAATGAAGACTATATTTCATTAATGAATTATAATTTAGATATACTTGATAAAGTAACTAAGTAATCCATACGAAATACCCGAGATCTATTCAGAACTCGGGTATTTCCGTATTTTTACTAATCTTCACCATTTACTTTGTAGTGGTATTGGAAAAAATAATGGTCTAGCATTTCTAGTCCTTTCCTTGTGTAATTTACTAAAATAGCCAACTGCTAATTTTATCTATGTTTGTCTTCCTTTGTCAAAAGTATTTACACCAATACTTTAGTCCTGCATAATACTGAATGGATATTCACTATAGCATTAGAATATAGGAGGAATTTTGAAATTGTATATACAAATAAAGTTGAAACAATATATAAACACAAAGAAACAGGAAATGATTAAGTTAGCCCTTAACAAAGGAATCACAAGTAAAGAAACTGTTAAATGCAGTCAGGAGTTAGATCATCTATTGAATTTGTACAGAGAAATTTTATATAAAAAAGTTGGATGATATGGGTAGGTAAAAAGTAATCACCTTAGATAGTCAAAATAGCCCCATAAACATATGCTCTTATACCTATCTTCAAATGTTCCCATGCATAATGAAAGAGGACAATTCATACTTTAAAATCCTATCCAATTGTGAATAGAAAAGCTATTCCAGTTGGCTGCAAAATTCTGAAGGAATAGCACCATTTATCATAGTGCATTTTGTCTTAATCAAATCTATGAGCCTTAATTCGTGGCTTTGAAACTTATTGAGTTTCATCTAATACATTTCCCCCTGCTGCTACAGTTGAACAAGAATAAAGTGATAATTTATTGATGTAAAACAACCGTTAGTAATAAATTGACCTTCTTTTCCAATGCGTTGATTTATTTGTTTTGTCGAGTTAAAGTGGAGATTTTATTCTATCTAAAATCGTAAAAAAATATATATTAAAAGTAATTGAAATATCTGACCGGTTGTCAAAGCTGATTGGCTTGGGGGTATGATGCTTGTTTTAGTTGCATTCCTATGTTTCAGCCTATATGTTTTTTCGAGTATTGAGGAAAATATGATTTTCCCGGTCAAACTTATCAATCTCTACATGCTTATCTGTTCTTCAGATGTAGTGGATTTCTCAAAATAACTAAGCAATCGTTCAAATCCTTTCTCAAACCCTTTATTTCAAATCGAAATGGGAATTTGTAATGAAAAAAATAAACTCTAAATTAAAAAGATAATCTCATATCGTTGTATTTCCGCATTATTCCTGACACTACCCCTATAATGCTATTTAAACCCTTACATATTATTTCATAAATCCAACAAGTCTCTTACCTATATTTATTCAATAATATTATAAAGGAATGAAACTCGATAACGCTTAAAAATTAATTGAACATAAAAGCTGAATTCTCCCATTTTAATGTAGCCCTAATTGATTTACATTCATCACGGTCTTGACTTATACCCCCCTGCGATATATCTTTCTTGCATGTATTTCGTTGCTCGTAAAACCTTGGGTATATGTTTAGGTGCACAAGGTGAGTAAAAAACAATTCCTCTTCGATGGTTGGTGGATTATTATGATACATAATATAGATAATTATTGGAGAGCATAGAACCTAAACAGTAATACTTAATGGGGGAAATCTAATGAAACATGAAGTCAAATTGACATCAGCAGAAATCACACAGCTATGGACTGCATACATGAATGATAGTGCGGTAATATGTAAATTAAATCAATTTATTGCAAACGTTGAAGATGATGAAATAAAACCAATTGTCCAGCATGCAATAGAGCTTTCAAACGGTCACTTATTAGCATTAACTGAAATTTTCAGCAAAGAAACTCAGCCAATTCCATATGGATTTAAAATGGAAGAAGATGTAGATTTAACTGCCCCTAAGTTATTTTCTGATACATATGTATTAAATTACATTCATCAAATGAGCAAAATAGGATTACAAGCTTACAGTTTAAGTTTGTCTTTTTCTACAAGGGATGATGTTTACAGTTATTTCAGTGAATCTCTTCATGAATCAGATCAATTGCTTAAAATCGCAAATCAATTATTACTGTCCAAAGGGATTTATATTAAGTCACCATACTTACATACAACTGAAAAAATTGACTTTGTAAAAAGCAAGTCCTTCCTTACTGGTTATTTTGGTGAAAAAAGACCTCTAGCTGGCACAGAAATAACTAATCTATATGCAAACCATCAAAGAAACGGAATTGGGTTAGCCACTATGGCCGGCTTCAGTCAGGTTGCAAAATCAGAAGAAGTAAGAAAGTTTCTTGTTAGGGGAAAGAAAATTTCACAAAAGCACTGTGAGATTTTTGGTTCAATATTACGGGAAAGTGATCTTCCGGTACCAATGACGTGGGATTCAGAAGTAACTGATTCAACTACTTACACTTTTTCTGATAAGCTAATGATGTTTTATTCTACAGTTTTAACTGCTTTAAGTGTTGGGTACTATGGGGCAAGCATGTCAATGAGTCCTAGGAGAGATATAGGTGTGCAATATAGCAGACTCACTATAGAAATATTAAAATATGCAGAAGATGGTGCAAACATCATGATCAAAAATGGATGGATGGAAGAACCACCTAGAGCATTAGACAGGGATGAATTGGCAAAGAAAAAATAAATGACTAGCCTTTCTATTATGTAATATTCTGACTAAAGACAAATATTTATGGTTTGTATGCTTATCAATTTCTGACCCAAAACAACTACAAAGTCTTTTGAGGCACCCTAAGAGCTTTTTTAATCACTTGAAAGGATTCCTAGTCCCCACCTGTTATTGTATAAACATCAAAAATAGCTAGAACTATGTAGTGATAAATATTGTTTGAAAGTAGTAATGCATCATTCTGTTTCATATAAATAGACAATTCTTCTATACATTCCTGTACAACTTCTTGTTCGTTTTTTTTCAAATCCCATAAAAAGCACCAGTTCCAAGCCGGTATAGAAATTATAGTAATATCATCCATATAGTAAAGATATACCTTAGTATTTCCATACTTCCTTAGTACCTCAAACTGTTTAATTTGTAGTTGGTATTCTATATTAAGCCCCCCTATTTTCAGCTTTTATTTTTCTCGTTCCTTAAATCTTTTGCATCTATTAGTGTGATTTTGGAGATTCCTGTAAAAGCCTGTTTGGTGCTTTTCCTTTTTATTACAGTAATTATACAACTTAAATACAACAATTACTAAATAAATTTAGGGGATTTGCTAGTGTATCTTCTAGAATAGGGACCAAGCAAAATCCAAGTCAGCAGGAATAAAATTTTTGAAACTTATTTTATACAAGATAGTAAATCGTTTTATGTTTTAATGTACTCGGTTCTCAACCCATTGCTAACTTCGGTTACCAAAGTTTTTAAGAGGAGAAAAACATGAGGCTGGGACATAACTAGCCAAAAATAACTTAAAAAAATAGTTCCGATCATCGGTTTTTGATGATCAGAACCATTTTTCGTTGAATTGTTGTCATTATCTATTGGTTGTTTTGTCTTCATGGCGGTGTACTTCCTCAAGTTTACCG
>NZ_JBYQFJ010000049.1:0-13968 GCF_057836705.1 Virgibacillus carmonensis | reverse complement strand
CGGTGCAGTGTGGATGGGTTTCCTCGCGCGGAAGCGAACTGCTTATGTCTCGAGTATCTAGGCGCTGGAGCTAGACAGACTTTCGTTTATACTTTCTTTACTAACAAAAAAACGCTAACCATCAATTTTGATTAGCGCCTTCTTCTTTCCAGAATAATGGCTGGTATTTCACTCAAATCGTCAATCATATAGTCGGTATCTGCATACCGCCAATAATTATCTTTTTTCCATATAGTATCCATTCCTATATTGCGGGCAGCAAGGATGTCATTTTCAGGGTGATCGCCTACAAAGATACTTTCATCCGAATGGACATTCAGTTTTTTTAAAGCCTTTTGAAAAATTAACGGTTCAGGCTTTTTGATACCTTCCCATTCAGATACAAGGATAGTATCAAAATACTTTTCAATACCAAGAGCTTTTATATTGTTTATTTGAAATTGACCTTTACCATTTGTAATCATCCCTAAGTAAATGGAGTTAGCTTTCAACTCTTCCAGCATCCAGATAAGATTCGGAAAGGCTATACAGCTATGCTTAAACTCATTCACATAATCATCTAAAAGGCTTTCCCATGTTGGCATTATATTAAATTCCTGCACCATTTGCTGATAGACTTTATCCTTCCAAACATACCCCCGGTTATCTAATTCCATAAATCTTGTAGTATATGCATCTTTTGAAATGTGATTTAAATTATGCTTCATCCGCTCATATTGCATACGTATGAAATGCTTAACAGATTCATCACGGTCTAACAACGTTCCGTCTAAATCAAAAAGAACGGCCATAACCATTGCTTGCACCTACCTCTTCTCCACAATCAATACCTTCAAATAGTTACCTTGTGGGAAGCTTGAAAGTGTTTTAAAATCGGACGGCAAAGAGAATTCCTCTAGAACTTTATAGTTCGTGCTCGTTTCTTTAAATGCTTTATCAATAAATCCTTTGAACTTTCGCATGCCGAATGACGCATTATTAGTCGATGCAACAATGACGCCATTTTTTTCAGTAATAGCAATGGTATCTTTGATAAGCGCTGGATAGTCCTTAGCCGTACTAAACGTGTGTTTTTTTGAGCGGGCAAAGCTAGGTGGATCAAGGATAACTAGATCGAATTTCAATTCTTTCCGCTTCGCATATTTAAAATACTCAAAGACATCCATTACCTTAATATCCTGCTGTTCGTAATCGATTCCATTAACACTAAATTGCTCAATTGTCTTATTTTTGCTACGTTTTGCAAGATCTACATTGGATGTTTTTAATGCTCCACCTAGTACTGCTGCTACGGAAAAGGCACCTGTATACGAAAAGGTGTTCAACACATTCTTCCCTTTGGAATACTTATCCCGGATCGCTTTTCTTACCTGCCTTTGATCTAGAAAAATTCCAACCATTGCACCATCATTCAAATATACCGCATAGTTCATCCCGTTTTCCTTCACGATAATTGGAAATTCACCACGTGTCCCTTTTACAAAATCATCATCGTCAATATATTGGCCCTTCGTATCAAAACGTTTCTTTTCATATATAGCTTTGTAATCGCAAAGCTCATCAATGGCACGGGTCACTTCATCTTTGAATGTATAAATGCCCGCACTATACCAATTAATCAAATAATAACCAGCGAAATAGTCAATGGTAAAACCGCCAACACCGTCGCCTTCACCATTAAATAAACGAAATGCAGTAGTTTCGATATTTTTATAGAAAGATTGTCTAGCATTGAGTGCAACTTCTAATCTTGACTTAAGAAATGGAAAATCAATCGCTTCAGCTTTGTTGTGCGTCAACACCCAACCTAAACCTTTATTCTGCTTTCCATAGTAGCCTTTTGCGATAAATTGGTGGTTTTGATCTACCAGATGAACAACGCTTCCCTCTTCTTTGAGCGCACTTGGGTTCATAATGGTGTCCTTACTAATCAAAGGATAGCCTTTTTTATACTCTGCTATATAGTTAGACTTAACGTTTAATTCAATTACTGTTGTCATATTTTCATCCTATCAACTGTTTCCCTTATTATCGCATGCTAAAGTGAAATGGCAAAATACATTGGTTTATTCCGCTTCTAAACCAAGTGTTTCCTTAGCCATAGCTTCATATTCTAGTGTTATAAATTAAAAATCCTTTATTGTATTACTTACACATTGCTCAAATTTTTCAGCATCAGCGATTTTACATTCTACTAGTAAATTTAGTTCCGTCCGTATAAGGAATTAACAATACACACTGAACATAATCATTAAAAATATGTTCACTAATCAATTGTGTTACAGCATCAATCCCAATTTTATTTCTCTACAACTTCCTAATAGTAAAGTTATCTCCCAAAACAGCCCAGTTTTCTGGGAACGGTTGACCTAATACCCAATAACTAACACCCCTTAAGTTATAGTCCTTTACTGTATCGTATTTGGCCTGCACACTTCTGGCATCTTCAAACCAAACTTCGTGTTCCTGACCATTTTCATCTACATATTGAAAAAATGGTGCTTGATAGGTCTCATTATATTGGATCTCCACACCATACTCAGCTGCTAGTTGAACCGCTGCTTTTGGACTAATGGTTCGAGCAGTAGTTCCTTCCTGCCAGGGAATTTCCCAATCTCTTCCGTACAATGGGACTCCCATCATAATTTTATCACGGGGAATAACTGTTACTGCAAAATCCAACACGTCACGAACTTCGTTAATTGGTGCAATAGCCCACGGTTCTCCTCCAGCCCATCCCCACTCGTAAGTCATAACAACTACAAAATCAACAATCTCCCCATGAGCAGCATAGTCGTGTGCTTCATATAGCAACCCTTCTTGTTCCGCGCTCTCCTTTGGTGCTAATGCTGTGGAAACAATTAGCCCCTCCGGATGAAAACGGGCAACAAGTCGCCGCAGGAAATTATTATAATTCTCCCGATCTTCTGGGTAGACATATTCAAAGTCAATATTTATGCCGGTATAGCCTTTCGCTCTTATTTTTTCCAAAATGTTGGTAATTAAGGTTTCTTGTAACTGAGGATTTCTTAGAATTGTTGCTGCTAGATCCGAACTAAACTCCCCACCTGTAAAGTTGGTTAAAACAAGGAGTGGCGCTACATTAGTCGCTCTTGCTGCTTCTAGTACAGCAGCCTCCTGCATTTCAGTAATCGTTCCATCGGCTTGCACACTATACATGAACGGGGAAATATACGTAAAATTACTGCCTAATGCTAATACCTCCCGTCTTGCCTGCTCATTCGTTTGTGTTATATATGAATTCACTTCAATTATAGGTTTAATTGTAGACGGTATTCTTAAACGCTGGCCTGGATAGATGTATGATGAATTTGTTATATTATTTGCATCAATGATTTGATTTACAGGCACACCATATTGTTGAGCGATTCCCCACAAAAATTCACCCACTTGGACGACATGGATGGAATATGGAATCTCAAGCAATTCACCAACGTAAATGAGTGTTGGATTCGTAATATTGTTAGCCTGAGCAAGCTCATTAACGGTTACACCATACCTTTGTGCAATTGCCCATAAAGTATCACCTGGTGTAACTACATATTCTTGATTTGGATTTGGAATGACCAGTGACTGCCCGACAACGAGCACATCAGGGTTATCCAGCTGATTGACTAATATTATTTGATTAATATCGTTACCATATCGCTGTGCTATTCTCCACAAAGTTTCTCCACGTTGCACTACATGTATTTCCATTTACTCTCCTCCAATTTCCATTCTATCTGTCATGATATTCAAGAAGAGCCTATTTTGTTAAAAATGGGTGGGGAGAGGGGGGAATTTATGGTTCATAATGCTAGAGTCACTACCCGCCACTATCGATCTTTCGGTGGCATTGATTTAGGGCTTGATGGAATTACAACCTAATGTACTAACTATGCTCAAAAAAAAAGATGCCCTCTTTGTAGGAAGACATCTCACGAAATTCTCTATTAAACTCATACTTTCATATAATCTCCAACCGGCCATACTTCGCTGGTAAATGCCATTTCCCAGAAGGACAACTCTAATTGACAGCTTTTACGAAATGCCATTTTCATTTTTTCCTGTTCGGTTGGGCTTGCCACAGCAGCTAAATGATCTAACATGTTACGCATTTCCATGGTAATAGTCGCTACCTGCTCATCAGCATAAAATGAGATCCATGGATAAAATGGATGATCTTCATCGGGCTGATACGTTTTCATTAATTCCTGTCCAATTTCTAAATATGTCCACGGACATGGCAAAAGCGCTGCTATGACTTCACCCAGGCTTCCCATATGCGCATGGTACATCATATGTTTCACATAATGATCGGCTGTTGGTGGTAATGGGTATCCCTGTAGTTCCGCGTATCCAACACCGATTTGTTCGCAAAAATTATTGTGTGGATGAATTTCACTATTCAACACAAAGTCAATTTGATTATTAAAAAAACTAATATTTTCGCGAGTAGTTGCTTTTGATATTGCTATCCCATAAATATACATAAATGCATTCAGATATTCATAATCTGCCTTTATATAATGAGCCAGCGCTTCTTTTGGAACACTACCTTTGCCAATGCCCTGCACAAAAGAGTGATTAAAAATTGCCTCGTATACATCTTGGTTTTCCTTGCGTAATGTTTCAGTAAATGTCATTGAATTTGCCTCCCCTGAATTTGTTTGGAAGCTAACTAGAAGAATCAAAGTAGATAAATAGAGGAGTCCGTCCTCACTACTTCCCTTCGCTGGTATTAACCAGATCAGGTTCAAAGGGATAAAGGTCAATCCTTATCTCAGCATGTTGCACCCCTAGTAGTTCCTAATAGGATGTTCAAAAAGTCACCAAATGATAAATGGCGACTTTTTGAACACGCACTAATTACTATATGTTTTGTAATGGACTTGCTTGTTTAACACGAATCACAACTAAGTAACCGATAATCGCTCCTGAAATACTGCTCACTAAAAATGATGGCAAAAAGACAAAGGCACCAAGTGAACTGCCCATTAGTAGATTTGCATATGGTACTGAAAATAACGATCCAATTATTCCCGTTCCGACTACTTCGCCAACTACAGCTAGCATTTTACGACCAAATTTTTTATACAAATACCCAGCTAAAAACGCACCAATCATCCCACCTGGAAAAGCGAGTAACGTTCCAAGTCCAAGCATGTTACGCATTAACCCTGTCATAAACGCAATCACTACTGCTGGGCCAGGCCCCAGTGTTATCGCTGCCATCACATTTACCGCATGCTGGACAGGGTATGCTTTTGCGATCCCAGCCGGAAACCAAAGTAATTGCGATCCTATAACGCCGATTGCGATAAAAACTGCCATTGTGGTCAAAACTCTTGTGCGATACATCATTAGCCTCCTTTTCGAATTTTCTAGTCCAACCACCTCCTTAATTTTTACTATTTACCTCTGCTAATCTAGTAGCTACCTCTAATTCATAAGCCGCTTCTTTACAACTTCCCGCCTGACTAATTGCTGAAATAATCGATATACCCGACGCTCCAGATTTCATGATATCCCCTGCATTTTCCCTTTTAATCCCACCAATTGCTACAATTGGAATAGTTATTCTTTCACTGACTTCCACTACTCTTTTTATCCCTATTGGATCGAGTGCATCCGCTTTGGTAGATGTTATGAAAATAGGTCCAATTCCAAGATAATCAGCACCTTGTTGCTCGGCAAGGACTGCTTCTTCGACAGTTGACACTGATACACCAACAGACATATAGTTTGGAAGTCTTTCTTTTACGTTAATCAACGATTCATCTTTTTGACCAATGTGGACACCGTCAGCATGAAGCTTAATGGCCAAGGCAATATCATCATTCACAATGAACGGAACATTATTATTCAGACAAATATTACGAAGTTCAATCCCTAACTTATACTTTTCAACACCCGTTTTGGCGGCAAGCCCCTTTTCCCGATACTGAAAAATTGTAATACCCCCATCAATTGCTTGTTGTAGAACATATGCAGGATCCTCTATTGTATTTGTGCTACCCATAATAAAATATAAGCGAAGACTTTTTTTATCTACCATCTGCTTTATTCTCCTTTTAAAGTGAGCTCGCGAAGACTTGCCTTTGCCTTAACCTTTTCTTCAGTTAAGGTATACAATTCATCCAATAAGGATGGTAAAAACGTTCCCGGACCCTTACAGTGCTCCATTGCTAACTCTGCTGCTACACCATAACTACACACTGCTTGCACAGACGCATCATAGAAATCTCTACTTACACTAAGAAATGCACCAACAATTGCCGTTAATAAACACCCGGTTCCTGTAACATTTGGAAGCATTGCTACCCCGTTTGTGCATTGCGTATACTTATACCCGTCAGTGATGGTATCGACTTTTCCTGTTGCAACAACTACCGCCTTATATTTTCCAGCAACATGTGTGGCTGCTTCAGGGTCAATTTCATCTACTAAGGTATCAGCACCTTTTATTTCGGCATCCAACCCTGCTAGTAAAGCTATTTCTCCAGCATTACCACGGATAACTGACACATCAACTTTGGATAAAATTTGTTTGATTGCACTCGTACGAAAAGATGTCGCACCAATTGCTACTGGATCTAAACTAACTGGTATGCCTTTTTTATTGGCCGCTTTTCCTGCAAAAATCATCGCATTAACCTGATCTTGTGTACATGTGCCAATATTTAATACGAGCGCATCCGCATGTGATGCCATTTCAGCCGCTTCTTCAGGGGCATTTGCCATAGCAGGTGAAGCGCCTAACGCCAATAATCCATTCGCTGAAAAATTAGCAACAACCGTGTTCGTGATATTATGAATTAGCGGTTTTTGATTTTTGATCTGTGTAAGATAGTTCATTGAAAAATCCTCCTATTCCTTTCTGGCAATCCTTGTAAACGATGACCCCAATGGTTTGTTGGACCATTTCCTTTTCCAAGTTTTAAGCTAAAGCGAATAGCATCTGTGATAAATAATTTCGCTGTCTTCACTGCATCATAAACAGAATTCCCTTTTGCGAGTTCAGCCGCGATGACCGCGGAATACGTACACCCTGTTCCATGTGTATGTTTGGTATCTATTCGCGCAGTGGGAAACCTGTGTATGTCAGCACCGTCATATAAAACATCAACCGCTTCTTCGCTAAAATGATGACCACCCTTCACAACCGCCGCATTCGCACCAAGCTCATGAACAATACGCCGCGCTGCATCTTCAGCATCTGCTACGGACTTGATAGATTCAGAGAGTAACACTTCTGCCTCTGGTACATTTGGCGTAGCAACTGTTGCAAGTGGTAATAGCCGTTCAATCATTGTTTGTTTCGAATTGACGTCCATCAGATGGTCACCACTTTTTGCAACCATTACAGGGTCAATCACATAGGGGATCGAGTGCTTCTCAATTGCCTCTGCTATAACCACCATCATCTCTGAAGTGGCAATCATTCCTGTTTTGACTACATCTGGTGAGATATCCGCTAACACACTTTTGATTTGTTTCTGGATAAAATTAGTGGGTAAGTGCTCTACATCCTGAACGCCAATCGTATTTTGTGCTACAATCGATGTCACAACACTCATCCCATAAACCTCACGCTCCTGAAAAGCTTTTAAATCAGCCTGTATCCCAGCACCTCCTGTTGGATCGGTGCCTGCAATGGTAAGTACGGTTGGAATAGAATGTTTCATAGAGAAGAGCCCCTTTCATTCAGAATTGAACATCCAATAGGGGCAGTGAAGAATCTGATGCGGAGTATTTTTTAAACAAAAAACCACCCCAGAAATTGGAGTGGTTTGTATTTATACAAAGTTGTCTTTGATACAACCGACCTCCACTTTCCTACGCTAGTATGAACTAGATCAGGTTCAAAGGGATTAAGAATTTCCTTATCTCAGCCAAAATGGCACCCCTAGTGGACTTTCTATTAAGTTATAACCTTACTTAAACACGTATACCTTTTTTTGTCAATTCGATAAATGGACTATTTCTGTTATCCGGTACAAATCATGATAGTATGGTCATCAGGATCCTTTAAGGTAAAAAAAGAAAAGTCATCAAATTCAACGATAACTGAATCAATTTGATAACCAAGGTTTTTCGCAAATTGATAGGAATCATGGATATTATCTGTGTGAAAATTAAACAGTGGATATGGAGAAGGATTAATTATTTTCTTCTCACCCTTTGGTCCAGCATCCAATGTTAAACCTGTATGGTGGTTAATTTTCAGATTAAAGACCGGCTTCGAAACTTCTGATGGTTCATAAGCTTCTCCCAGCAATCTCGCATACCATTCTACCGATCTAGCTAAATCACTGACATGAACAAAAATCGTGTTGATCTTGCTTTTAATAGGATTGTGCATAGGGTAATCCTCCTGTTAAATAGTTTTGACCATTTTATAATTGATAAAGCTAAACCCATCTACTATTTTTGTTTGCGTCGCAAGTACATGATAACTTCGAGAAAGAAAAAAGGGTTTCGCTGTAATGCTTGCGTCAGTCGATAAACGATTAATGTGATGCTGCTTCGCGTCAAATTCGAGCCGTGTAATAATCTCTGAACCAATACCTTCTGCTTGATGGTCTTTATGTACATACAGCAAATCAATCCAACCATCCTCAGTCAGGTTGCCAAAACCTACTATTCCACCATTGATAATTGCAACATATGTAGTGGTTTTTTCTAAGCGATCTACCCATTCATCAAGTGGCTGGGAGTTATTAGCCCATACCTTGACCTGTTCCGTTGAATAATCTTTTCTATTTATTGTTAAGATCGTTCCTCTAAATAAAGTAACAACCTCATTAATCATATTTTCTTCAAACCGTTTTAATTCCAAAAAAACATACCCTACCTTCTTTTTTATTCACTTTATCGTGACCAACATTCATTACCTATCTGACTTGCAGCTCCATCTTTACAAATTCAAACCTACTACCATTCGTTTCCTGCATAAAAGTTTCTACTTCTACAAAACCAGCTTGCTTATAAACCTTTATTGCTCTTTGATTAAAGGTGGCTACGGATAGTGTGATTTTATCTGGGTTATACTTTGTTTTAGCTAAAGCAAGGCCTTCCTCTAAAAAGTCTAACCCATTACCATCCCCTGTTAAGTCAGGCCTCATTCCTAACCCAATGTCCACAGTGGTTGAATCTGTTTTATGAAAGCTGAAAAAGCCAATTACTTTATTCCCGTCCTGCACAACAAACGTCGATTCACTACGTTGTTCCGGATCAATGAACTCCAGAAAATCTTCCGCATCTGCTTGTATATCATAAAAAGAATATTCACCACCATAATGCCAGCTATATGCAATTTCCTCCGCTTGTTCTTGAGTCATGATTGAAAACTTAAATAGCATTTAATTCCTCACCCCTTGAAACACATATGGAATCGATGATGCCAACAAGACCTTCACGCCATTCTTATGATATGGCATTAATTCAGCTGCTGTATTCAAATCTACCCACTTCACTTCTGAAATACCAACACTGGTATCGGTATCTTGAATTGCAAGTTCCCCACCAACAATTTTTGCCTTATAGGTAATAAATAAGGCATGGTGATCATCTTTCGTCATAAAAGCTTCATTCACTGAAACGATATCGTTAACTTCTACCGTTAATCCTGTTTCCTCTTTCGCTTCCCGGACAGCAGCTTGCTCCAAAGTTTCGCCTGCTTCAACAGCTCCTCCAGGCAACGACCAGTTATTATATTTATTGTTTTTCACCATTAATACTTTATTTTCCACTTCATCATGGATAAGTGAATAAGCAACATCTACTCGTCTCAACTTTACAAACCCCCTTATCTATTTTCTAACCAAAATCTTCGTTTCACATTTCCATCTTCTTCCGTAAGATGCTTATCTTCAATACCGACCTCTCATGTCCATTCAATTAATATGCTTAATTAATTTCGCAGGATTCCCACCCACCACAACATTATCCGGAACATCTCTGGTAACGATGGATCCCGAAGCTACAACGACATTGTTTCCTATTGTCACTCCTGGGTTTATAACAGATTTCCCGCCAATCCATACACTATCTCCAATAGTGACAGGCTTTCCATATTCGATACCACTAACCCTTTCCACTGGATTAATAGGATGTGTCGCTGTATAAATATGTACACCTGGGGCGATTGCACAGTTTTTTCCTATCTGTACCTTGCAAGCATCTAGAATGACACAATCAAAGTTAGCATAAAAGTTTTCACCAACATGAATGTTATAGCCATAGTCACAACGAAAACTAGGTTCGATAAATATATTTTCAGAGCAGGAACCAAAAAGTTCTTTTAAAAGTTCTGTTCGTTTCAAATTCTCCGTTTCCAGTGATTGATTAAATAATCGGGTTAACCGACGCGCACGATTGCGCCCTTCTATTAGTTCGGAAACAAATGGATTATACATTTCCCCGGCTACCATCTTTTGTTTTTCAGTTTTAATCATAACCATCTCCTTTTGCTATCACTTTGCTATAATTCCCGTAAAATCATCGTGATTACGGATGACATCTAGCGAATAAGCTAGCAACTTTCATAATCATAAGTGCCAGTCGGATTAGACTTTTATTATATAATATTCTTTCACTTTATCCCCCATTCATTTTAACCATTCTATTATTAAGTCTGATAATAATCCTGCACCTCATAAGAATGAAAACCGCAGTCTTCGTATAGCTTAAGTGCATGTTTGTTTTCAGTAGCCACTTCTAATAGAATGTCTTTTCCCGATGCTTGCTCAGTAAGAACTGTTTGGATCAAAGCAATTCTCCCATAGCCTTTTCCTTGAAATGCTGGAAAAACAGCGAACCCATGAATATAGATTTCCTTATCATCACGCATGATACCTATTTTACCAACTGTTTCCCCATTTACATCGATCATATAGGAAGTTTTCTTATCATTTTCCGCATTACCCTGATTAAATTCACGCGCACCGGCTTCTTCCAAACCAAAACATGCCACATCCAACTTAATTTCCGCTTCCAAATCAGCTGAAGTAGCCTTCCTTAATTGAAGAGGATCATCGCTAACTTCTAACTTTTTCAACTTCCATTTCATTTGGTACTCCGAGAAAGCATATTCTGCAGGAAGGGTTTGCAAACAGCGCTTAGCCGACTTTGACTTAGCCGGAGCATTGACTAAAATTCTTTTTGCATTACTTGGGATCTCTTTTATTGCTTCCTGAAATAAGGTCGTAAATATGCCACATCCTCTTTTATAGGGATGGACCATTCCACAAATTTCATATTCATTGCCAAATCGATAGATAGCTATGAAACCAAACAAGTCATTATTATTATAATGAAAAAAATCCATCTTCTCCTTTTCTTTTCTTGCCTTTAACATCTCCCAATTTAGTTTGAGTTGAATGCTCTCCTCTTTTTCACATATATCTTGTAGCCGTTTAATATCGGTTAATTGTTGTTCGTTCAACATGATGTAACTCCTTTTAATTTTTCGGTTTGTATTTTGCTAACCCTATTTAATTTCTCCACAGGCTTAGTGAATTCCTTTAAATGAAAGCAATAAATTACAAATGAAATTCGATAAATGGATAACAGCAATCTTCTTTGGTAAAATCGGTCGTAGTAAGTAATAGAGGAGAATTTGAAATGAAAATAGTCTCAATTGAACCAACACCAAGTCCACATTCGATGAAAATTAACGTGGATGAGCACTTACCAGATGGACAAACACGAAATTATAAGCTTGAAGATAATCTAGGTAGTGCTCCTGATTATATCAAGGAACTATTTGCGATAAAAGGCGTAAAAGGCATCTATCAAGTTATTGACTTTATAGCCCTTGAACGAAATGCAAGAGATGCATGGGAGGATATTCTTCCTGAGGTACGGAATGTCTTAGGCTCTACTGAAGAAGTAACAGAACCCGAAACAAACGGACAACCCCAAGCGGATGAGCACTTTGGCGAAATCAAGGTATTTGTTCAACAGTTTCGAGGTATCCCTGTCCAGGTAAAACTCCAAGATGGTGACGATGAGCAGCGTTTCGGACTCCACGAAAGATTTATGGAAGCAACAATGAAGGCGTCAGTTGCCACCACCAATATGTTGATGGAAAGAAAATGGGTAGAACAAAGCACGCGCTATGGGGATATAACTGAAATTGGAAAAGATGTAGTCGAAGAGCTTTCAGCAAGCTATGGCCAAGAAAGACTTGAAGCATTAGTTAAAACGGCTCTGTCGAATGATGAATCCAATTCGCAGTCAACATTGACACAAAAGAAAAAAGTTACACTTGACATGCTAGACACTCCAAACTGGAAAGAACGTTATGCCGCACTTGACCGAATGGATCCAACTGTGGAAGACTTACCCGTCTTGGATAAAGCAATAAGTGATGAAAAAGCATCGATCCGTCGTCTTGCTACTGCATATCTCGGGATGATTGAGGAACCAGAGGTACTACCATATTTATATAAAGCATTAAAAGATAAAGCCGTAAACGTCAGACGCACTGCTGGTGATTGTTTATCAGACCTTGGGTTTCAAGAGGCTATTCCAGAAATGATTGCTACCCTATCTGATAAAAGCCGTATTGTACGTTGGCGTGGGGCAATGTTTTTATATGAAATTGGTGATGAAACTGCTATTCCTGCATTGCAACAAGCGATTGATGACCCGGAGTTTGAAGTACGTATGCAAGCAAAGATGGCGCTAGCACGTATTGAAGACGGGGAAAAGGCAAAAGGATCTATCTGGCATCAGATGACCGAAGCAACAAAACAGAAATAACGAAAATGCCAGACCTAAAGGAGAAAAGACGCCTATACAAATGTATAGGCGCCTTTTCTGTATTTGCGGCGAAAAATCATGTGTTCACATTCACATGTACTGCCTTATTTTTCGTCTTATGCAAATCAGCTCATCGCAAGAATTAAGTATACCATTAAATTGGCTATTCTCCAATAAAATTTAATCTATTTTAGCTCGTATCCTTACATGAACGCTTTCTTCAGGAGTATTTTCATATGCTGACAAAATACCTTCTTCAGCTATATGTTCTTTTGGTACTACTTTTTGATTTAGTTTAACTGTAACAGGTTCCTCAAAGGGAGATTCAGATAAGACTATAGTTTGAGTGTCCTTCCATTGAATATCTATGTGATCACCATCAAAAAATGAAAATGTGGAAGGAATAGGCACCCCTTCTCTATAAAAATAATGCCCATCTTCCTTTGATACACCTGGTTCGTTTAAACAAACATACAATGACAAGTTATCACAAAAATTCAGTATGTCGTAATGAAACTGGAAAGCTTCTTCATCAAAACCTATTATTTGTTTGATTCTATTCTGGCGGTCCAGTTCATTCCGTAAAAACCGTTGCGATTCTTCTCCAAAATCATCCGCTGTAAAACGATAATAATGGTGACTACACAAAAGACTTGCATAAGAATCCATCTCTTCTACTTCATTGATTCCATTCTTGTAGAAAACGAGTTTAGGTTCAGTTGGCAAGTCCATAAATGAATACGGCAATCCAGTTTGGTCATTCCAAAAAGGTGTCTTATCCACTGGAATCCAGCCTCTATCATGCTCCGCTATCGCCTGTTCTACCGACTCTCGGATACTATTATTTTTTAAAAAAGAATTTTTCCATTTCGCGGCAAAGACGCCTGAAATCCGTGCGTGGTCATCTTGTGTAATTATAACGATATCATCCGTGCGTTCACGTATTATCATCAAATCCTCCTCTAAATTAGAATAGCGCAGGCACCTTCGAAATAATCCAGTGCAGATTGTTTCGAAGGTAATTATTCATAGGAGCTTTCCTTAGTGGTCAGCCTCAGGCAAGTTTAAGACGAATCTCTTAATGATGGTTTTTATCACAAGGCTGTTTTCGTATAGTTTATTGCTCATACCGCCGAAGTTGATATAAAATGCGACGTAACTGCTATGTTTGGTGGTTGGACAACCGTTCCGGAA
>NZ_JBYQFJ010000048.1:0-14939 GCF_057836705.1 Virgibacillus carmonensis | reverse complement strand
GCGACTGCCCGCAGCGGAAATCACGTTGCTGTTACATCGCAGTTTATTTCCGTAGCGGTAAATCACGCCACAGTTTATATCAACTTCGGTGGTATGAGCAACAAACTATATAAAAACAGCCTTATTTTTTAGCGACTTCTTTTGCAATCAATTTACTTAAAAGAAAAACAATTTGGTCTATTTTTGGTAAGGTCAAAGTGGTAACCTATATTCACTAGTGTTAATAAAAAGTTAGAGGGGGAGAGCGTAAAGTGATGGAACTAAAAACGTTCGAACGTTCAGATTTCAAACAACTTATCAATTGGATTGATTCACCCGATTTCTTGCTACAATGGGGAGGACCTGGATTTGATTATCCATTAACCGAAAGTCAGTTAGAAAAGTACATAGTGAATACGAATAATGATAGTTTTGACATCCTAGTTTATAAAGTGGTGCATAAAGAAACAGGAGATGTTGTTGGTCACATTTCTTTAGGGGAAATCGATATGATAAATAAGTCTGCAAGAGTTGGGAAAGTGTTAGTCGGCGATAAAAATGTAAGGGGACAAGGGATCGGTCAGCTAATGGTGAAGGAAGTCCTCAAAGTTGCATTTGACGAACTTTATTTGCATAGAGTTAGTCTTGGGGTTTTTGATTTTAACATGTCTGCTATAAAATCGTATGAAAAGGCAGGGTTTATAAAAGAAGGTTTACATAGAGATTCAAGAAAAAATGGCGACGAATACTGGAGCTTATGGGAAATGAGTATCCTGGAAAATGAATGGATGGAAATCAAAAAATGCTAGTTACTCAGCAGAATTAGATGGAACAGTTAAATTAAATAACTCAACTTTCGCAGACTGAAATAAGTAGGCGCTCCCTGATGCAGTTGAATAAGTCCTCAATCCATTG
Organism: Virgibacillus carmonensis; assembly: GCF_057836705.1. Lineage (NCBI taxonomy): Bacteria > Bacillati > Bacillota > Bacilli > Caryophanales > Bacillaceae > Virgibacillus > Virgibacillus carmonensis. The sequence goes on along the minus strand of NZ_JBYQFJ010000048.1, from coordinate 14,045 downwards.
TTGTAGTTGACACAAAATATATAAAATACTACTTAACATTCCGCTCCAGAAATACACTACGCTTTCCGCGGGCTTGCGCTGAGCCTCCTTGCGAGCAAAGAACGCTCACTGCGGGGTCTCATCACTACGCTTTCCCGCAGGAGTCTTCGTGTATTTCTTCCGCTAAAGTGGCGTTTAATTGGAGTGGAGGGAAGTCGACTCCTGCTTAGAAAAGCAACAGCTGAAGATCCCGGAGGAAGTGGTTTGTGCTTCCGAGGAAGCTGAAGCGTTGGCCTAAGGTGCGCAATTAAACTTGCCTCAGTGTCGCATTTTGTATCAGTTAGGACAAAGTAAATAGTAACAAATTTACAAAAATACATATTTGTAATTCGTATCAAGTACCATAGTTCAAGTGCTACAAGTACTACAGTTTATTGGATGCATCTTGATTATCTATGTGCGAAAGTTGAGTAAATAACAAATAAATTCTAAGGAAGTAGGTGTTTCGAATGAGTGATAAATGGTTGGAGTGGGCAAAAAGGATTCAATCTCTTTCTCAAGCAGGCTTAACTTTTTCAAAAGATGTTTACGACGTTGAGCGCTTTGAAGAGCTGCGTTCTATTAGTGCCGAAATTATGGAAGAATATACGGAACTAGAAATGGAAAAAATCAGGGATTTATTCACGAACGAAACGGGATATCAAACACCGAAAGTAGATGTTCGTGGGGCAGTGTTTAGAGATGATCAAATTTTAATGGTAAGAGAAAAAATGGATGATCGTTGGTCTTTACCCGGTGGGTTCTGTGACATAGGATTATCGCCTACTGAAAATATTGTAAAAGAAATAAAAGAAGAATCTGGTTATAATGTTATACATAAGAAGCTTATAGCCCTGTTAGATACAACGAAACATGATCATCCACCATTACCTTATCATTATTATAAGCTATTTATTCACTGCGAAATAGTTGGTGGACAAGCAACTAATGGAGTAGAAACAAATGGGGTGAAGTTTTTCTCTGAAACTAATTTACCCAAACTTTCTAGCGGGAGGAATACCGAGCCACAAATTAGGATGCTTTTTGACTCTTTAAAAAATCCCAGTGAGGAGACTATTATAGATTAATCGTTGATGGAGATAGTAATAAAATATGTACGAAACTAAATTTGTCCAGGAATACCCCGTTTTACAGTTTCGGAGTTAATGGTATAATTTGGTGGATTGGTAATAGTTAACTGATTATCTGTATAAAACAAAAGGGGTGAAGCCTCTGTTTGAATTTTTTTTCGTGTGTATCGCCTATCTATTTGGGTGCTTAAATGGGGCCTATTATGTAGGGAAGATAACGTCAAAACAGGATATTAGAGAGCTTGGAAGTTCAAATGCAGGTGCTAGAAATGCAGGTAGGGTGTTAGGACGCTCTGCTTTTATTTACACGGTTATGATCGATGCTCTGAAAACCATTATTCCACTAGTAATTGCTTTCTTTTTGTTTGATGTTACTGTATTCCAATTAGGATGTATAGCACTGGCCGTTTTGATTGGTCATATTTGGCCTGTACAACTGCAATTTCGCGGTGGCAAGGGAGTGGTTGTCTATTTAGCCGTTGCTTTAGTGCTTGCTCCAATAACCCTTATTGCAGTTGGACTAACCTTGCTGGTTGGTTTGAAGATAAAGAGGAACTTTACACTAGTAGGTTTAATTGCTCTTTGCACAATTCCAGTTACCTTAACAATCTTAGCAAAGCTTATGTTAGCAGGGATATTCTTATTAATGCTGCTAATTGTATTATTCGTGCATAGAAAGGAGGATTAAAATGAGTTATTTTAAACCAATTTTGTACAAACTAGCAGAAGACGTTGATGAATTGGAACAAATATATCGCTTAAATTATGAAACGTTTGTAGAAGAAATTCCACAACATGAGATGAATGAGGATAGAAAATTAATCGATCGCTTCAACGATGAAAATACATATATAATTGCGAAAAGAATAGATGAAGTAGTTGGAATGATTTCTGTAAAAGAAAATCGACCATTTTCATTGGATCAAAAACTAATGGATCTTGATGATTATTTAACGGAAGAATCTGTGCCATGTGAAATAAGACTGCTTTCAATAAAAGAAACATATCGTGGTGGACGTATTTTTTATGGGTTGTGTGAAAAGCTGGTTTCCTATTGTTTAGAAAAAGGTTATACAATGGCATTAATTTCTGGGACACTACAACAGACCAAGCTCTATAAACACATGGGCTTTCAATCATTTGGGCCAATTGTTGGTACAGAAAAAGCACCTTATCAGCCAATGTTCTTAACAAAGAAGAACTTTGAACGATCATCAAGGGCTTTTCAGAAAATGATGCAACGGAAAGAGAAAATGGTTTACCAAAACTTTCTACCAGGTCCTGTTGAGGTAACAGAAGAGGTGAAGAAAGCATGGCTAGAACCGCCAATCTCACACCGTTCTTTAACCATACAGAACGTAATGAATAAGATACAAATGGAATTATGTGATCTAACCAACGCCAATTATGTAGAGGTAATCGTAGGAACAGGTACCCTTGCTAACGATATGGTTGGAGCACAGTTGTCAACACTCAAAGGCAAAGGGTTGATTTTAGCCAATGGTGAATTTGGCGAGCGTTTGATTGATCATGGAAATAGATGGGGTCTCTCTTTTGAAAAAATACAGAAACCATGGAACACTTCCATAACGATACAAGAGATAGATCAAGTTCTAAGCAACTATCCAGATATTCAGTGGCTTTGGACGGTTCATTGTGAAACATCTACTGGATATGTTTATTCTTTACAGCAATTGAAGGAGGTTTGCGACAAATATAATGTACACCTTTGCGTCGATGCTTGCAGTACTGTTGGTGTAATTCCTGTTGATTTAGCTGATGTTTATTTAGCAAGTACGGTTAGTGGAAAAGGTCTTGCCTCCTACCCTGGGCTAGCTATTGTATTTCATCGAGGTAGAATCTTACCAAACGAGAAAATACCGAACTACTTGGATATAGGAAGATATCAAGCTTATAATAGTATTCCTTACACGCACTCATCGAATGGTTTGTTGGCTTTACAGATGGCCTTGAGCAATCCACATGCAGCAAAAGATGCACTGGCTAATAAGATTTGTCATGAATTTGAATCCTCAGGTATGTTGGTACTTAGAGGGAAAGAATATTCACCGGGGATAATTACCGTTAGCTTAGCAAAGAATATTTCTTCAAAGGAATTTGGTGACCGTTTAAAATCGTATGGAATACATACAAGTTATGAAAGTGGTTATCTAATTAAACGAAATTGGTTCCAAGTTGCGCTCATGGGAGAACAAGGGCAGACTAAGGTCATGAAAGCTATCCGAATAATTAATGAGCAATTTGAACAGGTTACCAAAGAAAAGGCGATGAACAGATGAAACAACTTACCAACTATGTATCTACACATATTATAGCCACGGCAATCATTTTACTATGGATGAAAACAGTGGTAGTAACGCTAATTGGGTTTGATATAGAAATTGCTTCCTGGTTGGATGTAGTATTACTCATTCTTGGCCCAATTGGAACACTACTGTTATTTATAGGCTGCAGCTTCTTTTTCAGCAAACGTGTTCGACCAATTAGTTTACTTATTATTTATATTCTACTTACAGGACTTCTATATGCTAATTTACTTTATTTTCGTTTCTACATAGACTTTGTTACGGTTTCTGTTTTAATGCAGATAAATAATGTCGGTGGGTTAGGAGCGAGTACCGTTGAATTGCTCTCTCCTTGGGATGCACTGCTGTTTATCGATATCTTTATCTTGGGCTGGGTAATCTTTTCTAAAAGTAAGAGAGAACGGGAACAGATTCACATGCCCGCTAAAAAGAAATATGGATTAACAAGTATCAGTATAATTGCTGTTACTATCGGCTTAGGTGTTAGTCAACATCCACATTTACTTGAAACAGCATATGATCGGGAGCAGCTTGTTAAATCGTTAGGTCTCTATAATTACCAGGTGCTTAATTTAGCATATGGAGTAAAGGCGCCGATTGAAAAAGTTTTTTCCGATGAAAAAGATGCGCGTGAGCTAGTAGATGAATATGTCCAAGATAAACAAAAAGCACGTACAGATTCATTTGGTGCAGCCAAAGGAAAGAACGTTATCATAATTAGCCTGGAATCCACACAAAACTTTGTCATCAATAGAAGCATCAATGGCGAGGAAATAACTCCTTTTCTAAATGATTTGATTGATGAAAGCTTTTATTTTTCTAATATCTATGACCAAGCGGCTCAAGGGAAAACATCTGATGCTGAATTTATGGTCGATAACGGATTATACCCACTACCCAGCGGTTCGGTATTCGTACGTCGTCCAGAAAATACTTTTGATTCACTTCCTAAGATTTTAAAGGAAGAGGGCGATTATACATCTGTCACCTTCCATGGCAATGACCGGGAGTTTTGGAACAGGGAACAAATGTATAACACGCTGGGATATGATCACTATTTTTCAAAAAGGGATTATGAGGTAACAAATGAAAATTCTATTAACTATGGAATTAAGGATATTCCTTTTTTTGAACAATCAATGGCGGACTTGTCTAATTTGTCCGAACCTTACTATGCAAAATTTATTACATTAACAAACCATTTTCCCTTCTTATTAGAGGAAGAGGACCAATTTATTGAGCCCGCCAATACGGAAGTAGATGTTGTAAATCGTTATGTCACGACAGTCAGGTATTTAGATGAATCGCTAAAAGAATTTTTTCAACTGTTAAAAGATCAAGATATGTACGAAGACACGATGTTCGTGTTCTATGGAGATCATTATGGAATTTCAAAAAAATATGAAGATGGCGTACATGAACTGTTGGAACAAGAAGCTACACCGCTTAATCATTTAGAATTGCAGCAGATCCCTTTAATTATTCATATACCTGGCGAGGAAGGAAAAGTAATAGATACAGCAGGAGGACAAATAGACATTCGCGCAACTGTATTACACCTACTCGGGATTCCTACTTATAACAAAATGTCTTTTAGCCATGATTTATTTGTAAAAGATAAGGATAAGCCTGTTGTTATCAGAGATGGTAGCGTAATTACAAATGATTATGCGTACATCAATAATCTGTGTTACAGCAGAAAATCAAAAGAAGTCGTAGCAAGGAACAAATGCCTACAGTATGAAAAAACTGGCCGGCAACAATTAGAACTTTCCGATCAGATTATACTAGGGGATTTGTTGCGTTTTACTGAATGATAATCCAACTATTTAGGCAAGGTAAATTGAAAATCGTATGTTGCTAACCAAGAGATTAAGTCTCTTGGTTTTTTTGGTCAAAGCAAGTAGAGTATAAAATTTGGCGTTTATCTGTCTAGCTCCAGCGCCTAGCCCGCCTGAGGTTTTATATATCGGAATGAGCGTTGATATTCCAGATTGAAGGTTGATATATCGGATTGAACGTTGATATATCGGAATGAGCGTTGATATATCGGAATGAGCGTTGATATATCGGAATGAGTGTTGATATATCGGAATGAGTGTTGATATATCGGAATGAGTGTTGATATTCCAGATTGAAGGTTGATATATCGGAATGAGTGTTGATATATCGGAATGAGCGTTGATATTCCGGATCGACTGTTAAGTCAAATCTCTTTGTGATAAAAAACATCACTAAGAGATTCGTCTTAATTCTTGCCTGAGGCTTATGACTAAGGAAAACTTCTGCGAATAATCACCGAGGGAACAATCTACCATTGTGATTTCGAAGGTGCCTGCGTTTTTTTTAATGACCATGTTCATTTCTTGAATAGTAAGGGGTGCTGTGGGAATTATAAGTTGTTTAAGTGTATCTCTTTCCAGTTCTCCTTCTTGGATCTTAACATAAGTCCTATGCCTTCTTTTAGTGTAGTTAAAAAGAATGATTTTTCACTTGAATAAGTTACTTTTTAATTAATAGATGATATAATTTACTAAAATGTATGAAAATTTAAAAAGGGATGTGGACATGCAATGAATCGTAAACGCAATTTGAACAGGTTTTTTCTCGTTTTTCTTATGGCACTGCTCGCATTAATGCCCTTAGCAATGGAAAAAAACACATCGTTTGTGAAGGCTTCAGGTGAATCAACGAAAGTTGCATCCATTGAATCTACACAGCTAAGTCAAAAAATTGATGAAATAATAAATGACGATCGACTTGATGGAGCGCTTACTGGAGTCAGCATAAGAAATGCGGATAGCGGAGAACGTCTCTATTCTAATTCTGCCGATACTTTCTTGCATCCAGCTTCTAACCAGAAATTGCTGACTGGTGTAACTGCATTAAGTGTACTCGGACCGGACTATCGCTTTTCAACCGAAGTTTTAACCAATGGCAAATTGAAAGGGAAGGTTCTTACTGGCAATTTATATTTAAAAGGAAAAGGCGATCCAACGCTAATGCAGAAAGATTTAAATCAATTTGCCAAAGATCTGAAGGAGAAAGGAATCCACAAAATCAAGGGTGATTTGATCGGGGATGATAGTTGGTTTGATGATGTACGACTGTCTACGGATTTGAATTGGGATGATGAGCCTAATTACACTGGTGCTCAGATTTCCGGATTGACTATTTCTCCAAATGATGATTATGACGCCGGAACGGTCATCGTAGAGGTGAACCCAGGGGGAAAAGCTGGCGTCAGCCCTGAAGTAAAGCTGACACCGGAAACAGACTATGTGACCATTGTCAATAAAGCAAAAACCGTTAGCAGTAACGAATCAAAGGATATTTCCATCAAACGTGAACATGGAACTAATAATATTGTTATTGAAGGAAAAATTCCGGTCGATGGATCACGATCAAGATCATGGAGTTCTGTATGGGAACCAACAGGTTATGCCTTAGATGTTTTCAAGAAGTCATTAGAGAAACAGGGCATTCAGCTAATTGGAAACTCAAAAGTCAAAATAGGTGTTACACCGGAAAAGGCAACAGTTCTTACATCTAAACAATCAATGCCACTGGAAAAACTTTTCATTCCGTTTATGAAGCTTAGTAACAACGGGCATGCCGAGGTTCTTGTGAAGGAAATGGGCAAATTCGTTCATGGAGAAGGTAGCTGGGACAAAGGAATTGAAGTCATGGAAGAAAAACTAGCTGCATTCGGGTTAAATATGGATAAGGTGTTGCTCCGTGATGGGTCAGGTATGTCCCATAAAAACTTGATTCCTGCAGAAGAGCTTACCAAACTCTTATTTGAAATACAGAATGAAAGCTGGTACCCCGTATTTGAAAACTCACTGCCAGTAGCGGGTATCCCAGAGCGCTTGGTAGGAGGAACATTGCGTAATCGCATGACAGGTGATTCCACAAAAGGAAATGTTACAGCTAAAACCGGTTCACTGACTGGAGTCAGCACACTTTCTGGATACGTCACGGCAAAAGACGGCGAAAAGCTGGTCTTCTCTGTGATGATGAACAATTATATAGATGGATCGATGACTGAGATACAGGATGAAATTGCTACTGTGTTAGCGGAGCATGATTTTGAGTAAGGCCTAATCAATAATCATAACAAAGCCATCCTATACTGAAAATAGGATGGCTTTCAAATGGACTTCCAGTTATTAATCAATTTTATTTAATTAATAACTTGTAAATCAACTTTATTTGATATATAATTCATACATCAAATAAAGTTGATTTAAAAAAGAGGGATAATCATGTTTCCAGTAACCGCCGAATTGCAAAATACATTTAACCATTACGAAAAGACATTTAAAGCATTAGCAGATGAAAAAAGATTACAGCTACTTAATTTACTAGCTACTTCATCTGAGGACTATATTTGTGTTTGTGACTTAGTGGAAGAGATGGAGATGGCTCAATCAAAACTTTCGTACCATCTAAAGATTTTGCTACAAGCAAATCTGATCATCAGAGAAAAGAAAGGAACTTGGAGTTACTACTCGCTAAATCATAAGGAAATAAATAATGTTCTGTCAGAAGAACTTTGTTGCTTATTCCGCAAGACAAACGAAACAAAGTAAAGGAGAGATAAACATGCTGACAAATTTACCTACTGTTGTTATTGGAGCGGGTCCAGTTGGGCTTGCAGCAGCTGCCCACCTGCACAAGTATAACCAAAATTTCCTTGTACTTGAGAAAGGGTCTAAAGCAGGAAGTAACATTCTTGAATGGGGGAACGTTCAGTTGTTCTCGCCTTGGGAATTCAACGTGGATCAAGCTGCTAAAAAAATGTTACAACAAACCGATTGGGTTGAACCTGAAGCAGATAAATTACCTACTGGAAAAGAACTTGTGGACGAATACTTAGAGCCTTTGTCAAATCTTACCCAGATGAAAAAAAATATAACCTTTGAGGCTGAGGTTATCGATATCACAAAAAAGAGTATCGATAAAATGAAGTCTGATTTACGTGATCAAACGCCTTTCGTATTATATGTGAAAATAGATGGGTTAATTGAAAAAATAGAAGCTAAAGCAGTTATTGATGCTACTGGAACGTGGAATAACCCAAACCCTCCTTTTGCAGACGGGATCTGGAGAAACGAAGGACGCGAAAAAAAACTGCACACGCGAATTCCAGATTTCTCTGAAGAAGCAGAAATATTTAAAGGCAAACATGTTGCAGTAATTGGTAGTGGACATTCTGCTTTAAATACATTAATTGACTTGACATCATTAAAAGCTGAATATCCAAACACAAAGATTTCTTGGATTGTTCGTAAGCAACACGTACAAGAGGCTTTTGGAGGAAAAGAGAATGATGAGTTAGTGGCAAGAGGAGAACTTGGCTCAAAAACACATCAGCTTGTTGAGAATGGTCTTGTAAACGTTCATTCAGGATTTTATGTTGAAGAAATAATGGAGCAGGATGGATCTTTTATCATTCAAAGCAATGACGAGGTGTCTATAAGTAAAGTAGACGAAATTATTGTAAATACAGGTGCTAGGCCTAACTTTTCGTTTTTAAGCGAATTGAGATTAGAAGTGGATCCTGTAGTTGAAAGTACCAGAGAGCTTGCTCCACTTATCGATCCTAATCTTCATAGTTGTGGCACTGTTCGTCCACATGGGGAAAAAGAATTGCGACAAGTAGAACCGGGTTTCTATATAACAGGTGTAAAAAGTTACGGTCGTGCACCGACATTTTTAATGGTAACGGGTTATGAACAAGTACGTTCTATTGTCGCCTATATCTCTGGTGATGTGGAAGAATCTATAAAAGTTAAGTTGAAGTTACCTGAAACAGGGGTATGCAAAGTGAATACTATTCCAAAGCAATTACAAATTAGCGGAGTGAATGCTGAAGATGGATGCTGCGGCACTCCCCGTGGTTGTTAATGGTTTTCGTGTTAATATGTTGTTACCTTAAAAATAACGTGCAGGTTGTCTATGACAACCTGCACGTTAAGTCTAGTTATTTACTTGCTTCGTAATCATAATTTCCTTCTTTTTAGTCAGACCTGCCGACCAGTTACCAGTATGCTCCTCCAAGCACCACTGAAGTGTATCAGTTATAGTTTCTTCTATAGATCTGAAGCGTAATCCGGCTTCAACTGCTTTATCATTATTTGCATGCATCATCCCATTCATGTTCAAGGAATCAGGCAGCCAAAACGGTAACTCTATCCACGGCTCTACTTGACTCTCTAGTAAAACTGATTCCTCAATCCAATAAAGTTTTGTATTTTTGGGAGAGAGTATTTTTTGACAAGTTGTTAAGAAATCTTTAAATCTGATCGGCTCTCTTGGACCAACTGCATTATACGCTCCCATTAGATCTTGTTTGACAGCTTTGATAATCCATAAAGCTAAATCGCGGACGTCAATAAACTGCGAGGACTTCTCTTGACTTACATTAGGTACAACAACATTTCCTCCTTGGTTCATTCTCCATGGCCAATATGTAAAACGATCAGTTGGATCATTAGGCCCGACAATAAGACCAGGGCGGATAATAAGTTTGTTCTTAATTTCTTTGTTTACAATTAATTCACACGTTGCTTTATTGCTTGCATAACCGCCTTTATTTGGTTCATGAATAGCATCTGTTTCAAATACAGGTCCTTTACTTAAATCCTCATAAGCACTGATACTTGAAATATAGAGATACTTGTCACACCGGCCTTTTAATTGCTCCACCGATCGCCTTACATCATCAGGTTCTCTTCCGCATGTGTCGATAACTACATCCCAGTAATTTGTTAGAAGTTTAATATCAGTTGAGCTGCGATCACCAACTATATGTGTGACGCCATCAACATCTCTTAAAAAATCTGGATCTGTTTTTCCGCGATTAAATAAAGTGACCTCAATGCCATTTAATAAAGCCTGTTTAGCAATATGTTTGCCTAAGAACTCCGTACCACCTATCAAAAGCATTTTCATTTGGTTTTCCCCTCTCCATTATTAACTAGCCAATCCACCTTGCATACTAGACTCTGGTTGTTGAACGCTTAAGGCGTGAATGGAAACACTGTCTGTCAGCAAGCTTGCTAGAAGTTGTATATCTCCTTTTTGCAAAGCGTTACTATATAGCTGTACACGTAGTGCCTCCTCTTCATCAACAAGATGTTCTGCCTCTACATCCACTTTCCTAACTTTTTGTCTTGCCCGGAAAAGATTAGCTTTTACAGCCCCTACATTTAAGTTCGTTAAAATAGCAATTTCTTTCAGACTGCATCTACAAACATCAGATAGAAGAAACATTATTTGCTGGTTCATCGTTAAATTAGACACAAGTGCAGTTAGCAAATAGCTGCTGTTCAAATACGTTGGAAATTCGGTTGATTCATCAACGTTTTGATAATTATCTTCATATGAAATGGTAGCTAGTTTCTTTCTCCGTGACTCATCAATCAAGGTGTTCTTGGCAACCATAGCAAAATATTTCTTCGTCAATACTTGTGGGTGCTTGTTTTTATAGTGTACATAAGACTTTAACCAAGTGGTTTGCATAAGGTCTTCTGCATCAAAACGGTTACTGGTAAAATGCTGACAAACTTTCCATGTGGAAGAAGCACTTTGCTCCCAATTCTCATTAAACTCCTCGTTCATGAAATACACTCCTTTTTCAAATCGCGCCCTTCACATCTCTTAACGAAAATAAGGAAAGAAAAGATACGATGATTTTATAATTATTTTTGTCAGGATAAATCAATTAAAGCCTTATTGTTTTATATTAATTTTTCACATTATTATAACAGTTAAAACAGATACCATGTTAGAATTAGGATGGTTTAGTTGATCTTCCTAAGATTAAAAATAGATGGGGGTTGGAAAAAATGACACGTATTATTTCTTTTGCCAAATCGGCAGCATCTCATGCAAAGCCTAGTATTAGAAGGCGATAACTTTGCGTGAGGTGGTATTAATTTATTAAATCGCCTAAGTAATACGATATCATTTCTAATATGTCTGGCTTTGCACCTTATATCTATTTCGTGAAATATGAATAAGGGGGCAGGCAGAAATGAGCTATGTAAAGGCAAATAAGGTATTGCCTGAAGAACTGATTGTAGAACTGCAAAAATACGTTCAAGGGGAAACGTTATATATTCCTAAAGCTAAAAATAATTATCAAAAATGGGGTACATGTTCTGGTGGAAGAAAGGTAATTGATGAAAGGAATGCCAGAATTAAAATTGGTTTTAATAATGGTAAAACCATGGATCAGTTAGCTGACGAATATTTTCTTTCAACAGAAAGCATTAAAAAAATTGTTTACTCTAAAAATTAGAGGTCAAAGCGCTGGTTATCTTTATCTAAAAGATGATTAGTGCTTTTTTAAAAGCAAGGAAAGTATACATTTCGGCGTTTATCTATCCAGCCCCAGCGCCTAGTCCATCGAACGTTGATATAGCCGAATGAGCGTTGATATCCTGGATCGAATGTTGATATAGCCGAATAAGCGTTGATATCTTGGATCGAATGTTGATATAGCCGAATGAGTGTTGATATCCTGGATTGAACGTTGATATTTCGGATCGAATGTTAAGACGAATCTCTTTGTGATAAATAGCCCTCACAAAGAGATTCGTCTTAAATTTGTTGACGGGCATTAAATCCCCACTGAATGAAGTTTCACTTTATGGCAAATTTGTTTATTAGTTATTTTTTCTATTTATGAAAGACGTACAATCATCTAGTATTAGACTATTCGTTAGTGAATAGGGGCTGAAGGGGATGGAACAAAAACGAGTAATAAAATTCTTAACAAGCAAAAGGGTGTATGTAAGACCGATAGAAAACGCAGATTTAGACTTATTTTATGAAAAAGCTCTTTGGGATAAAGAAGGAAGGAGACTAACGGGAACACAAGCTGTATTTAGTCGTCAGGGTATTCAAAATTGGTTTGATAGAAACGCTACAGATACTAGTAGAATTGATTTAATCATTTGTTTGCAGGAGAACGATCGGCCGATTGGAGATATGGCTATGTTAGATATCGACCATCAAAATCAAAATTCTGTTGTAAGGATTTCTATATTTGATAAAGAATTTTGGGGTGACGGATATGGTACGGAGGCAATGTCTTTACTAGTAGAATTTGGGTTTGATATTTTAAATTTGCATCGAATTGGGCTAGACGTCTTCACATTTAATGAAAGAGCTTTAAAAGCATATGAAAAGTTAGGATTTAAACGAGAGGGAACAATCAGAGATGAGATTTTCTATAATGGTGAATTTCATGATTCCATAGTGATGGGTGTTCTGAGAGAAGAATTTAAGAAATTTCACATGAGGTGATAGTATGCTTAAAAGTAACAGTGAGATTGATAAGGTACTAGCAGATATATATGATAAAGTGGGTTTTTCAGGGGTCGTATACATGAAAAGCGGAAATAATGTATGTGAGTCAGCATATGGTTTTGCAAATAGGTCCGAAAAACTGCCAAACGCAGTGGATACACGATTTGGCATCGCGTCTGGATGTAAATTGTTTACAGCTATAGGCATTTGCCAGCTGGTTGAAAAGGGGACGCTCACTTTTGATATGCACTTAAAGGATTGTTTGGCTATTCATTTTCCTAATTTTGACGAAAACATAACGCTCCATCACCTTTTGACACACACTTCCGGCATTCCGGACTACTTTGATGAGGAAACAATGGGTGACTTTGAAGATCTTTGGAAGGAAAATCCTATGTACCTTTTGAAAAATCTAAAAGACTTTTTACCGATGTTCCGAGAGAATCAAATGATGTCGAAACCGGGTGAAAAGTTTCATTATAATAATGCTGGTTTCATTGTATTAGGTTTAATCATCGAGCAACAAACCGGGCTCAGGTTTACCGATTATATCGAGTTAGAAGTATTCAGTCGATGCGATATGAAGAATTCTGGTTATTTTTCTTTAGATTGTCTTCCCCAAAATACAGCATATGGTTATATGGACAACGAAGAAGACGGAACCTGGCGAACAAACGTCTTCGCCATACCTGTTAAAGGTGGAGCTGATGGTGGCGCATATATTACGGCACCAGATATGATGAAATTGTGGGAAGGATTATGGAATAATAATCTATTAGGGCAGGAATATACGAATCAACTTTTGACTCCGCAGATATCTGTTCAGGACGACGTGTATTACGGTTATGGACTATGGATAAATAAAAGAAACAATCGCGTTTTCAAATACCATGTGATGGGATATGACCCTGGCGTAAGTTTTCATTCATCCGTTTATCCGGACTTGAATATCAAACTTGTTGTACCTTCAAATAAAAGTTCTGGTGCATTTGAAGTGACAAAAGCAATAGAAGATAATTTTTAATAGTTCTAAAAATAAAGCCGATTAACTCAAATGAGTCAATCGGCTTTATTAAAATTCTCTTACACTGGTGGAAAGAGTAGTTAATTACTCAACTTTCGCAGACTGAAATAAGTAGATGATCCCTGAAATAGTTGAATAAGTCCGCAATCCATTGTTGTAGTTGACACAAAATCTGTAAACTGCGACATAACTACTTTGCTTGGTGGTTGGACAACCGTTCCGGAAATCCACTTCGCTTTCCGTGGGCTCGCGATGAGCCTC
>NZ_JBYQFJ010000047.1:0-15926 GCF_057836705.1 Virgibacillus carmonensis | reverse complement strand
AACCGATGATCGGAACCATTTTTAAGTTATTTTTGGCTAGTTATGTCCCAGCCTCGTTATTTTCCTTTGTCTATTACTTGGTATGTTTCATAAGCACGTGCTCCATTTTCTCAACCATTTTATACATAATTGCAGCACAGACTGCAATTAGGAGTAAGGTAGACATGACTAAGGTGAAATCAAATACTTGGAATCCATAGATAATTAAATAACCGAGGCCTTCCTTGGATACTAAAAATTCACCTACAATTATACCCACCCAGGAAAGTCCTACGTTTACTTTTAAAGTAGAGATAATGGTTGGAAGTGTTGCTGGGAAAACTGCTTCACGAAAACATTGTGCACGGGTTGCACCAAAGCTTTTTAATACATTTACATAGTTCGGATCCACTTCTCTAAATGCAGAGTATACAACGAGAGTCGTTATCACAACAGAGATAAGTGCTCCCATCGCAATAATTGCTAAATAACCTGGGCCTAAAGCTACTATAATGATTGGTCCTAAAGCAACCTTAGGCATTGCATTTGCGATGACAAGGTAGGGGTCTGTAACCTTTGCAAATTTAGATGACGTCCAAAGAAAAGTTGCAAGTATTACACCTAATACTGTTCCGAGTACAAATCCAATAATAGTTTCAATGACAGTTACTTGTAAATGTACAAAAAAGCTTCCGTCTGCAAATTTCTCAACAATTTGTATAATAATTTTAGAAGGCGAACTAAAAAGTAACGGATCGATCCATAAAAGGGAACTTGCTAATTGCCATATACCAAAAAATAGCGCAAGTATAGTGAGTTGCCATGCAAAAACACTTCGCTTATCGTGCTTAATCCTTTTTTTGTATTGTTCATGAAGTTTCTCACTTGATTTATTGTTCATGATCCAGTCACACCTTTATAACTGGTAGTAAAAAAATGGAAGGTTAGATAAGAACGGATATTATGCATCGGCTTTTTCATGTTTATCTAACTCCTTCCAAATTCGATCAAATAAAACTTGATATTTCGGATGTTTACGTGCTTCAAAAGGTGTTATTGTTCGTATTTCAATAGGTACATCAAAGGTTTTGGCGATACTGCCAGGATTTGAAGACATCAAAATGATTCGATCGCTCATGGCAATTGCTTCCCCAATGTCATGAGTAACTAATATCGAAGTCTTATTGTATGCCTGCAATAATTGAAAAACAAGATCCTCTAGCTTTAGCTTTGTTTGGTAATCCAGTGCTGAAAATGGTTCATCTAGCAATAATATTTTTGGATCAGTAATAAGTGTTCTTACTAATGCAGCGCGCTGTCGCATCCCACCCGACAATGAACGCGGATAAGCATCAGCCACATTTGGTATACCGACTTCTTCTAATAAGTTTTGTGCTCTAGCTTTTGTTTCACTTGTGATCAATCCACCTAATTTAGGTCCGATTAATATATTTTGCATGATGGATTTCCAAGGGAACAGGTAATCCTGTTGAAGCATATATCCAATAGATAAGTTTGTCTCTTTTAGCGGCTTTTCCTCTAATATAACTTCACCGGAAGTTTGAGGAACAATTCCAGCGATGATAGAAAGAATAGTTGATTTCCCGCAACCACTGGGACCGAGTAGTGAAATGAATTCTCCTTCGTTAATGGAGAATGAGATATTGTCTAATGCCTGTGTATAGCTTTTTTCTGAAAAATAATGGTGTGACAATTTATCTAAGGTTAGAAACGACATTTATTTCCCTCCTTAGTTTATAACTTCCTCTGCGTATTTCGTATTTACTAATTCCTCATATGGTACATCCGCAGGTAACTCTCCAGCTTCTTCCATAATGTCTTTTAGGTTGTTCCATTCTTCTTTATCTAGAATAGGGTCTGTTGCAAATGATCCTTGCTGTTTATATCGTTCAATCGATGACGCAAGAATATCTAACTCTGTTTCTTTAAAATATGGCTGTATAACTTTCGCTATTTCTTCAGCACTGTTTTCGGCTACCCATGTCTGTGCTTTATAAACAGCTTCAGTGAATTTTTTAATCTCCTCATCGTTTTCATTCAGGTAGCTTTGTTTCGCCATGAAAACGGTGTAAGGTACGTGCCCTGACTCTTCACCGAAAGAAGCGACAATATGTCCCTTTCCTTCTTTTTCAAAAATACTTGCTGTTGGCTCAAATAATTGAACGTACTCAGCGTCGCCAGAGACAAATGCTCCAGGTATATTTGCAAAATCGATGTTTTGCAACAAGTTAAGATCTTGATGGGGATCAATATCGTTTTGCTTAAGCACAAATTCCCCAACCATTTGAGGCATTCCACCTTTACGTTGCCCTAGGAATGTACTATCTTTTAGATCTTCCCATTTAAAATCTGGATGGGGTTCTTTTGCAACTAAAAAAGTTCCATCTGTTTGCGTTAATTGTGCGAAGTTTATGGCATAATCATTTGCATTCTGTCCATACACGTAAATGGACGTTTCAGAACCGACAAGTGCAATATCTGCACCATCAGAAAGAAGTGCAGTCATTGTTTTGTCACCACCCCAAGTTGTTTGGAGTTCAACTTCCAATCCTTCTTCCTCAAAAAAGCCTTTCTCAAGAGCAACATATTGAGGAGCATAAAAAAGAGAGCGTGTTACTTCAGCTAATTTAATAGAGGACTTTTCATTTGAATTACATGCTGTCAGAAGAACAATTGTTAACCCAATAAGCAATGTAAAGGTTATTTTTTTCATAAGCTCAGGTCCTTTCTTTCGAATAGAATAGTGTCTAAATAGTTTATGAAATCCATGTAAATGTGTGATTGCCTATACTAGGAAAAAGTGTGGTTTGTAGAATGGGACAGACAGAATACTAGCGATTATAGTTCTTTACTGTCCAAGTGCTAGACAGTTTTAGAACACAAAAAAACCGGCCTTTGTGTAAAGACCGGTTTTTTTGTGAGTATTAACCTCTATATAATGGACCAGCGTTACTAATTTCATCACTGGCTTGTGTGAATTTCTTAAAGTTTTCATGGAACTTCACTGCAAGCTTTTTCGCTTCTGTATCGTAAGCTTCTTTATCTTCCCACGTTTTCTTTGGAACTAAAACTTCATCAGGAACTCCTGGGACATGCATAGGGGTTTCCAATCCAAAGATATCATTCTTTGTTGTTTCGACCGTGTTTAGTTCACCTTCAAGTGCTGCATGAATCATAGCGCGAGTATAAGAAAGCTTCATGCGATTTCCGACGCCGTATGATCCACCGGTCCAACCAGTGTTTACTAAGAAAACATTTGAGTTAAATTGATCTATTTTCTCACCTAACATTTTTGCATAGGTTGATGGTGCAAGTGGCAAGAATGGTGAACCAAAACATGCAGAAAATGTTGCTTGTGGTTCTGTAACTCCACGTTCTGTTCCGGCTAACTTGCTTGTATATCCACTTAAGAAGTGATACATTGCTTGCTCTTTTGTTAATTTACTGATCGGTGGTAACGTTCCAGATGCATCAGCTGTTAAAAAGATGATGGTATTTGGGTGACCAGCAACGCTAGGTGTTACAATATTATCAATATTTTCTAATGGATATGCTGCGCGGGTATTTTCAGTTAACGATGTATCATCATAATCTGGAATACGTGTATTTTCATCAAATCTAACATTTTCTAACACTGAACCAAATCGGATAGCATCAAAGATCTGTGGTTCTTTTTCTTGTGACAGGTTAATACACTTTGCATAACAGCCACCCTCAATATTGAATACACCGTTTGGACTCCAGCCATGCTCATCATCACCAATCAAACGACGATATGGATCAGCTGAAAGTGTTGTTTTACCTGTTCCAGACAGGCCAAAGAATAAAGCAACGTCTCCTTCTTGCCCTACATTTGCAGAGCAGTGCATGGATAACACTTCACGTTGTGGTAAAAGGTAATTCATAACAGAGAAAATGGATTTCTTAATTTCTCCAGCGTACTCAGTTCCACCAATTAGAATAATGCGTTTTTTAAAGGAAACAAGAATAAACGTTTCTGAATTCGTTCCGTCAACTGCGGGATCCGCCTTGTACGTAGGTGCAGAAACAATAGTAAATCCTGGGTCATGTGATTGTAATTCTTCATCATCTGGTGTAATGAACAATTGTCTAGCGAATAGGTTATGCCATGCATATTCATTGATGACTTGAATTGGTAAACGGTATTTTTTGTCAGCACCTGCAAAACCTCTAAATTGGAATAATTCATTTTTTTCTTTTAAATAATTCATTACTTTTGTATATAGGTTTTCAAATGACTTTTCGTCAATTGGTTGGTTCACTGATCCCCATTCAATAAAGTTTTCACACGTTTCATCGCGAACGATAAATTTATCATCAGGGGAACGGCCGGTATACTTACCGGTAGTTGCTTGAATGGCACCGGATGACATTAATGTACCTTCATTTCGATCCAGTATTCTTTCAACTAAACGAGACACAGATAAGTTTTTTTGTACCTTCTTATGGGAAATTAATTCTTCTAGTAATGATGATTGTTCCACCGATTTCATGTATGATACCTACCTTTTTGGATGGATTTTGTTTTTAAAAAATAAGTTTTATTTATATATGTTTGTAAATCTGTTTATTAGTATAACACATTTATAAAATTAATCCATACTAATCTATTATTTTATATGCAAACGCATAAGAAAAATTTCGTATTAAGTTAAAAAAAGTTGACATCATTAATTGATTTCGGTACGATTAATCTCGAACGGATACTCTCTTATTCAGAGTTGGCGGAGGGACAGACCCTATGAAACCCAGCAACCATCACTTTTGTGAAAAGGTGCTAACCTGATGCAAGGATCACTCCTTGAACAATAAGAGGAAATGGCCACAACACCTTTCCTCATGAATACAGGAAGGGCTTTTTTTGTTTTAGGAATTTAAATATACTGAACCTTGGTTACAGTAATTATAATAGTAGCCATATCCAGCTACAGCGCTTAGCGGCTAGTGGACTTCATCTTCACTTCATCACAGCAAAAGATTCATTTTTGACTTTCCCCATTACGGGCGATAAGTCAAGTTCATCTAATCTTGCACAGGTCAATCAGTCCATACGCCACTGACCAAGCGCTTCCGCTTTTGTTTTCATACTGGAAAGACAGAGATCCGTAACTCATTATAAGGGGAGGATTTAGCCATATGGCTGCAAATCGTCGTTTATTCACATCTGAATCTGTTACTGAAGGGCATCCTGATAAAATATGTGACCAGATATCAGATTCCATTTTAGATGAAATTTTAAAAAAAGATCCACTTGCACGTGTTGCGTGTGAAACAACTGTAACAACCGGGTTAGTATTAGTTTCTGGTGAAATTTCTACCAATACGTATGTAGATATTCCAGCAATCGTGAGACAAACGATTAAGGATATTGGCTACACCCGTGCAAAATATGGTTTTGATGCTGATACCTGTGCTGTTCTAACTGCAATTGATGAGCAGTCAGCTGATATTGCAGGAGGGGTAAACACTGCACTTGAAGCACGTCAAGGTAAAATGACTGATGATGAAATCGCTGCAATCGGTGCTGGGGATCAAGGATTAATGTTTGGCTACGCTTGTGATGAGACGAAGGAATTGATGCCTCTTGCCATTTCGTTAGCGCACAAACTAGCGAAAAGACTAGCAGATGTTCGGAAAGATAAGACGCTGGATTATCTGCGTCCAGATGGTAAAACACAGGTAACTGTGGAGTATGATGAAAATGATAATCCTGTAAAAGTAGATACTATTGTTATTTCAACCCAACATCATCAAGATATCACTACCGAACAAATTGAAAAAGATTTAATTGAACATGTAATTCGTCCTGTTGTACCAGAGCAACTATTAGATGAAACAACAAAATACTTTATTAATCCTACAGGTCGATTCGTAATTGGTGGACCACAAGGTGATGCGGGACTTACTGGCCGTAAAATTATCGTTGACACGTATGGTGGATATGCTCGCCATGGTGGAGGAGCATTTAGTGGGAAAGATTCTACGAAAGTGGATCGCTCGGCGGCATATGCGGCGAGATATGTAGCAAAAAACATTGTAGCTGCTGATCTAGCTAAAACGTGTGAAGTACAATTAGCGTATGCAATTGGGGTAGCGGAACCAGTATCTATTGCTATCAATACATTTGGAACTGGAAAAGTAAATGAAGAGGACTTGGTTCAAGCAGTAAGGAAGTTATTTGATCTAAGACCAGCAGGCATAATACGGATGCTTGATTTACAAAAGCCTATCTTCCGAAGTACATCAGCGTATGGACATTTTGGTCGAACAGATATCTTATTCCCTTGGGAAAAGACAGATAAAGTAGAGGAATTAAAAGCTCTTACAACTAAATAGTAAACATAAACGTCACGACTTTCCAATTTTGGTGTCGTGACGTTTTATTTTTACCTTTTACAAATCTGATTCCTCTTGTACAAATCTATTTCGCATTTCAGGAGAAGGGATCATACACCTATCCTTTTTTCCAAACCATTTATATCTGTTCTTAGCAAGCACTCCATAAAAAAAGTCTCTTATGGGTTTTGGAATAATAATAAAGAAGTAAGCCATTTTCCAAGTTCCTTTTAACTTCCTGCATACTTGAAGTGCAGCTGTTGACTTATAATAACATTTACGATTATCTACTAGTATGAAACTATCAATATCATTTGGGATGTGCTGTTTCTCTACAATCATTTTACCAACCTTACTTTGTAACGAGGCAAATTTATAATGACCTTTTGGATCTCTTTTGATAATAAATTGAACGCTCCAGTTACATAAGTTGCACTCTCCATCAAATAATATAATTTTATTCATCCAAATCTCACCTCTGAGTTACTAGCGCTTTTTATTTTACAAAGATGTATTATGTTTATAATATTGTCCTTTTTCCACATACGTTTTTCTAACGCGTTCCATTTCTTGATAGTCTTCATCTGTAAGCGTGCGTACTACCTTTGCTGGTCTACCTAATGCTAGTGTGCGAGGCGGAATTTTTTTGCCTGGTGGCACAAGACTACCTGCCCCTAGGAATGCATGTTCACCAATTTCAGCCCCATCTAAAATAAGCGACCCCATTCCGATTAGTGCATTATTACGTATGATTCCCGAATGGAGTGTGACCTGATGCCCGATTGTCACGTCGTCTTCTACAATAACAGGATTGTCTGGGCTTTGGTGAACCATTGATAAATCCTGTATACTTACTCTTTTTCCGATTCTAGTTGGCGCTACATCGCCCCGAATCACCGTTTTAAACCAAATACTTGATTCTTCGCCAATTGTAACATCCCCAGTAATTACTGCATCATTTGCGATAAAAGCAGAATCATGAATAGTAGGTGCTATATTTTTATAGTGGTGTATCATTTGTATCCTCCTAAAAGTATGGTGTATAAGTAGTATAACAAAAAATTAAAAGTGAAAGGAGGAAGTGACTTGTCGTATCGTGTGCCGAAATCGTCGCTTTCATTAATGAGTAAGGTATATTTGAAAATTTTCCCGCGGGTTCGTACAGAATTGGGGTATTGGAAAAGCCGTGCGGAGAAAATTCCGAACAAAGAATTACGTAATCAAGCACTTGCAAGCATTTCTTCCAAACGCTTTCATTGTCAGGGCGGGGGAGTATATGCTATTCTCGCAAAGGAGAATTGGAAAGAGGCTATACAATTCATTGTAGCTTACCAAACGATTAGTGATTATTTAGATAACCTTTGTGATCGGAGTACATCTCTTGATCCATCTGATTTTCGAATGTTACATCAATCGATGCTCGACGCGTTATCACCGCAAGTTCCGGTTAAGAATTATTATGAATTGCGTGATGATCAGGATGATGGTGGATATTTAAACGATTTAGTTCAGACATGTCAAGAGACATTATCTAATAGGGAAGGGTATGAAACTATTAAGAAGTTGTTAGTGAAACTTTGCAGCCTGTATGGAGACTTACAGGTTCATAAACATGTGAACCATGGTGAAAGAATACCGCGGCTGACTTCCTGGTTTGACGAAAACAAGGAAGACTTACCACAATTAAGGTGGTATGAATTTTCAGCAGCAGCAGGCTCAACATTGGGCATTTTTTGTTTAGTTTCGTATGCACTTGGTGGAAAAATGTCACCTGAAATGGCGTCAGCTATCTATCATGGCTATTTTCCATATATGCAAGGTCTACATATTTTGTTAGATTATTATATTGATCAAAAAGAAGATAAAATGGAAGCAGATTTAAACTTTTGTGCGTATTATGAAAGTCAATTAGAGCTAGAAAAACGATTGCAAGCTTTTATTGAAAAAACACATAGTCATGTGCAGCGTTTGCCTGATCGACGTTTTCATGAAATGGTTCAACACGGCTTAGTAGGGTTATATTTAGGTGATAGAAAAGTAAGTGATTTGAACGGTGGAACTAATATGAGGAAAGTATTACTTGATACTAGTGGAGGACAAGCAAAGTTTTTCCACTGGAATACAAGGCTTTATTACAAACTTACCGGAAAGTGAAAAACAACCTGAACCGATCAATTGATGATCAAATCAGGTTGTTTTGTAGACTAAACTATAAAACCTTACTCAAAAATGCTTGTGTACGCTCATGTTGTGGGTTACTGAATAGCTCTTCTGGAACATTTTGTTCAACAATGAATCCTTCATCAATATATAAAACGCGATCTCCAACTTCGCGTGCGAATCCCATTTCATGTGTCACGACAACCATTGTCATCCCTTCAATGGCTAGTTGTTTCATAACCTCTAGTACGTCTCCAACCATCTCAGGGTCAAGTGCTGATGTTGGTTCATCAAACAACATGATCTTAGGATCCATCGCTAGGGCACGTGCAATTGCGACACGTTGTTTTTGTCCACCTGATAAAGAACCAGGGTAGCTGTCAGCCTTGTCATTTAAACCAACTTTGGTCAATAATTCTTCAGCTTTTTTAGTCGCTTCTTCTTTTGAAGTTCCGCGTGTTTTCATTGGCGCAAGAATAATATTTTCCAACACCGTTTTATGTGGGAATAGATTAAACTGTTGAAACACCATTCCAACTTCTTGACGAACCGTATTGATATTAACACTTTTGTCTGTAATATCTTGACCATCAACAATTACATGCCCACCAGTAATATCCTCGAGTCGATTTAAACAACGAAGAAAGGTGCTTTTACCAGATCCAGACGCCCCGATAACGCAAACAACTTCTTGTTCTTCAATGGAAACACTAATATCTTTCAACACTTCAAGCTTTCCAAAGGATTTCTTTAGGTTTTTTACATCAATCATTGTCATCGTAGTTCAAATCTCCTTTCAAGAAAGCTAGAGAGTAAGGATAATAGATAAATAATGATGAAATACATGACCCCAACTGCCAGCCATATATTGAAGGCTTCAAATGTTCGAGCGATTACCACCTGCCCTTTTTGTGTTAAATCAGCAATTCCAATTACTGAGAGTAGGGAAGTATCCTTTAAGCTGATTATTCCTTGGTTTGTGAACGTTGGAAGCATCCGTCTGAACGCTTGAGGTAGTATAATATGACGCATGTTCTGTGTACTTGTTAATCCTAGTGAACGGGCAGCTTCTGTTTGCCCTTTGTCCATTGACTGAATACCAGCACGGATAATTTCTGCAAAATATGCACCGGCATTTATTGCTACGGTAATAATACCTGCAGTTGTACGATCCATCGAAATGAATTCAAGTGAGTTAAGACCATAATAGAAAAAGAATAATTGTACTAATATAGGTGTCCCACGGATTGCATCGATAAATATTTTAGCAATAAAGTTAAGAATTTTCCAAGGAGACAAGCGCATTAGTGCCATGATTAAACCAATAATAAAACCTATAATAATTGCTACTAAAAATATGTAGATAGTTATTT
This sequence comes from Virgibacillus carmonensis, assembly GCF_057836705.1. Lineage (NCBI taxonomy): Bacteria > Bacillati > Bacillota > Bacilli > Caryophanales > Bacillaceae > Virgibacillus > Virgibacillus carmonensis. The sequence goes on along the minus strand of NZ_JBYQFJ010000047.1, from coordinate 6,036 downwards.
TTAATCCTTCCCATAGATATGGTAGAGAGTCAATAATAATATCCATTTGTCCATCCCCCTTCATTAAAATGGACGCGCTTTAAAAGCGCGCCCTTATAAAATTTTTATTGTTCTCCAAGATACGTATTTAAGATTTCATCATACTTGCCACTTTCTTTTAGTGCTGCTAATCCATCATTTATCTTTTGGAGAAGTTCATCATTTTCACCTTTAAGTACAGCTATCCCATAATTGTCACCATTTAAGCGATCTCCAACGAGTTGCAACTTAAGGTCACTTTGAGCGATCGCATAAGAGATTACTGGATAATCTTCAATAAGTGCATCAGCAGTTCCATTTGCAACCTCTTGGAACATGGATGTACTATCGTTTACCTGAACAATTTCATATCCATATTCATCTTTATTTTCTTCTGCAAAGTTTGCTCCAGTTGTTCCTTTTTTAACGGCTACAGTTTTTCCTTCTAAATCTTCTAAACTAGTAATCTCAGTGTTACCCTCTGCAACAACTAAAGACAAACCTGCTTCAAAGTATGGCTCAGAGAAATCAACAATTTCCTTTCGGTCTTCCGTAATACTCATGCCAGCAATTGCAATGTCCAGTTCCCCAGCCTGCATTGCTGGAATAATGCCACTGAAATCCATTGGCGTGAGTTCTATTTCAAAGCCTTGATCTTCGGCAATTGCTCTTATCAAATCAACGTCAATTCCTTTGTATTCGTCACCTTCTTGAAATTCAAATGGTGGATAAGTCGTATCGATACCTACTTTATATATTTTTCCATCTTCATCACCGCCGGATGCATTACCTTCATCTGAGTCACTAGACCCACATGCTGCTAATAAAACCATTAAAGCGAATAAAAGACTAAATAAACAAATCTTCTTCATTGAATTGCCCCCTTGTTTGATTTAGAAAACGTTATCATATGTGTATTCTATAAAAGGGTGTCGTACATGTCAAGAAAAATCAAAATATTAAAACGAGTTTCAGACTATTCAAGCTTAATGCGTGTATTACGACGGAATACGACAAAAATCGATAAACAAAAAGTCCTACTGCTCTTCTTAAGCAGTAGGACGGATTAACTATTATCTGGTTTTCTTTTCAATCGCAATAATAAATGGTGGGGTATTTTTTTGGTTGATAAATCCATAATATAAAACACTATATAGCTTTTGGTCTAACTGATGCGCGTATTCCATAATATTTCGCTTTTCTGCATTGCCGCCCTCATGCCCATGATAAACGACCAAAACAACTATTCCATTTTCTTTTAGGTGAGTTAAAATCCCTTCTATTGCAAGGATAGTTGTTTCACTTTTGGTAACAATACCTTTATCACTTCCTGGAAGGTAACCAAGATTAAATATGGCCCCACCAAGTGATGTCAATTGATCAACGGACAAATGATGGATTGCATTGCTGTGACTATCTTTAATAATGGTTGCATTGTTAATCTTTTGCGAGATAAGCATTTCCCTAGTGTTTAGAATTGCTTGTTCTTGTATATCAAAACCGTATACATGACCGCTCTCACCAACTGCTTTACTCAAAAAAACAGTATCATGACCATTCCCGCATGTAGCATCAATAACCGTATCGCCTTTTTCTACTGCTTCTTCTATTAAATGATGGGAAAATTGAAGGATTCCTTTCATCATGCGCATACACCCTAACTACCTTTAATGTATATAATTTTAGCATGAATGGAATTATAATAGAAAGAAACAGATTATAGGCTTGACAATGGAACACCAATTCATTAAAATTCAATATACATATTATAATAACGATGCGAAGGATCAGTAATAAATTCTTCAGGCGTAGCGAGACAGTGGTTGGTGAAAACTGTTCCTGAATATTTATGAACTCACCTTTAATGTTGCAAGAGTGAACCATAGTAATTCTTGCCGTGAATCCACGTTATGGATACAAAGAGAACGTGCGATTTACGTTAATTTGGGTGGTACCGCGGGAGATAACAGCTTCTCGTCCCTTTATAGGGATGAGTGGCTTTTTTTGTTTTCATAAATGAAGGAGGAAGAAAAATGAGCTTTGATCATCAAATGATTGAAAAAAAATGGCAGACGTATTGGCAAGAAAACAAAACGTTTAAGACCAACACCTATTCTGAAAAAAAGAAGGTTTATGCACTAGATATGTTTCCGTATCCATCTGGTGCAGGACTTCATGTTGGGCATCCAGAGGGGTATACAGCTACAGATATTTTTTCTAGAATGAAGCGCATGCAGGGATACGAGGTATTGCACCCGATTGGGTGGGACGCATTTGGATTGCCAGCAGAACAATATGCACTAGACACAGGGAACAGTCCTGCTGCATTTACTTTGAAAAATATCGAAACGTTTAAGCGTCAGATTCAAGAACTTGGCTTCTCTTACGACTGGGATCGCGAAATTAATACAACAGATCCGAATTATTATAAGTGGACACAATGGATTTTTACAAAGCTATATGAAAAAGGGCTTGCTTATGTTGATGAAGTAGCGGTTAATTGGTGTCCAGCACTTGGAACCGTACTTGCAAATGAGGAAGTTATTGACGGAAAAAGTGAGCGGGGCGGACACCCAGTAGTTCGAAAGCCAATGAAACAATGGATGTTGAAGATCACCGCCTATGCTGATCGACTAATGGAGGATCTAGAGGATCTTGATTGGCCAGAAAGTATTAAAGATATGCAACGTAACTGGATTGGTCGTTCTGAAGGAGCCGAAGTAACGTTTGACATTGGGGGAAGTAATGAAACATTTACCGTTTTTACAACGAGACCAGATACACTTTTTGGTGCAACCTATGCTGTTCTAGCACCTGAACACCCACTTGTGAAAACTATCGTTCAAGCTGACCAAAAGGATGCAGTTGAAGCTTATCTGAATGAAGTTGAAACGAAATCAGATCTTGAGCGGACAGACTTAGCGAAAAACAAAACAGGTGTTTTCACAGGAGCATATGCCATTAACCCAGCTAATAATGAAAAAATGCCAATTTGGGTAGCCGATTACGTTCTAATGACTTACGGAACTGGAGCTATCATGGCTGTTCCTGCACATGATGAGCGTGACTATGAGTTTGCTTCTAAATTCGAATTACCAATAGTGGAGGTTGTCGAAGGTGGAGATATATCTAATGAAGCCTACACAGGTGATGGAGACCACGTGAATTCAGTGTTTCTGAACGGAATGGACAAAGAAACTTCCATAACAAAAATGATTGATTGGTTAGATAACAATGGTAGTGGCGCGAAAAAAACCACCTATCGTCTACGTGATTGGCTATTCTCAAGACAGCGTTATTGGGGTGAGCCAATTCCAATTATTCATTGGGAAGATGGTTCGATGACAGCCGTACCTGAAGAAAATCTTCCATTAGAGCTACCGAAATTAACGGAAATAAAACCATCTGGAACTGGGGAATCACCACTTGCAAACAGTGACTGGGTGCATGTAGTTGACCCTAAAACAGGACTTAAGGGACGAAGGGAAACAAATACAATGCCTCAATGGGCAGGCAGCTGTTGGTATTTCCTGCGCTTCATTGATCCAGGTAACTCTGAAAAGCTTGCAGATCCAGAGGCATTAAAAGAATGGTTGCCAGTGGATACGTATATTGGTGGGGCTGAACATGCTGTACTTCATCTATTATATGCACGTTTTTGGCATAAGTTTTTGTATGATATTGGTGTTGTTCCAACAAAAGAGCCGTTCATGAGACTTTATAATCAAGGAATGATCCTTGGCGATGGTAATGAAAAAATGAGTAAATCAAAAGGAAATGTTGTTAACCCCGATGATATTGTTGCTTCACATGGTGCAGATACATTGCGTCTATATGAGATGTTCATGGGACCTCTCGATGCCGCAATTGCTTGGTCAACAAATGGTTTAGAAGGAGCGAGAAGATTCCTTGATCGTGTATGGCGCATGATGATTAATGAAGATGGTTCACCATCTGAAAAGATAACAGAGGGAATTCAAGATTCATCACTTGATAAGGTCTATCATCAAACCGTTAAAAAGGTAACAGAAGACTTTGAAAACCTACATTTTAATACAGGTATTTCTCAAATGATGGTATTTATTAATGAAGGATATAAAGCAAACCAGATTCCAAAGGGTTATATAGAGGGATTTGTTAAATTGCTTTCACCAGTAGCTCCACATGTAACGGAAGAATTATGGAATCGACTTGGACATCGGGAAACTATTAGCTATCAGCCGTGGCCTAGTTACGATGAATCTAAGCTGGTAGAGGATGAAGTAGAAGTTGCGCTTCAAGTAATGGGTAAGGTTAGGTCTAAGATAAATGTAGCAAGAGACATATCTAAAGAAGACCTTGAAAAAGTAGCACTGGAAGATGATAAAATGCGGGAATGGTTAGAAGGGAAAACGATACGAAAGGTAATCGTAGTTCCAGGAAAATTGGTTAATGTTGTAGCAAATTAAAATTGTAAGGGACCTCTGTTGTGAAATGAGGTCCCTTTTTTGTTTTCTAAAACAAAGTTGTGTTCAGGGTAAGAATGTTGCGGTTGGAAAAGTAGAGAAGATCAAAAGGACGTTAACGTATGATGGGTTTATAGCCAACTATTGACCCGAAGGCACCCATTCTGTAGTTAAAATAATCCATTTTCCTTTTTCGTAATACCAAAGTGTTTCTATTGTACCTAATTGATCAGCATGATACGCACCACTTATTTGTTGATAGCTTTTTAATCCATAACCCTTACTTTTGCTGATTAATACCGGCTCATAAAATGCTATTGGATCAATCATCAAGGCAGTGGGTTTTAGTAACTCACCATTTTTATTATATAGACCAAGGCGTATATAATCATCTGAACGATCTTTCACATTGATATATATTCCCTTACTTCTAGGTGTAAGAGATAAAATTGCTTTAAAGTTCTCCATAAACTTTCCTTTAACGTAACGTTGCACTGGTAGTGGGATTTCTTTAAGATCACCATTTTTTAATGTGTTAAGTTGGTAACTATATAAGCCACCGCTACCACCAGTAGGACTTTGAAAATAAATATCCGTTATTTTGTCGTGATTTAAATCATAGAACTGGAGGGTTGGTTCATAACCTCCCTCGTATTGTATCTTCCATTCTTTCGAGTGTGAATCATTAATTACTGCCCAGATTTTTTGGTAATAGGCGGAATCGTTACTAAATGGAATGGCTTTTAAAAGGATGGTGTCTGTTTGACCATCACCAGTAACATCCTCCTTATAGGTATGAATAGTTATGGGGTTTGGGGCTTTCGACTTAACAGTTGCCTGAAGGGAAATTGGGAATAATAATGTGAGAAATAGAAAAAAAGCGATAATATTGGTATACTTCATTTTTTATTCTCCTGTCTAGAGTTAATTTTGATTAAATATAGGTATATAATGTGTCACATGTTTGCAACGTATACGCTAAATTAGTATGATAAAGTTATACAATGTTTGAAAATGAAAGGCTGATAAAAATGGAACATATTCAAGAATTCACTTCTGAAGAACTACAAAGTTTATTAGGTAAAGAAAATAGCATTGAAATTATAGATGTTAGAGAAGACGAAGAAGTAGCACAAGGTATGATTGAAAATGCTAAGCATATTCCATTACAGGAAATCCCTAATAATATGGGGGAACTAAGCAAAGAAAAACATTATGTTCTTGTTTGCCGTTCTGGTGCTAGAAGTATGCGAGCTGCAACTTATTTAGAAGAACGTGGCTATAAGGTTGCTAATCTTGCAGGTGGAATGTTGGATTGGAATGGTGAAGTCATCTTTTAATGGAATCAGAAAAAAACTCTAAAAGGTTATTGACATTTTAATAGAATGGCTGTAATATATATTTTGCTGCTAAAAAAACAGCGATTAACAACTAACAACTTCCCAATATTAAACATTGACAGTTTGATGGAGGAAATGCTATAATTCTTGTATTGTCGACGTAAGTTGACAGGCAATAAATTCGATCCTTGAAAACTGAACAAAACAACCAAGTATGTAAGTAACGAAACAAA
>NZ_JBYQFJ010000046.1:0-16411 GCF_057836705.1 Virgibacillus carmonensis | reverse complement strand
ATCCCTGACAAGATACTTTTTTGAATGTAGGAAAAGATACCTTTTCTTACATTCATAAAAACAATATTATACTTGTAATTATCAATTTATTATTTAAATTGCGCAGTTTTAATATTTATTTTGCGTGAACAAACAATAAACGATTATCCATATTTAGTCCTGACCAACATGGATAATCCTTTTATATCCATTAAACAAATCCACGCCGTTTGTGGCTAGGCTTGTATTTGGTATTAATTTCAAGACAGCCACAGGAAAAAATATAAAGCATTACCTCACATAAAATCACTATTTTTTAATAGGTGATTTTTCAAGAAGTTCATTTAGCTTTAATATCTGTGAATCGGTGGTGTTTCTTTCCCAATTATTAGTAGCCATAGATATTGCAGCCTTTTTAAAATCCTCGTACTTTTCTAAATTGCCTACCGCAAAATATGCCTCTTCTAAAGTAGCCACAATCCAATATTTATCACTTCTTTCATTAAAATTTTCCTGTTCATATAATTCCTTGCAAATGGAAATTACTTTTTCTCTAATTCTATTTGCAAGAATATAATCAGCTATGGTTTCGTTATATTCTTCTTCAATACTTGCCTGTACGTTGTATAAATATGCTAAATTTATTCCGTTATAATAATCATTTTTAATATAAAATCCTTTTTCGTAATATGATATAGATTTTTGCAAGTCTAGCTTCTCATTTAATTCTTCCCATAATCGTTTGTATATTGCACCAGAAAGTCCTAACGTTTCAGGATCTGTGGTTTTGTCTAAATTTAATGACTCTACAATTTCTAAAGCTTCTTTCAAGGCTTCTATATGATTAGGATATTTACTTTTATACGTAGCCAGAGCAAGTTTTTGCAATATATATTCATTATTAGGATCAATTGTACTTGCATGTTTAAGTAATGACTTAGCTTCAATAAACTTATCTTTGTCCAGATACCGTATAGCACTCTCTATAATTTCACCTAATGTCTCGTTTGAATTACTATTAGATACTATATTTGCTTCTGTCTCTTCAATTGTAGGAGGTTTTAAGCCTTTTAAATATGTATAAACCGGACTATCTGTCTCCTGTGTATCTATTATAGTTTTTATAGTATCAATAAGTTCATTCTTAAATCTTAGAGCTTCATCATAACCTATGTCTTTTCCCAGATGTTCATATTTGTGAATCACGGTATGATTGACATCAAAAGGAGGCTTCAAATCGTTTTCAGCAATAGCAAGAGTTGTTCTCGGCCTTAAAGCATGCCTTACTCCCAATTCATAAAATGCATTTGAATTATTCGTAGATAAGTCAGCTATTACTACGTCTGCATTTACTAATAAATTATACATTGGTGTATCTATAATTCCTGAATGCTTAACTTCATCAGCTCTTATACATTCTAAACCAGCTTCTTCAGCTGCTGGCTTAATGATATTTTTATATGTTTTATCTAAGTTTAGTTCTCTACCTGTAGTATAATCTGTTTTTATACCGTACCCCATAATCACAAAACATTTTTTGTTTTTTTTCATATAATTCCTCCTTATAACAATAAATAAAAAGCTCCGTTTAAGGAGCTTAACAATTACATTAACGTGTTGCTAGGTCTTGAAGTTTTTTCTCACTCCAGTTATAAACTTGAATATTATTTTCCGATAAACATTTAGGGACTTTACCTTCTGTACCATTTAACCTAATAGCATATACAGGTTTCCCAGCATCTAATGTCATTTGAACTTCATGTGGCACCCAGTAACTTTTATGAGTATCCTCCCCAACAAATACAATTGTTCTTGAGGTCCCTTTTATAGTTTTTGAAATGGCTTGTTTTATAGTAGCCTCGTCTTCTGTTTTCCAACGCGTTAATAAATCCCTAACTCGAAAATCTAATGACGGATACTTCGTGTTAGTCGCTCTACCCTTTATAGTTAAAACCACGCCTCTATCTTCTTCTTTGAAACTAAAAAATACAACATTTGCCATAAATATTCATCTCCCAAGATTTTCTATTATTATATACTTCTATATAATGCGACTATATACCTTCTTTTCTGATAAAATTTTTATGATTAATACTCAAATTATGACAATTTAAATAATAATACCCTAAACAGGGAAATTAAGGTTCATTTACCTCCGTTAAATATACAGGAGGAAGTCGTACAAGGAGTGACTTTTGAGTTTGAAAAAAATGATATCACAAATCTTGAACAGGATATCGATATTTTTACAAAAAAGTTATTAAACTAATAGTATTGCTTTTAACTATCATCAAACTTTTTACCTATATTATGTTAAAATTTAATTATGAAAGCAAGTATATTTTTAACATCTCTTGAAATGGATTCATTTGATAACAAATTCTTAGCTGACCTTATCCACAAAGTCGTAAAAGAATTGAAGAAAAACTTGGGTGAGGACTGGACGAGTAATCATAGAAAAAACATTTACGCTAAAGTGAAAATAGCAATAAAAAGTGTACTAAGGAATGAAGGCGTTCAAGGGAAGCAACTAGCATTTATTTCAAAAGCTATTATGGAACAAGCCGAAGAACAATACAAGGATTGGCCGCGAAATGCATAATATCTCTACAGGAGTCTACAGGAGATGATTAATGTTTAATATCTTTAGTAGACTCTTTTTTGAATATAAAAGAGGTGAAGTAATGTCTATTCCAGATTATCAGTCATTTATGTACCCATTACTGGATCTATTAGGGGATGAAAAGGAACACACCTTGCAAGAGGCTTACGGTTATCTTGCAGAGTACTTTCGATTGACAGAGGAAGAAAAAGAAGAAATGTTGCCAAGTGGAAGACAATTGGTGTATCACAATCGCATAGGGTGGGCAAGAACATATTTAAAAAAAGCCAAATTACTTCATACAGTGAAAAGAGCAACTTTTATAATAACTGACAGAGGTAGAGAGGTATTGAATAACCCAAATGTTTCCGAATTAACAAAATCATATCTAACAAGATATAAAGAATTTCAAGATTTTCAAAACAAGAATACTGATAATAAACCAACATTGCCTTCATCTTCTAAAGAGGAAAAGTTAACACCCCAAGAACAATTGGACCAAAGCTATAAAATAATTGAGCAGCAGGTTGGAGGAGAGATTTTAGAAAGAGTTAAAGGTTGTACACCTGAATTTTTTGAGCGTTTAGTGGTTGAATTACTAGTATCTATGGGATACGGAGGCTCGATTCAAGATGCTGGAAAGGCAATTGGTCGAAGTGGAGATGAGGGCATTGATGGCATTATTAAAGAAGATGTATTGGGATTAGATATGATCTATGTTCAGGCGAAACGTTGGGAAGGAGTTGTAGGCCGTCCAGAAATTCAAAAGTTCGCTGGAAGCTTAGAGGGACAGCGTGCTCGAAAAGGTGTATTCATCACAACATCAGGTTTTACAGAGGGAGCGAAAGACTACGTTGATCGTATAGAAAAAAAGATTATTTTAATTAACGGTTCCGAATTAGCCGATTATATGCTTAAATATGACATTGGTGTTTCAAAAGTGATGAATTATACATTGAAAAAGGTAGACCTAGATTATTTTGAGGAGTAAATATTTACGATTATTGACAATCTACTTGCATTGGAAGGGGAGATCATTATTTCAACTGATCCCAAAATAAAAAAAGGGTTTATTGACTCCTTCATTATCTTTAGAGTTTATGACCAAAAAAAAGAAAGTCATGTTGAATGGTTAAATAAACTTGTTAAAACTGAAGTCAATATATTGCGAGAATCTCGTTTTAAAGGAATAGAATTCAATCAAAGTTTTCTGGAATTCTTGGATAAAAGGTCTCAAAAAATGAAAGAAAAAAAAGAGATTGATGAGTTTCTTAGGGAAGATATTTATTCAAGAAGTCAAGAAGAACTTAAGGATAAAGATGACAACACCCTTGCAAAAGTTCATGTTCTTGGAGACTGGCTGGAGGCCTCACAAAAGTTAAGTATTGATTATCTTGCAGAATTAAGTAATTCTGAAGAACGCTACACTGGATTTCAAGTGAAGGATACAAAAAAAAGGTTAATATTACAGCCCTTTAAACATTGGATTAACGATCAATCTGATTATGCCACTGTATTTTTTTCAGTTTTTAAGAATGGAATGGGAATCCTTCAAATTTCAATACCTTTGAATAATAAAACTTTTAAGGAAATGTCAGAACAACAATTAAACTTAACTTTTGATTCTGTTTCCTTACCTGAATTTTTAAGTAGCAATATCACTCAATCAAGAGAATATAAAACAAAACTAGAAAAGAAATCAATTAGGGAAGTGGCAAAATATTATATTACTTATTTACAACAATTTACCAACTTCAATATACGTAAAAACTACTATACATATAATCATTTAACATTGCTAGATTATGGACATCGTCCTAAAAGTTTTGATAAGACAAGCCCTTCTTTTAATGAACTCATTTATAAAATTATTAACGCACCAGTAACAAAATATACGATAAAGAGTAATGAAGCTGTACAAGATACTTTGGATAAATCCACTTTTGATATGCATACTTATTTTAGATATTATATTTCTACCCAACCGAGATCAATTGGAGTTTTTACTGATGAAATAAAAAAAGTTATAGAAGGGGTTAACGAAGATAGTGATGAAATTGTCACTGAGGACTCCTTTAGTACATCAATTCACATATCAAGTGTATGTAGTATTATACCTTCCATTGAATATCTTTTAATGAAAAAATATATTTACCATCAATTTTTCTTATTTGAATTGGGGGAAAAAATGAGCCCGAGAGAATTAATGAATTTAAAACTTAGATTCTATCATGAAGACCACTTTTTCTTTTCCCTTTACTTTTATAATTATGGGTCATTAAGAAATTTAACTAAATATATTGAAGGTAGAACAACAGACTTTTTTGATAAAGAAATGATTGAAGAAAGGATAACCAGCGTAGAAGGTATAATTCAAGCTAAAAAGGAAATTTTTAAAGATAAGATTTCTCTTATTGGGGTTATTTTATCAATGTTTTTAACACTTGTTTTTTCTTTTCCTTCAATTAGAGATATATGTATAGCAATTGGCTATGAACATTATAAGGTATTTGTATGGATTATAGTTAATACATGCTTTTGGATAATATTTCTTTTTCTTTTTTTGGGAAAAGTTAATGGGATGTTAAAAAAACTGATTAAAAAAGTTGCGTTTTGGAACAATAAAAGAAATAACACTGTTTAGCAACAAAAGAGATAACCTTGATAAAAACCAATCCAACTAACGCATGTGTTGGTGATATTTGATGTAATTTGGATAGAATTATTTCATTTTAAATTTGTAGAAAACTAGGTAGTTTTAAATATTCAGTACTTGCACTTGCAGATAAATGGTTTTTAAAAATACAACCGTCCGTAAAAGTACACTTTTATGGACGGTTTCTTTTTGCCTTTATTTGCTATCATTTACCGTTCGTAAACAACTAAAATTAGTTTAAGAACGTTCTCCGTTTTCCGTATACGTTTACGAACGATTTATGTATAATGAAGTTTATAGAATGATTTCTGTAAAGTAGGGGTTCAAAATGGAAAGTAGACGACTCGGATATATACGAGTGAGTAGCAAAGATCAAAACGAAGCACGACAAGTAGCTGCGATGAGAGAAAAAGGAATAACCGAACGTGATATTTTTATGGATAAGGTCAGTGGTAAAGATTTTCAACGTGAAAACTATCAACTACTCAAACGCATTATTCGTCCAGGAGATATTTTATATATTCATTCGCTTGACCGTTTTGGACGAAACAAGAATGAAATTGTAAACGAGTGGAACGACCTGACCAAAAACATCCGAGCAGATATCGTGGTTTTAGACATGCCATTGCTAGATACAACGCAATATAAAGACAGCATGGGTACGTTTATTGCTGACCTGGTTCTGCAAATCTTATCTTGGATGGCTCAAGAAGAACGAGATCGTATTCGTAAACGACAACGAGAAGGTATTGATACAGCATTACAACAGGGGAAGTCCTTTGGCAGACCCAATTTTCCAGTAACAGAAAGCTTCCGAGAAGCTTATAAGGAATGGAAAAACGGGGAAATTACAGCGACGCAGGCTATGAAACAGGCAGAGGTCAAGAAAACGACGTTTTATAAACTTGTGAAACAGATGGACGAGAATCTAGCATAAACTTGAATGAAAAGTGTAAGGTTTGGAACCGAAAATGTAATAGTTGGAAAATGTCTACCATGTATATCTAATTGGACAGAACGTATTATTAGGTTAACCAGTTATTTAAAACTATGATTAATGTTTAACAATTAATGAAAATAAGGTATACTGTAAGTAGAAAGTCATAAAATAAATAAACCGTCCCATGCATCAACATGGAACGGTTGCAATAAGCTAACCCCATCAAGAGGGGAAGGCGTTGAATTGGAAATTAATCCCTCAAACGACCGCTAATCACATGAGGGATTAATTTTTATGGTTTTTATCGGACATGATAAACGCAATCAACATGCCAAACGAGATCATTAGCGTCAATACGTCTTTCATATCCATAAGCAACACCCCCTTTTTTAGGAAATATCCTAAAAGGTGAAAGTGCGCCTAACCCCTCATGTGAAACTAACTTATTGTTACTTTTATTATATCAAAAATAGCTGTCCAATTGGAGATTATACATACAAAAAAGAATTAGACAAAAAACTTTTTAACCCCTTTTTGATTACAGCCAATGAAATGTACCAATAAGTGATAGGTTGTTTACCACTTAATACCTTCCGAATGATCAAAGTTTTAAAAAACATAATTTCTGGAATCAAAAATGTGATACTTGTTGTACAAATTTGATGGATTTTCCATAAGAGCAATCTTCCGTTAACGGGCCAGATTGTGAAGTAACTCTTATATTGCATGGTAGACATATACTGCGCATAAAGTTATTCTGAATTTGTTTAATCGGACAGGGGAGGACTGGAAGGAATTTTGTAAGATCTAAGAATTACTAATTATATTTATGATTGCTTGGTCTCAAAAAGGAAATAGGTAAACATATAACCATACAATTTAATGGAGATTGATCGATATACAAAAAGGTGCGCTCTAACTGAGTGCACCTTTTGTTTTTTATGAATTGTATATTTCTCTGTTTATATTCACAATATCCTTATGTGAGAGTTCTTTTTTTTCTTCAAAAAGCTTCTCAAACCTTTCCATCACTTTATCCCGAAGTAACGGTGCTTTTTCTTTATTTGCCTTATTCAACGCTTTCCTAAGTTCATCTTTTGTTAGCTCTGTGCAGTAAGCAGGAGTCCCTGGCTGTTGTCTCCAAGAGTCACTTAAAGAACCACTATCTATTGCGTCAAAGCCTAACTCATTTACTATGTTCATGACTACCCGTTTTTGTGATACATCATTACCAGCAACTGCCATCGCAATTCGTTCACTTGAATCTTCGGATGTTCCTTCATTTTCTAAAGTATGGGCTAATAAATTATTGAAAGCTTTAATGACAGGTCGGCCTAATTGATTTGAAACCCAAACACTTTCAACCATCTCATTCTCGATTTCTTCAACTTTGCCATCTCTAAAGGGATAATAATTTGAAGTATCTACAATGATTACCTCCTTACTGACTTGATCGGTAATGTTCCGAATGTTTGGCATTGCTTTTGTAGGGATAGATATGATAAGAACTTCAATATTTTTAATTGCATCCTCAACTCGCACAGCTGTTCCAGCAAACTCTTTTCCTTCTAAACGTTCAATTCCTCGTGCATCTGCAATTTTGACGTCATGACCGTTCTTAACTAATTTTTTAGAAATAATGGACCCAATTGGTCCTGCACCTATAATTCCAAATCTCATTATTGTTCCCCCTAAAGAATTTGTATATAAAAAGAATTAATCTGCTAAAAGTTACACAATCATATGTTTATCAAACGGTAAACATTTATCCATTAGATTTGAGTATTTCCGTTACATATACTAGAATAAAATGATTCCTCATTTTTTTAAAGAAGGCAATAAAAATTGACGTAGTACATTTTTTTGTACTTAACAGTAAAAAGCAGGTGAAAAGGTGTCTAGGATATGTAAGGATGGATTTAATAACGAGTGTATAAAGGAACAAAGAGAATTTTATGGCATTGCTTATACCCAAAATATCCTATCCGGACGTTGGAAATATGTAATTCTTTGGTATTTAAAGGCCAAGGAACGTCGTTATAGTGAGATTAAAGCCTTTTTATGGGATATTTCACAAGGTTCTCTTACAAAGCAACTTCGAGAATTAGAAAGAGATGGCTTAATAAATCGCAAAGTTTATCCAGAGGTTCCTCCTCGAGTAGATTATTCATTAACATCTAAAGGGAAAGAATTCATTCCTATAATTGACTTAATGGAAGAGTTCGGGAAAAAATTTGGGGAGCAGGTAGACTAACGATTGCGCTCACATTCATCTTTTAACATTTACCCTAAAATTCAAAAACAAATGGTGGATGAAGTAATGGTTGTGCGAGGAGAGATTGTTCTAACGGCAGTTTTCATCTTTTACGATAAAAGTTTATGGAGAAATGTATGAAAGTAACGGGGGCAAGAGTTGAAAAATCCGAAGCTGTCTAATGTAGGCAGCTTTTTTTTACTAACTAAGCAGGCTAACACAATTAAGATCTTCCATTATAAATTCTTTGTTAAATCCATCTTTACAAACTCTTCTTATTGCTATTAAGTACAAAAAAATGTACTATAGCATTTTTTATTGCCCTCTTTTAAAAAATGAGAATTAGTTATATTCTAGTGTCTGTAACACTTATTACAATAAATTGATAGGCAATCGGTAAAGTAAATAGATTCTGGAAAATTCAGTAGGAAAGAGCGGACGTTCAAGGGTTCTACGTTTATTGTTGGTTCCATCCTTTTGACCTTCAATCTAGATGACTTCTGCCCGGTATTATGTGAGTGTGTCCTTTAAGATAAATGGACGCCTAATTTTAGCCATGATATAGTTAGCATACTAAATATATATATATGACCATTGGAGGAACATCTATGAACGAAAAGGTTGGATGCGATATTCGTGAGTCGTTAGATAAAATTTCATCCAAAATGCGTCGAGATTACAGCGAAAGTCTAAGAGAGCTTAATCTTCATGTAGGCCAGGATAGACTACTCGCTCGTTTGTGGTTAGGTGGTGGAATAACACAAATGCAGCTATGTGAACATTTAAAATGCGAGCCACCTACAGTAACAAATATGGTTAAATCGCTGGAGCTAAATGGGTTCATATACCGTAAACGTGATGAAAAAGATGCAAGAGTTATGCGAATTTATCTAACGGACAAAGGCAAAGAATTAGAAAAACCAGTTGATTGCAAATGGAAACAGCAGCAAGAAAAATTACTCGGTTCAATCTTACCGGAAGATCGATTAATCTTAAGGGATCTTATGAAGCGAATGGAGAGAAACTTGTTCTAAGTTTTCTCTATGTCAATATTTAGTATGCTAATTAATTATTTAGCATACTAAATATTAGATAGCTCTATATCATTTATTTACTAGGTTCTGTTAAAGGACATTGTTGAACTTGATAATTTTGTGGATTGGAGCGATAGACGCTTGACTCCTGCGGGATTAGCGTGACTGGTGAGACCCCTCACTGGCGAAGTGACTAGGAGACTCACCGCATGTCCCGCGGAAAGCGAGCGCCTGTAGCGAAAATCAACACTCACTTTAACATAACCATTTACTAAGTAAGAGGTTATGGGAATCCACAGAAGAAGATACGTTCAGACGAAACAATGATATCCGTACTCGCTAAAAATTTTTTGAGTTATTTAGCAAGCTAAATATTATTTTGTGTTTTTTTAGACCTAACTGAACTGTAACTAGAAATAGTGGCTCATTTGCTTATTTGGAGCCTATCAAAAATAAAGGAGAAGAAATACATGAAAAAAAGAAAAGAGATGCAACTAGCACTACAAATGATTTCTGGGTACGGAGCTGAATTTAGCGCTTGGAGAATGCCTGGTACAGATCCAGCAGCCTACACAAATACGGACAGATATGTGGAGGGAGCTAAATTAGCTGAAAAAGGAAAATTTCAAATGATCTTTATCGCCGATACCCCAGCGTTAACCGTTGACTTAGGCCCTCAGACTCCTATGTTCCCTATGGACCCTATGTTAGCACTAATGGCAGTAGCTAGAGAAACGAAACATATTGGTCTTGTTGCAACACAATCAACGACATTCAATTATCCATACAACATAGCACGTCAATTCAAAGCACTCGATGTTATAAGCAATGGACGTGTAGGATGGAATGCGGTCACCTCATCTCTTCCAGTAGCAGCAGCAAATTTTGGTGCTCAGATTGCCAGTCGCAAAGAACGATATGAAATGGCCCATGAGTCCATAAAAATTGTCCAAGCGTTGTGGGGGAGTTGGGAACAAGACGCTTGGACGTTAGATGTAAATGGAGGGAAATTTGCGGACATGGACAAAATTAAACCTATCAATCTAGAAGGGCAGTATTATGCATCTCGTGGTCCTTTGCCAATCCCCCCTTCTGAGCAAGGTCAGCCAGTTATTTTCCAGGCAGGCGGAGGGAAAGAAGGACTGGAATTGGCGGGGAGGTACGCTTCTGGTGTCTATGCTAACCCTTATGACATTGAGTCTGCCTATGAACATAGGCAAGCGCTTAGACAAAGTGCAGCTCATTTTGGCCGAAATCCCGATGACATCAAGATGTATGCAGGTTTTATGTTTTCCATAGGTTCAACTGAAAAAGAAGGTTTAGAACGACGAAGACAGCTTATGAGTTTTAATCCTGAGGAAATTCCAAGTCGAGTAAGTTACCTTGGTTCCATGGTTGGTTTACCACTATCGGTGAACTCGATAGATATTGATCAACCTTTATCAGCTGACTTGTTGAAAAAGGCATATGCCAACCCAATGGATCCACGTTCCCACAGATCTTTAGAGCTTCTGGAAAAAGGGCTATCCATTCGAGATGTTCTGGCCCATGGGGTCATTAACTATCATCCAGTAGTTGCAGGTACCCCCGTACAGGTTGCTGACTTCTTGGAAGAATGGTTTTTAGCTGGTGCATGTGACGGCTTCTCGGTTGTTCCGGATATAGCCTATGATGGAGTTGCTGATTTTGTGGAAAAGGTTGTCCCGATTTTACAGGACCGCGGTTTGTTCCACATAGAATATGAAGGAAATACACTGCGCGAGAATATGGAAGTTCCTTATCAATACGGAAGGCTGAAAGATAAAAAGAAATTAAAGGGGAAGGATTCAAATGAATAATAATACCATTGAATTGCTTCATAATCATACGTCCATTCGTTCTTTTACAAATCAATCACTGACAGAGGAACAACGAGATGCAATCTTTAAGGCAGCCAATCAAACTTCATCATTCAGCCTTTTACAGGTCGTATCTATCATTAGAATTACTGATTCAGAACTTAGAAAAAAGGTGATGCAACTCTCTGCCAATCAACCTTATATTGAAGAAGCAGCAGAGTTTTGGGTTTTTTGCGCTGATTTCAATCGCAATCATCAAATTGCTCCCAGCGTAGACATTGATTATATTGAATACCTCTTAATAGGTTCATTCGATGCTGGGTTAATGGCTCAAAATGCTTTAACTGCAGCTGAATCAATGGGACTCAGTGGTGTCTATATCGGTGGAGTAAGACTTAATATTACAGAATTAACTGAGGTATTAAATTTACCAAAGTATGTGATCCCTCTAGTAGGGCTATGCATAGGCCATCCAGCTGGAGAAAAACCTGGGTTAAAACCACGTTTGCCTCAATCAATGGTCATGTTTGAAAATCAGTATCAGCCATTAGATGAAGAAAAATTAGCAAATTATAATCAACAGATGCGTGAATATTACCAAGATCGACCTGTTAAAGCTCCTTTCACAGTAAAGAAAGTAAAGGGGTGGAAGGATCATATTGAGGATCATCTTGAAAGAAGCAGACTGCCCTTCATGCTTGAGTATTTAAACAAACAAGGATTTGCTAATAAATAAATTGTTATTATTTAAATTGAATTACAGGGAGATATAAAATGAAGAATCAATACAATACACGTGCCATTATGGCATCGCTGCTTATCTGTGGTTTCGTCGGCATGTTCAGCGAAACTGCCCTCAATGTTGCAATGACTAATTTAATGGAAGTATTCCAAATTTCGGCCGCAACTGCACAGTGGTTAACAACTGGGTTCTTGTTGACTCTAGGTATTTTAATGCCAATAAGCGGGTTGTTGCTGCAGATGTTTACGACAAGGCAGATGTTCACAGGTTCGCTTATCAGCTTAATCGTTGGTACATTAATTGCGGCGCTCGCTTTCAATTTTGAAATGTTAATGTTCGCCCGAGTTATACAGGCAGTGGGAATGAGCTTGTTGCTTCCACTCTTGTTCAATACCATTCTTGTCATATATCCGCCAGAAAAACGGGGTGCGGCAATGGGATTCGTCGGGCTTGTTATCATGTTTGCACCAGCGACCGGACCGACCGTAGGTGGTTTGTTAATCGAATATTTAACATGGCATTACATCTTCTGGTTATCACTTCCGCTTTTGATTATAGGGTTGTTAATAGGACTGAAGTATTTGAAAAACGTTACAGATGTCACAAAGCCTCGAATAGATCTACTATCTGTCTTATTATCTACAATTGGCTTCGGAGGAGTTGTCTTTGGATTCAGTAAGGCTGGAGAAGGAGCTGAGGGTTGGAGCAGCCCGATTGTAGTCACATCAATTGTCGTTGGGCTTGTTGCGCTGGTATTGTTCATACTACGCCAAAACTTAATGAATGTTCCGATGTTGAATCTGAGCGTTTTCAAGTTTCCGATGTACACCATTGGGCTACTTCTAGTACTATCCTGTATGATGATTGTTATGTCGAGCATGATTATTCTGCCGATGTTCCTGCAGACTGGGGCAGGACTGTCTGTTTTCATCGCTGGACTCATGCTTTTGCCGGGCAGCGCGTTGAACGGTATCCTATCACCACTAGTGGGGCGCTTATTCGATAAATTTGGTCCGAAATGGCTAGTTACTCCCGGCCTCGTTCTCGTTGCAGTCATGTTATGGTTCTTTACCACCCTATCTCCTGCTTCTTCAGTGGCCTTTATCGTGGCTTTGCATATCGGGCTCATGGTAGGGGTTTCCATGATTTGGATGCCTGCTCAAACGAATGGACTAAATCAATTACCGCCGGAATTATATCCGCACGGTACGGCAGTCTTAAACACACTGCAGCAGGTAGCAGGCGCGATTGGAATAGCTGTAGCAATCAGTATCCTTACGGGTGGTATGGAGAAATACTTGCACAGCACCTCCAATCCGACTAGGCAGATTGAAATAGCAAACGCGATGACAGCAGGATCACAAAGCGTTTTCTGGTTCATGATGATTATAGCATTGGTTGGCTTGATCCTGGCATTCTTCATTCGCCGCGTAGTCAATCACGAGGAGAGTTATTCGGCACATTGATGTTTGTTTATATAAAAAACAACAGGGTCACTTTGAAAATAATATAAATAAGTTGACCCTGTGTATTTAACTTATCCGGTGTTTTGCTTGTTTTATACCCGATAACTGTAAAAGAAAAAAGTTCTTATATAAATAGTTATTATCCTATTGCTTAAAAAGGAGTTTTATTAAATGGTAAAAAATGATAGACTACATTGTTAACAGATTTCCTAACTAGAGGAAATTTTCTGTACCCAGATTGGATTGAAAACGCTTTACAATTAAACACAGAAACAAAGTCGAGTGGAGGGTACTATGGCTTATGTTTTATCCCTGTTTATATATGTTTGCGATGTGGGAGGAGAAAAAACGGTTGGATGGCTTGGATATTATCAACTGATTGACACGCCAAGCAAGTTAAAGGAGCTGGAATCATGGATAATGCGAAGACTTCGAATGATACGTTGGAAAGAATGGAAACTCCTAAAACAAAAGTGAGGAAGCTGAAATCGCTAGGAATCTCACCACAGAAAGCTTATGAATGGGGAA
This sequence comes from Virgibacillus carmonensis, assembly GCF_057836705.1. Classification (NCBI taxonomy): domain Bacteria; kingdom Bacillati; phylum Bacillota; class Bacilli; order Caryophanales; family Bacillaceae; genus Virgibacillus; species Virgibacillus carmonensis. The sequence goes on along the minus strand of NZ_JBYQFJ010000046.1, from coordinate 2,372 downwards.
ATTCTAGAAAGGCGTATTGGCGTATCGCTAAAAGTCCAATACTACACAAAACCCTTGGAATCACCTATTGGGCGTCCCAAGGGTTAAAGAGCATATCCGCTAGATATACCGTATTGCGTTCGACATAATCGGAACCGCCGTATACGGAACCGTACGTACGGTGGTGTGAGAGGGATGGAGGTTAGTCACCTCCCCCTATCTCTATTCTGTTTAGGGCCAGATTGTTTAGTAACGCTTAGTAATATAAATGGATATTGTGAAGAAATAGTCAGGAATCTAAACCAGCAGTAGAGTTAAAGAAGAAATGAATTTACAAAAAATATTCTAGTTATAAATGTAAGTTTAAATTGACAAATCGCCTTTTGTCGATTTATAATAGGAACATGGACAAGATAACTATTTTTAAATCACTTTCAAATGAGGCTCGATTACAAATTTTAGATTGGCTGAAAGAACCTTCTGCTCATTTTGGACCACAAGAAGGAATTGATTTATTGGAAGTTGGTGTGTGTGTTAGTCAAATAACAACTAAGTTAAATATGACTCAATCTACTGCTTCTCAATACCTTTCAACTTTACAAAAAGCTGGTTTAATCAAAGCAACACGAATAGGCAAATGGACTTATTACAAAAGGGATGAGGAAGCCATAAAAAACCTAGGTGAATTCATTCAAACAGAACTTTAACAACAACCAAAATCAAGTAGATTTCGGTTGTTGTTTGCTACCTATTACATCGATAATTTGTGATTTATCGATGTTTATTATCTATAATATATCGTTAATTCTTAATTTGTAGATTTGAAAACGAGTAATATCCTTGTCACATACTAAAATTATATTTAAGAAGAGAGGATTCAAACTCATGAAAGCATGGCAAAAACAAGGTATTGGATTAGAAAATTTAAAATTAGTTGAATTGGAAAAACCAACACCAGGTCCAAAACAAATTTTAATTAAAGTAAAGTCAGTATCATTGAATTTTCGGGATAAATCAATCATGGACGGCGATTATTTACCAGATTTAATGAGCAAACCTTTCATACCCGTATCGGATGCGGTAGGTGTTGTTGTAGGTATAGGTTCAGAAGTAACACAGTTTAAAGAAGGTGACCGTGTTGTTTCGCATCTTTATACAAAATGGGTTGATGGGGCACCAAGCGAAGACTATGCGCCAACAGCAGTGGGTGGACCGAATGACGGTGGCCTAGCGGAATATATGTTGTTAGATGAATATGCAGCAGTAATGGCGCCAACTAATTTAACAGATGAAGAAGCTTCCACACTGCCAATCGCAGCATTAACTGTATGGTTTTCTTTAGTAGAATACGGCAAAATCAAAGCTGGTGACACAGTTGTTATTTTAGGTACAGGTGGTGTGTCCGTCTATGCGATTCAAATCGCCTCTGCATTAGGTGCAAGAGTAATTGTTACAACGAGCAGTGATGTAAAAGGTGAACGAGTAAAAGAGTTAGGCGCAAAAGAAGTCATCAACTATGTGGATACCCCAGATTGGGAACAAGAGGTATTAAAACTAACGGATGGTAAAGGTGCTCAACATATATTAGAGGTTGTTGGAGGAGATAGCATTAACCGTTCGATCGAGGCACTTGCACTACAAGGACATATTTATATCATTGGATTCCTAAAGGGCATGGTGGCAGAAGTTAATTTATTCGCATTATTAGCGAAACAAGCACAGATTCATGGCATCTATGTTGGTCACCGCAAAGCTTTTGATGACATGAACAAAGCCTTTAATGAACTAAATATTCATCCAGTAATCGATACAGTGTACTCTTTCGACGACTCTATCCAAGCTTACGAGCATCTAGGTCGTGGTGCTTTTGGTAAAATTGTCATTAAGGTTTCTGATTAAGTCAAAGGAAAGATAAAAATGACCTTTCCTGAGTTGTAATGAATCAATGATTCATTACTGAAGAATGTTCGCTTTATTCTATGTAAGAGCCCTTTCCTGTATTAAGGAATGGGCTTTTTCCATTTTAGGGTACTTTCGTGTAAAATCATATTCAACTATTTAGCTAAAATTATTGTTGTACGATCTTCAATTATAGGGCGCGATTGTGGAGAAGCACAGCCAAAAAAATGATCAAACATCATTTTAAAGCAACACAAGGTTACATTGAATACATGTAAATGATGTGAGAACCATTGATATTCCAATAATTCTCACATGGAAGTTAAGGTAACCGCATTTTCCTGACGTTATCCTTATATTGTGAATGCGGTTGTGGAAGGTGGGTATTGATCATAGATTTCCAATTAATGCAAAAAGTGATCTTTCCGTATTAAATTTTCGTTAGCTAAGTAACAACTAATACGGGAGATGGAAATAATGAGAAAAACGTTTTC
>NZ_JBYQFJ010000045.1:0-17299 GCF_057836705.1 Virgibacillus carmonensis | reverse complement strand
TAAGTCTTATTCAGCCAAATTATCCTTGGCCCTTCTCCTTATTCAAGAAAAGCGCCCGATTGAGTAACACTGCTGACTTGATATTCTTATTGAATAGTTGCACCCTTTAATAGAATAAAATATTAATTAGTTTACTTTAATTCTTTACTAGTGATTCGTTAACCTGAATATCATCCTTATGTTCCAAGAAAGTCATTTTTATAAATTCGTTCACTGCTTGTTTGTATTCGTCTCCACTGAATTCTGATTGGTCGCCAATCTTTTGTTCAAAATATTGGTTTATGACCCACTTTTTTTCGAAACTCTCGACGAATTCCATCCAGTATTGTTCTTCGGTTATGCCTATACGAATCCAAGGCTTATCAGGGTCATTTTTTACTTCTGTTTGTGCTTCTGCAAGAATCTTTAAAACTTGTTGGGAGTTCGGCTTAATGCCTTCTTCAAGGGCTTTTCGGTAGAAGATATGATACGATACTTTATTAACGATGTCCTTATAATCATTGATTTCCGTCTCCCTAGATGTGATGCTTAGTTTCTCGCCTTGATACTTCGCATATACATCAGGTTCTAATGGTGCTAGTCTGCTCTTCACCGCATCTTCCAAATCATTTTTTTCTTCATCATCGACCGTATTCGGATTAGGGTTGTAGACTCTAGGTTCTTCCTTTCGTTGAAGAAGAGAATTGTCGTCATTATTAAAACTAACAATCATAACAAATGCAAGAGTTACGAGACTGATCAACAGAGCTTTTTTCAAAGAATTCCCCCTTTTTCCCCTTCAACTCTTAACCTTTTTACAGAACCTTTCTTCAAACTAAGTTGTACAAGAAGGATATTTCACTCTGATAATGTAATGCTCAATTGAAATGGCTTATTCCATTAAACTGCTTCGTTTAAGAACAACCCTTCAAAAATTCTGCTTTACTAACTTTAACATAATTATAATTATTCCGAGAATTAACTTTTCAATACTTTTAAATAGGTCCTCAGTCTTCAACAAAATGGCCCGATCGTATTGTGAAACACAAGTTAAACACCAATCTTCCACTATCCTGCTACGTTACTTTAAGTACATTTCTTCACAATCTCTAATATATTTTAACATGAATATCCAGTTATTCTCTGAAAGATCTTCCACAAAATGGTCCTATCGTATTAGGGAAGACTGCTTTTATCGAAAATCAACCAACTTGTGCAACAAGTATAAGTTTCAAAAACTATGGGTTTTTAGTTATGATCAGGCCATTGCTGTCTACATCAAAGCCAATAATATTCTTCGACTGCCTCAATGTTAAAGTCACGAAGCTCTTTCGTGGCTTTAACCAGATCGCCATCACACGTTTCCACACCATCTTTTTAGTTCTCCTGAACCATCTTGATGAACTTGCAAGTATTTCTTATAAGTCCATCTTTCTACTAGTTCTTCTTCTTCGCTCATCCAAATAAGAATTAAACACATAAATCCCTTCCAAAACATAGCCAGCGGAACACGTTCCATCCATCCTCCCCTGTAACTCACCAGCAGCCAAAATCTCATTATGCAGCTCATACCACTCTCTCAATACAACAAACACTTGATTTTCCATCTAAACCATCTCCTTATTCGGTTTCTTCTAATTCTCAAATCGTCCATGCTCCTTATGAAATGCCAGTCTCACTGTTCCTGTTGGGCCGTTTCGCTGCTTTGCCAGGATAATTTCCATCGTCTTATTCGTACTGCTATCCCGGTTGTAATAGTCATCCCGGTAAAGAAACGCTATAACATCTGCATCTTGCTCGATATTTCCTGACTCTCTGAGATCTGACATTAATGGCCGTTTTTCATTACGCGACTCAACCCCTCTTGATAACTGGGAAAGTAATACAATTGGGATATTCAGTTCCACCGCAAGCAGCTTTAACTCACGCGTTATTTCACCAATTTCCAAATCTCGGCGCTCGTGCTTACTCGTTGGTGTCATCAATTGTAAGTAATCGATGAAAACGACAGGCTTATCACTTGGATTATCATGGAGCCTTTTACGAATGGCTGAACGAATGGTAGAAACCGTTCGTAAGTTATCATAAAGAAGAAGTTTCCAGTCAGATATTTCGCCTACTGCATGGATAGCATGCTCATAATCGTCTCTTGAAAAAATCATGTTCCGCCATTTTTGACTATCTATGAATCCTTCAGCTGAAATCATTCGTTGCAATAATTGCTTTGTCCCCATTTCTAAACTAAAAATCAACGGTGATGCCCCATTTTTCGCACAGCCGGCTGCTAGATTAAGTGCAAATGCGGTTTTCCCAACAGAAGGTCTGGCAGCAACAATAATCAGCTCACCTCGTTGCAATCCACCAGTCATCTCGTCAAAGTCATGAAAAGATGTCCCAAGTCCAGATTGTTCTCCGGACGGGAAACACATTTCTTCGGTGATTTCCATTAGGTGGTCATAGGTCGATTTCCCCTGATCGTCTACACCTGTTTCCTGATAACCTTGTAAACTAGCAATCAACGTGTCTAACCCATCCGCAGTTGGACTTTCAGCAAATTGCAATGCACATGTTCTAGCCATTCTTGTTCGATAGGCATCAACAATCAATCGCTCGTGATGTTTCATACTTGCTGTACTAGCTACGGATCCAGCCATTTCCACCAAATAAACTGTCCCACCGACACGCCCGATTGCTTCCCCTAATTTTGTCGTGACCGTAACCAAATCGATAAATTCCCCAAGCGCTGCCACTTGCTTCATCGACCTGAAAATAATTTTATGACGCGCCTCATGAAAATGTTCTTCCTGCACGACTAATTCTTTGAAAAGTGACCCGTCCTGAAGAACCGATCCAAGTACGGATACTTCCGCTTCAACGTTCGCTATTGTTATCATTTGTTTTGTCCTTTAACAGTTTAATCATTTGCTGGTGAAAACCTTGCTTTATCTCGTCTGGAACCCTGGAAGCTTCTGCACGCCATACTTTCACTTTCTCCAGATGGTCATTGCTTTCAGCTGGGTAAGCAGCAATTTCAGCAAGGGTTGGAGCATAAGGACGAGCGCCGGCGTAAGCGGACAGCTTTTTCATAACTAACGTATAATCCATTCGGATCAGTTGCGGGATCAAAATTAGTGCTTTTTGTTTGGATACCTCGTACTTCGGATAAATCTCTCGAATGGTCTCTAGTATAGTAATTGCTTCCTGCTTATTCACCTGCCTACCTCCAACCGTAATTCATCGAACACCGATCGCCCTCCAGCGGCAGGGTGTTTTCTGAATGGTACCGTATTCGTTCTATGCGATTCTTTCTGTCCCTCATAAGCCTGTACAGCTTCCAACGTTTCTAGATTAGCTCGCGTCCATTCCTGTAAGATTTTCTCCAGGTAGCTGAATGTCCGACCGTTGTGTTTGGTGGTAAGCATAATTGCTTCTAGCATGATCGCCTCCCCAACCGTCTCAACCCACCGAGTAAACTCAAAGGCAAGAAGTGGATTCAGCTTTCCGATGTTCTCTTCGTAAATCGTTACAAGGTGTTCCTTCCCTGCTTCTTCTTTTTTTCTCTCTTTTATTTCGTTTTGTTTATGTTTAAGTATGTTCCGGGATTGGTCCTGATATTGATCCTGGGATTGCTCCGGCAATTGGTCCTGGTAATGGTCCCGGTTATCCATAAAGGAAATCATTTCATAGACTGGCGCCTTTCCTCTTTTACCGTTTTCACAAATTATCAACTCATGTTCCATGAGCTGTTTTCTTGCTTCGTTTATTCGTTGTACTGATAAGCCAGAAAATTGTCCCACAAGGACATTCGGCGCATTGAATTTCCGTTTCCAGCCAGCGAGATTATTAACCATCATTAACGTGTGCCATAAAAGAATTGCATTTGGAGGAAGCTCATTCATAAGTAACCACTGTCTGAACGCGTTCAGTTCTTTCATATAATTCATGTAACATCTGTCCCTTTCCAGAGCCTTTACGTAGGCTTTTTTAAAATATAAATGACAAAAGACCCACGTATATTAACTACGTAGGTTTGTGTACTCTTGATCTTGAATCCATAAATCAATCGATTCCTTCGTAAACAAAATCCGATTTCCAATCTTTAAATGTGGAATCTGTTTTCCATGAACCATCGCATAAATGGTATCCGTATGAACCCCAAGATAATTTGCGACCTCTTTTACAGTTAGTGTTTGCCGCTCCAATATAAGCCCCCCTTTTCGATAAAAAATCTGAAGAAGAAAGTGAAAGAAAACGTACTCAAACGTAATAAAATACTTTCTATCTCTATAATCGAAAGAAGAGTCAGTTTGGTGGCATTTATTTTAAACTTTTTTTATAAATAAATATAATTAGTTACTAAACCTATTCATTTATTAAAATTTCCTCTCCGCAACACTATCAATATGTTGTGATAGTGTTGTAATAAAATTCAACATGTAGTGTAAATCTCTCAAATAAAACAACACTAGTATTGAATCGCGACATGACTGGAGGTAATTTTAGTGGCAAAACATTCTGGAGGAAAAGTTGGTAAAGCTGGGAAGGTATTAGGTACTACAGGAACATCAAAGAAACAAAAAAGCAAAGCCGGAAAAACATTAAAAAACACCAAGATACAAAACACTAAATTAAGTACCCTGGATTGACGAGACGAGCTAATCTAATATGCGAACAATCATGAATAGGTGATTTTCTAGATTGCTAGTTTGATGTCAAGAAGTCGGACTTAAAGCAAGCGCCTGTCACTTGAAGCTATTCAGAATAGTTTCGAGTGACAGGCACTAAATGTAAGAAAAGACCTATTTATATCTTACCTAAAATTAGCAGGAAAATAGTAAGTCATGAAATACAAATAAACCAATAACGAAAAGTACCTGACACCTTAGACAATACTTACTGTCCTGGTGCCAGGTACTTAATGGTAAACCCTTTGTTCGTATATAACGCTGACTCTGTCCTACTGATAGACTCTTGGTATTTCCTGTTTCCACGTATTCTGGAAACATTCTTCTCCATTATGAAAAGCCGTCATTGTATTTGTTAGATAAAATGTATGACTATCGCTCGTCATCTCACTATTGGTGATAAGTTTTACTTCCCAGTCTCCCCGTCCAACTGTCATCTCCCATTCACATTGTGCCTTTGCAGCTAATGGATTGCCTGATTGAATCGTGTACGTGTTTTTATTTATACTTCCATGTTTTAAACCATTGTGAGGTAATAAACGCTCTCCTTCATCTGAAAGATCATCCAGCTGCCATACATTCGTTATCGTATTATGCGAAACGTTTCGTGTCCGATTTTCTGTTCTAAGGATTTCTCTGTCAATCACTTGAGCTGTTTCTGGTGTATCGAAATGAATAGAATCATCCACTTCAGGCTGTGGTGTCCGAACAGGCAGATTCAATTTCGTGTTTTCTCCTGTATAAATTTCCAGTGTCACTGGTTTTGGCGATGGCCAAGCTTGCGGCCAGTAGGTTGGTGATATAGCTACCTCTAGTACGTGACCAGCTGGGATAGATTGGCCGACACTATCCAGTTTAATGGAAGCTTGATATTTCTTTCCAGTCTCCAAAGCTTCTGGATGCTCATGGGACTTGAGATGATTTAAATTTAACATTCCCCAACTAATTAAGGTAGATTCTCCCGTAGGTGCCTTATCGCAAAGCCGGACAGCAACAAGAGCATTCTCCTGATCTGATGTAAATTCCATGTCAAATACTGGATGTCCAAGCATGTCAACGTTTTCTTCAAAAGGATCAGATGTAAAAACTACTGACTTTCCATTTTCTAATCGCTGATCAGACGGCAAATCGCCCGGTTCCCCAAATGGACAAAATACACCAGCATAATAGCCATGTTCTTGAACACTTGGAACAACAACTTTTTCATTAGAATTCTGCTCATTTACTAGTTTACCGTCTTTAAGCCAGAAATGTTTTTGATTAACATTTTTCGAAGGCCATGAAGAATCAACTACCCACTTTCCAGGTCTTTCATCATAGTTAACTTTCGGTAACTCGTTGTCTTGAATCCATGTTATTAGTTTCGGATCCTCTTTAACCCCTGTATCGATACCTTTTAACCATTGGTCCCACCAACGCAAGCATTCCTGCAGAAAACCAATTGCCGGTTCTGGTGTTGCTACCTCAGGATATTCATGAGCCCATGGTCCAATTATTCCTTTTGAATACGGAAGATTTTCAATAAGCCGAAATACAGCATCCGTATAACCATCCTGCCATCCACTGACAGTGAAAACGGGAATTTGAATGTCCGAGTAGTCTTCACATATGGATCCATGTTTCCAATAATTATCTCTGGTTTGGTGACTCATCCATTTGTTGACATATGGTGTTGTGTTCAATCGTTTCAACCAGTTTTCCTTCCAGCTTTCCCCTACTACTTCCGGATCTTGCGGGCGGGCACTGTAAGCGAACATGGTTGACGCCCACCAAAGCATATCAGATGCTAATACATTGCCTCCACGGTAATGAACATCGTCTGCATATCGATCATCCGTTGAGCATAAGGTAATAATCGTCTTTAATGCTGGATGCTGTCTTGCAGCAACCTGTAAGCCATTAAAACCACCCCATGATTTTCCAATCATTCCAAGATCTCCAGTTGCCCATGACTGTTTACCAATCCAATCAAATACTTCCAAAGCATCATCGTGTTCCTGTTTCAAATATTCATCTGGCAAAAACCCATCTGAATTACCTGTTCCTCGAATATCAACTCGGATACTTGCATATCCATGCCCGGCAAAATAAGGATGACGAATCGAATCGCGAATTGCTGTGAAATCATCTTTTCGATACGGTAAATATTCCAAAATAGCTGGGACTGGATTTCCCGTCGCATCTTTAGGCAGCCAAATTGTCGCTGCTAACCTCGTGCCATCAGACATTGGAATCCACACATGCTCTTTCTTTTCTATTTCTCTAGGGAACTCCGTCATCGTCTTTCTATCACTAGAATCACTTACATTAAATACCAATCTATTCAACTCCTCTAAGATGTACTACTTCCGTTTTTAATTATGATCGCCATATTCATAGTTGACGTCTTTCCTTTTTTCAGGAACAACTGTAGACATAATACTTTTGTATATATAATTCATTGTTTGTTTTGTAGCTTCCTCTTTCGAAACATTTCTTCGCAAATTCAGAAGGTTTGTTAACATTCCCGTCCAGATCAACATGGTGGTGTCAGCAATATATTCAATATCCTCTTCATTGATAAACCCTTCTTCTCCAGCACTTTGAATATATAGAGAACTTCGGGTAGCTATATTGTGATGCGTGATTATTGATTGCACTTCTGCAGAAAGATTGATTAATTCATTTCCATAAACTTGATAGTAATTCTGCATAAGTTCCTCTGGAATAGTACCCAGGTTTTCAATATAAAGTAGGGAATAAACTTCCGGTAATTGAAAGGAATGTTTACAAAAGCATTCCCATGCATACAACCATTTTTCTACTGTGTTATTGCCTTTTTCCATATAATCAGGCAAATCTTTAAGGTAGTTGTTCGTATAACGCATGACAGCAAAAAACTTCAAATGAGATAAATCACGAAAATAGTTATAGACTGTAGAACTCGTATACCCAGCCCGATCCGCAATTTCACGGATGGTTATATGGTGTAAACCCTTTTCTTCAATTAGCTCTGATGTTGCATCTAAAAAGTACCGCCACATTCTAGCCGTTTGAATCTCTTTCCTCTTCTTATTCATAAGCTGAACACCTCAAAATTATTTAAACGTATTTACACTACGACAACTTGAAAGTATAACAACCCCTTGGTCAAGACAACCAAGGGGCTTCTTCATCAGTCCAATTTACGATTATGCAAGTCGCTGCTTTGTTTTCCGTTCGATTATACCTAAAATCAGATCGGCTATAATCGCCATTAAGGTAGCAAGAATGGCTCCAGCGTAGATTTTAATATCGTGTTGAAGACTAATTCCAGAAATAATTTCTTTTCCTAAGCCACCCGCACCAACGTAAGGGCCAAGTGTGGCCACAGATATAGCGATTACCGCAGCTAGTCTTATCCCAGCCAGTAGAAACGGAATAGACAAGGGAAATTGTATTTTCAACAGCAACTGGAATGTTGTCATCCCGTTTCCGATTCCCGCTTCTGTAATACTGTCATCCACTTCTTTGATTCCAACATACGTATTTTTCACTATAGGAAGCAAGGAATATAGAAACAACCCAACGACAATTGTTTCAAACCCAAAACCTAAATAGAGCATTAATATTGCCAGCATAGCCAAGCTAGGTATCAACTGCAATATATTGGTGAGCGAGATGATAATCGGTGCTAGTTTTTCAAACTTTGCTGCAAGAATGCCAAGTGGTATTCCAACAACAAGTGCCAGCCCTATTCCATAAGCCACCATGAAAAGATGTTCTATCGATAGGGATAACAATTCATTGTAGTTTTCAATTATATAATGAACAAGTTTAGTGATGAACTCCATATATTCTCACCTTTTCTTATCAGTCTAGCATTCCTTTTTCTTTTAAAAATTCCTCTGAAACCTCTTTGATGCTTCTCTTTTCAACATCTACTTCATATATTAAATCAGTCATTTTTTCTGTAGAAATCAATCCAACAGTAGATTTAATGATATCATCAATTTTTGGATATTCTTCAATCACACTATTTCGTGCCACTAAAGAAGCCTCGTATGGTGGAAAGAACTGTTGATCATCTTTAAGGACTTTCAGGTCATACTCCTTTAATTGTGGATCAACCGTATAGGCCGTAACAACATCCAAATCACCATTACCAATTCCTTTATACATTAAAGCGACGTCCATTCCGCGGGCATCGGCAAATTTGTATCCATATGTTTCTTGAAAACCTTCATAACCATCATTATCACGTTCTATCCAAGCGTTATCAGTCCCTAACGTCGACTCATTTGCATATTTTTCTAAATCTGATATCGTTTCAACATTATTTTTTTCTGCAAAGTCTTTTTTTACTGCAATACTATAGTTGTTTATATAACCGAGTGGATCATACCATTTGATATCATATTTATCACCAAAAAAAGATTGGGCTTGCTTCAATGTTTTCTCTGGATCGGTTGAATACTCCACATCATCAAAATAATTGTTGTACACTTCTCCGGAAAATAAACTAGCGAAATCAAATTCCTCACGTTCAATTCCAGCAAAAATTTGAGCACTTGCTGGAAGATCCTCGACAATCTCTACTTTATGATCTGTTTGATCTTCCACTAATGATTTTAGAATTTGTACATTTATTTTCGAATCGGTATTTTTAGCTGCAGCTGCAGTGAATACCTCTCCACCATCTGCTGAACTCTCATCGCCACAGCCTGCAATTAGAAACATGAAGGCAACTAAACTCACTACTAATAAACTTTTAAATTTCATTTTATAATCCCCTTTTTTATTAAACTCTTTTCACTATTTTTTCAACCTTCCCAAAAACCAGATCAAGTAATACTGCAATCACGATAGCTAGTATAGTACCAGTAAAAATCATGAATTTATCATTATACCCAATTCCCGCTAGCACAAGGTCACCTAATCCGCCTGCGCCAATTAATGCGGCTAGTGTCGTCCAACTAATAATATAGACAGCTGTTACACGAATTCCGGACATAACGTACGGAAAGGCAACAGGCAATTCAATTTTAAATAATCGCTGAAATGTACTAAATCCCATTCCCTTAGCCGCTTCTATGATTTCCGGATTAACGGACTCCATACCTGCATATGTGTTCCGTAACAATGGGAGTAATGCATACAACAACAAAGCAACTACTGCAGGTGTGAAACCAATTCCCAGTATAGGAATCATGATTGCCAACAAGGCTATGGTAGGTATTGTTTGGAAAATATTAGCGATATTAAAAATAAGACCTTTGATTTTATTACTCTTCATCTTCGTCATATAAATAGCCAATGGTACGCTTAAACATACCGATAGAATGATCACTGTAAAAGAAATAAGAATATGTTCGTACATGTAATGTAAAAGAGATAGGTATTCCTCAGACAAATATGTCAAATACTCGGATAAGAATTCCATTTAGGCAACACCACTCTGACCCTCTGTTACATGCTTTAAGGCTTGCAACAATTTGTTTTTATCTAGAATACCAACGAGTGTAAGGTCTACAGCAATAATTGGGGTAGATCCCTGCAACTCATTAAGTTTATTTAAAACACTTTCCATCTCATCTTTTTCAGTGATCACCAGATTGGATTGCTTAATTAAATCATGCAAATTCTGCTCTTTGTTTGACAACATATCATATAAATTGATTAACCCTGCATAGCTACCATCACTTTTCACAACAGGTACTTCAGCTACTTGATGTTCGATCATCATTTCCATTGCTGACTCAACCGTCGAGTCATCCGATATAGCGATATATTCTTTAGATATAAACTGATCAAGCTGCGGTAATTTTTTGTCCGTTCCCAGTCGTTTTTCTCCGATAAAGTCTTTCACAAAATCATTTGCTGGATTCGCCAAGATTTCCTGAGGAGAACCTTTCTGTACTACACTACCGTCCTTCATTAGGATTATTTGGTCGGCGATTTTAATTGCTTCATCCATGTCATGGGTGACGAATATAATTGTTTTGTTGATTTCAGTTTGCAGACGAAGAAGTTCACCCTGTAGCTGCTCTCTACTGATTGGATCCAGAGCACTGAAGGGCTCATCCATCAGAATGGTTGACGGTTCCGCAGCAAGTGCACGAATAACACCAATCCGTTGCTGCTGACCACCACTTAACTCAGAAGGGTAGCGTTTCATATAAGTAGTTGGATCAAGATTGACCATTTCTAACAGCTCAATAACTCTGTTGTATATTTTCTTTTTATCCCAATTCAATAACTTAGGTACGGTAGCCACATTGTTGTAAATGGTCATATGAGGGAATAAACCGATATTTTGGATAACGAAACCCATTTTTCGGCGAAGTGCAATTGGGTTAATATCTTTAATATTTTCACCGTCAATTAGAATCTCGCCTTTTGTATAATCTACTAACCGATTCAGCAGTTTCATTGTAGTCGTTTTACCACAACCACTAGGACCAATTAATACATTTATTTTTCCTTCTTCAAAGCTTAAATTAATATCTTTTAACGCTTGAAATCCATCATCAAAAGTTTTGTTTATATTTTTTAATTCAATCAAGTTAGTCCCCCCTTAAGATTGAAGCTCTCAGCAAACTACATTTCGTTGTTTACAAATCTTTTTTCTCAGTTTCTAACTGCACACTACTTTATATGACACCTCACTTTATAAACTTAAATACCTATAAGCTTTTGCAGTTTCCGAAAAATTCATTTTAAGTGAATTCATTTATTTTATGAACATGTTTTTTACACGAACAAGTTCATATTATATACATAAGTCTAGTGGTTGCATTAAACTTTGTCAAATTGCCCTTAAAATATATTACTATTAAAAAAACAGGAAACCCCTTACTTTGAGAGTAAGGGGTTTCTAGGTCAATTTAAATAGCAAACAACTAGTCTACTATGTTCAAAGAAAAATTCTTCATATGCAAATGTTTAAAGGCGAAGAAGCAAGTATATATATCATAGTCATCATCCCGGATTCCAAAATTATCGATTCTTCAATCACATGCGTTTTCATTGTATCCATCAGATTCGAATTATCTTTTTGAAAGCTTCCATATAGCGTGATGGAGCTTGTTCCCTAATCTTACGTTTGTTTAGGTCAGCATCAACGATGGTTATTTTGGGCAATCTGCGATAATGAATTCCTTTGCTACATGGTATCTGCCCATTTACCTTGTTATCAAGAAAAGCAGGATCTCCAATGGGCTTCTAACAATTCCTATCATGTACTCTTGTGTTTCTTTAGAGTAATTTATTACCATATTGCAACTTTTAATTTCTCTTGCATACTAGTATTTTCTTTACTTGTCAAACACAATAATCTTAGGTTCCGCTTACACATAAATTTAGAAACTCATCATCCTTTGAATCAATGGATGAAAACGTTTAGTTCATTGATACTGTTCACCTTTACAAGGTTGTATTAATGTGTCTCTAAATTAAACATTTTTAGTTCCCCATTGGGGTACAACGCAGTAATTCCTTCTTTACACTCCCCCTAATAAGCCTGTATCCCAAACTTCAACAACTTTTTAGGTAAAATATCATCCAGATTCTGAATATCTGCATCCTGTAACTCTATCAAGTTAAATCCATATTTTTCATAGATTCTTAACTTTTCTTGCTTTCTCTTTGCATATTTCGGATTGTCTTCTAGTCCCCAATATTCTATGTATACTTTTCCCACAGGTAGATAAAAATCTGTATAAACGTCTTCTTCAATTGGCAGCTTTCTTTCGTATGCGTGTACGATTTCAGACATATACAGCCAATTATCTATAAGCATTTCAGCTCTTGATCGTACATAATGCCCGTCAGCAGATCTGTGTTTTGCTTCATACTTATCTCTAAATCCAAGCGAATTTGCTTCAACAGATGTAGTCTCTTGAACTGATGGGACATTTCCTTGTAACTCGTCGATGGTTTCTACTAACCTCTTATTAGTTAAGATGTTTTCTGGCCAATTCACATAAGGTACTCCGGTTTTATCGTACTCAAGCTGTTTTCCGCCAATACTCAAACCAAGTTTAGTTACCGTCCACCCTTTTACAGACTTTTGTACCAAACCCAGTTCAGATAGAATTGGGTTCATTTTGAATTTGGATACCCCAAAATGATTGCTTAATGCCGTTGCATTGAGAAGTCTTTCATTACTAGAGTTAAATATATTGTTTGTTTTAATGTTTTCATCCCATGCTATGTATTCTCCAACTTTTGGATGTTTTTTAATAACTCCCCCATTATTTTTACCTTTGTCGGTTAATACCCAGTTATCGCTTATTCTTTCAATTAAGCCATCATTAAGGAAAATTTGAAAAACCTCTTTTACATTCAATTTTAATTCCTTTGACAGTGCTGTTGTTGAAAGGTATTTAATTTTGTTTATTGTAGACACAGTGACCATCCTTTATGGAAATTATAGTTATAATAAAGCCATTGCATAATCTTCTAATAATTAAGACCTAATCATATTCTATCAAAGATATGGTAGAAAAGTAGGGGGAATTGTAGAAAAATGGTAAATGATGATATACAACTCCGTTAAAAACGCCAGGTACCTGCCACTTAGACAATTCTCAACCGCCTTAGTGCCAGGTACTGAATGCTAATTTTAAAATAAATATTCACAACCACCAAATACCACATATATGTTGTGTACCTTTATCTCCCTTGAAAGGATAATAATTCTGAAAAGGGGGATTCGTGTGGAAGAAGAGCAGCTTCAACAACTGATTGGACAGCATCTAAGAAAATATCGACAAGTCATGTCACTCACTATCGAAAAACTAGCAGAGAAATTGGATATAAGTCCGAATCACCTTGGGCGCATTGAACGTGGAGAAAGTGATACAACGCTTACTACATTTATGAAAATGGCTGCAATCTTAGATATTCCCAATGATTTTTATGAAGAAATTAAACAACTCTACAAAGAAAACCTAGCCTAGCCCCTCCCCCAACCTATGCTGCACCTTCCGACAATTCCACCTTTATCACATCTTAAAGGAGTCATATCATGACATCACCATACACATTTGAAGACATTTTCCTGCAAAACAAGCGACGCATTCATTACCAGATTCATAAACTGAACCTTCATGATCCACACCAAGAGTACTTTCAGGAAGGTCTCTGTGCCATGTGGAATGCTTATAAAACCTACAATCCTAGCAAAGGGCCACTGGAAACCTACTTCAACTACAGTATCCGCAACCGCCTCATTGATATGCTCCGCCAACAAAATCGTTACACTGAAAAAATACAGGCATATCTCCAGGAAAACACTACAGAACTAACTGCAACTCCACCCTTAAGTCTGGACAATCCTACTTTATTGGAAAACTCTTCATTTTGGCAACAAGTTCAATCCCAGTTAACAACCAATCAATGGAAATGGCTTTATTATGCCGTGATTGAAGGTATGACACCAAAGGATCTTGCCACTCAGGAAAATACTACCGTTGACGCTGTGAAAAGTTGGTCGAAACAAGTACGGAAAAAATTACGGAACACTGAATTTCGGGATTTTCTCTTACTGACTTTGTATAATTAAAAAACTCAGTTTTGATCAATATCGTGTTTAATGCGTATTTTTGATTTTATGAACGTTCCTAAATGTCTATGGAAGCCAGTGACCGTTCATAAATATTTTTTAGTTATTTACGAACGCTAAAAAATATATTGAAATGAAAAACTAAATCGTCCGTAAAAGTGTACTTTTTCGGACGTGCAGCTATATTTTATTAGATTCAACATAGGATGGAATTCTTCGTGATCCCTTCCTTGTGTAATTCCTGAATATTATCAAATAGTGTAGTCGGTATAGAGATTTAATAACGGAAAAAAGTAACCACTTTTCTTTGTCGACATTTATTTTGGTTCTATGAAAATGAACTTCTTGGGATGAGCTGAAAAAATAACCTGAACGCCTAACTTAGTGGTTAGGCGTTCAGGTTATTTATTAAATTTAATGTAATTTTCTTCTAATAATACGAAATTGCAAGATAATTTTTTCAAAAAAGAATTACCTTTCTTTACATCATGATATAATTTTAAAGCTTTGTTTTTTATGTCCTCTTGATTACTAATAATATAACTGTATTCCTTTTCTAATAACGTTTTATATTTTTCCTCCTCCAAAGTAAAATCCATCCATTTAATTTCGGACTGGAGAATTGGAAACATATTGTTTAGATGAATAACCGCCAATTTTTCTTTTTCATCTTTTCCATACACTTTAAAAATCGTATTATTTCTTATTTTATCGTGTTTTTTAGGTTTATATGATGAAAGTGGAGCAAAATATTGATGAACACCAATAGTAATTATTACGCCGCAATACGGTCTTTGTTGGTTTTCATTAAAATTATTTAATATCTTACGATCAATTTGTTTTAAGAACTTTATGTATTCATCGGTTATTCTATAAAAATTCATTTTTTCTCTTTCCATATTTTATTTCCCCCCCAATAAAAAAAGAAAGCAGCGAATTATCACTACCTTCTTTGTAATTCACGCTTAGTGGCGGTGAAGCGCCAATTTTATCGTTCACGCTTTATGGCGGTGAAACGCCAATTTTATCGTTCGCGCTTCCTGGCGGCGAAACGCCAATTGTGGTTAGCCACATTCTTATTATTAGTATATTCGTTAATTTTTATTCTGTCAATAATATATATATGCTTTTTCGTAAATGTATGAACACTTTGTAAGAATAATTTTATTAATAAGTTCTATTTTCATTATAACGCTACTCATATGTTTTTTCAAATTTGTATTTTATAACAACAACATAAAACTTAATGAAACACAGATTATAGTCCAAATAAGCATAGTTCACATTATTTTGGAAAGAAACATTGTCGCAATCCCAAAATAGATAAGTAACGATAATATATCATTAATTGTTGTAATCAGGGGACCTGACGCAACAGCAGGATCAACCTTAAATTTATAAAGAATTAAGGGAATAATGGTTCCTGCTAATGTACCAATAATTAAAGTGAGTAGTAATGAACTTCCAACTACTAGTCCTAAAGCAAAACTCCCTTGCCATACAAAGGCAATAATTGCAATCATAATGGCACACGTAATACCGATAATAATACCAACCCATAATTCGCGGAAGATGAGTTTAATGACTTGTTTTAAATCCAGATCGTTCGAGACTAAACCTCTTACTACAACTGCAAGTGATTGGGTTCCAGTGTTACCTGTCATTCCTGCTATCATCGGCATAAATAATGCTAAAGCAACTAATTGTTCTAAAGTTGCTGAAAATCCATCTATGATACTTCCTGATACTAGACCAATGAATAAAAGCAAAATCAACCAGGGTAAGCGTCTGTATGCAGCAACAAGGGGTTTGGTGTTAAAATCGATCGCTTTTCCCGAAGCTGATAATTTCTCGATATCCTCATTTGCTTCTTGCATAACCACATCGATAATGTCATCGATCGTTATGACTCCCACTAATTTATCCTCTTCCTCAATAACAGGAATAGA
Source organism: Virgibacillus carmonensis (assembly GCF_057836705.1). Lineage (NCBI taxonomy): Bacteria > Bacillati > Bacillota > Bacilli > Caryophanales > Bacillaceae > Virgibacillus > Virgibacillus carmonensis. The sequence continues at coordinate 1,160 of NZ_JBYQFJ010000045.1, read as the reverse complement.
TATGAAGTCATAACGAGAAATTAATTTAGCAACTTCTTCTTGATCCATATATACATCAACCTTCACTACTCTTCTATACATAATATCCTCTATTTTATCTTGAAAGTCACCAAGAAGTAGATCTTTATATGAAACAACACCTACTAGTTTTTTTTCATCATCAATAACATAAAGGTAGTTAAGGTACTCTGCGAGTTCAGCAAAATGTTTTAGTTTATCAACTGCTTCTCTTACAGAATAATGCTTAGCTATCCATACATAACGATTGTTCATTATCCGGCCAGCTGTTTCCGGTGGATAGTTCATCAAGTTCTGAACAATTTCAGATTCTTCCTGTTTCATTTCAGATAATAATTCTTCTATCTTCTCAGGTGCCAAATCAGATAATAAAGTAGCTAAATCATCATTTTCCATTAAATCAAGAACTTTTGTAGATTTTTCAGTCCCTAGCTTCTGTATTACTTCTAACTGATCCTCTTTATCGAATTCTTTTATTAGGTCTGTTAGTTGTTCAATTGATAAATAGATAAGAAATTTGTTCTGATGCTTATCCGGTAAACGGTGATATTGTTGAGCTATATCGTATGGTTGTAATTCATCTATAGTTTCTTGGAATAATTTTTTCTTGCTATCCTTTAAACTTTGAATAATGGCTAGTGTTATTTCATTTTCAGTCAACGTTAAAGACAAAGGGATGACCTCCTCTTAGATAAATAATAATATGATTAGAGCAACAAATTGGCTTATATGGAGAAATAAACCTTATTCCCGAAAACCACTTCAAAGAAAAATATGAAGCAATAAAGGAAGCAATAGGCAATTGAATAAGAGGATTATGATAAAGAATATTTTACTAATGGTGCAATATCGGAATGGAACATGAGTTTCTAGAAGGGATTTGTAAGAAGGCATTTGTTAAAATACCAGTGAACTATCAGTAAATATAGAGAAGAAGGAATTTCGTATAACAATTAGTTGTCCAGGGGGAGGCCATTAATTGAAATATTTTCCTTCTCTCTGCATTATTATATCAGAACGTGCATTCTTATGTAAGGCGAAATGATTAGAATATTTTATTTTACAAAAAGTATAAGATGTCTTTAACTGAATGTAAGAAAAGGTATCTTTTCCTACATTCAAAAAAGTATCTTGTCAGGGAT
>NZ_JBYQFJ010000044.1:0-17881 GCF_057836705.1 Virgibacillus carmonensis | reverse complement strand
TGGCGCTGCATTTGCTGGATTTATTTTTGCTTATGTGTCTTCAACTAAGCAGATAAAGAATTCACCAATACGAACGGGCACTTTTCCTTAATAAGGAGAAAGCGTCCTTTTTACATGAATTGAATAAGAAAAAAGATTATCCCGTATATATCGAAGCATTTTCCAACACATCGTTTATTTGAACAAAAGATTTTCTGATGAACAAACGAGAAAACGTTATAATCAGAATAACAATTCATTATAAGAAAGTTGGGTGCCAATGGAAAGAAAAATCGACACATATACCGTTGACGGTAAAACTATCGAGTATTCCATCACAGGAAGGGGAGAAAATCCAGTCTTTGTGATGCACGGTGGTCATTCCAATTGTTATGAGGAATTTGGACATGATGCATTGGTTCAGAATAACTTTTCCATTATTACCCCTTCAAGAGCAGGGTATAGGGGGACTTCAAGAGAAATTGGGGAAAGTTTATCTAAAGCATGCGAATACTATGTGAAACTATTAAATCATTTAGAAATTAAAAAGATTCACCTTCTTTCTGTTTCAGCCGGCGGACCAAGTGGACTTTACTTTGCTTCCCATTACCCGGAGAGAGTCAAAACATTAACGTTACAAAGTGCCGTTACAAAAGAGTGGCACACACCCAAAGATAAAATATACAAAACAGCACAAGTTTTATTCCGGCCTTCTTTTGAAAAAATGACATGGAAAATCATTTCAAGCATGAGTAATCGTTTTCCGGAATTTACTTTCAAACAAATGGTGCCTTCATTTAGTAAGCTTTCGTATGAGGAAGTAAAAGGCAAGATGACAGAAGGAGATATTGATGAAATTCGAAAAATAAATAATCGTCAACGGTCAGGGCATGGTTTTTAAATTGATTTATCACAAACGAAAGCGATTACTTCAGAGGATTTACAAGCTATTTCTTGCCCGACCTTCATCATGCGTAGCAGATATGATGGATCGGTTCCTCTGGAACATGCCCATTATGCCCGCCAACAAATCCCAAGTTCCGAATTATATTTACTTGATTCATGGGGACATTTAGTATGGCTTGGTCAGGAGTCTGATGATGTAAATGAAAGGTTTGTAGAATTTCTTACACGTTTTTCATAAAGCAAAACGTTTGTTATTGATGGATGAGTAACTGTTCTTCAGCAAATATAGAAATCATAGCTCCCTCTCAATCTGTGATCTTCAGATTGTCATGTACATCCTGGAGAAAGAACATTTGCTATAATAAAATAATTTATTTACAAAGAATGGATGTGTAAATATGATTAAAATCGGTATTATTCGTCACGGCAGCACAGCTTGGAATAAGGAAGGCAGAGCGCAGGGGAATTCAGATATTCCACTCGATAACGATGGACGTTCAGAAGCTGGTAAACTAGCAGATCGCTTGAGTGAAGAAGATTGGGATGCCATCTATTCCAGTAATTTATTAAGGGCCAGCCAAACTGCTGAAGTTATCGGTAATAGAATTGGTATTAGCAAGATTCATTTGGAACCTAGGATTCGTGAGGTAGGCGGCGGACACATTGAAGGGACTACGAAAGAAGAAAGAATGGAAAAGTGGGGCGTCAACTGGAGAGAATTAGACTTGGGGATTGAACGTCCATACATAGTTACAGATAGAGGACTAAAATTCTTAAACGAAATCATACAAAAACATGACGGCGAGCGGGTGTTAATTGTTACGCATGGATCTTTTATTAAACATCTGCTCAAAGAACTTGTACCTCATCTGGATGAAGAGTCTCTTAAGAATTGTTCGCTAACTAAACTTCAAAAATCAACGGATGAATGGGAATTGGAGCTACATAATTGTACGAGGCATTTGATTGGAAATTAGTAATTGTAAAAGGTTCTATATAGAATGTATCTATAAAAATTTCTATTGATCAAAGGGTGCGATTCACTAATACGAATCGCGCTCATTTTCCGTTTGGTGTCCATGAGTTTTTTTGAAAACAGGTAGTTAATTTTATCATTTAGTAGTAGACTAAATTTATCTAATCTTTAAAATTTCGTTAGGACGGTCGTAATTATGAGGTTTCTCAAAATAGGTCTTTTTTATTTACTTAGTGTTTTTGTAATTATTTGTATAAGCGTTTTCCCCCACTTTTTTGCAACTGCGGGTTTATCAAATCCTTTAGAATATGTGAAGGTCTTAGGTTCTTTCTTTTCAGGACTATTTCAACCTGAGTCTTGGATGTTTCAAGCTTCCCATTCCCCAGGGGATTATTCCTTGCTGGGAACATTGTGGGAGCCTTATGTCTACTCGATGCAGCTTTTTCTTGTTGCGATTTTATTAGGATTTTCTTTGGCATTTATTTTTGCTTTTGCTGCAAATTTTCTTCCACGAAAAGTAATGCAATGGGTTAAACGTACATTGGATTTGTTGGAATCGATACCAGATGTAGTTATTGCTGTTTCGTTGCAAGCTCTCAGTATCTATATTTATAAAAGTAGTGGGGTAGATTTATTTCGAGTTGCTGGATACATGGATGAAAATGTCTATTTTGCCCCGATCATCACCTTGGCAATTTTGCCTATGATTTCTTTATTTAAGATTTTACTTTTTAGGATAGAAGAAGAGTTCTTGAAGGATTATGTTGTGTTCTTGAAAAGTAAAGGGATTCATAAAACAGGTATTCTGATACGGCATGTATTAAGAAACGTGTTACCTTCGACTTTTCAACATTCAAAGGTAATCATTTGGGCAACGTTGTCCAGTCAATTTGTTATCGAATATTTATTTAATACGCACGGATTAACTTTTTTCATGTTAGATAGCTTTAATTCAATGACGATCGCCGTGACACTCGTATTAATATTTACGCCGTTTTTTGTCTTTTTTCAATTGATTGAGCTGGGCTTGTACGAGGATCCAATATATAGACAGAATATTATAATGAACCAGAATAAGTCGTTTAATCCTGTCCAGTCGATTAAGATTTGGATTAGTGGGGTATCACGTATCCGGTTGCGGAACCTTAAACCTTGGAAACCTATCATTTATGTCGGTGCGATATTCTACAGGCATATGAAAAACTACAAATTTGCGATTGGTAGTTTGTTTTTTATTTTGGTAATTGGTGTAAGTGTCATCTATTCCACCACAACAAATAACCATGTTGATCAGGTGCGTATTATTTATGAAGCGGATGGTCTGACTATAAAGAGTGTACCGCCACATCCGCCAGGAACACCGTTTTTGCTGGGGTCTGATAACGTTGGTTTCGACTACCTGGATCAACTCATTATTGGAGCGAAGTTTACATTAATATTTGGTCTATTGATAGCTGGACTTAGGGTTTTGTTTGGCTTATTAGGTGGAATTCTGTTTGGCTTCTTTTTAAAAGGTAGAAAGCAAGACTGGCTCGAAAAATTAGTAGACTCGATACATTTTCTTCCTTTAACGGTCATTGCTTATGTACTCCTCCAACCAATCTTGTCTGTGAGACCAGGCATGGAAACATACACGCTCACCGAACGTATTGTTCTAGAAATAATTATTTTAACCGCTATCGTAATACCACTGACTACTGTGTTAATCGGAAACAATATAAAAGATGTCCTCCAAAGTGAATTTATTTTGAGTGCCAAGGTTTTAGGTGGGAGCAAGTTCTATATTTTGTTGCGCCATGTGCTACCGCACATTGGTCCGAGAGTGACTATTCTTTTTGGCCAACAGTTTATTCAAGTGTTACTTGTCTTTATCCACTTAGGAGTATTCCAGTTCTTTTTTGGCGGAACACTATTTAAGTTCGGTTCTCCGCCTATGTCTATAACAAATGAATGGTCTGGTTTAATCGGTGCAGCGAGAAATGAAATTGGTAGCGGGAATACACATATTTGGTTGATTCTATGCCCACTAGCAGCTTTCATGTTAAGCATATTTGCCATGCAATTCATGATAAAAGGTGTGAAAGAAGTACAACAAGCTAAAATAGGTGGAATGTACAAACTTAGAAAAGGCAAAAAGAAGCGAGATGCTCAAAAGAGTGATGAGGTTACAAAACATAAAATCACCACGGAAAGCTTTGAGCGAGTTGATAACGATAGAAAGTAGGAAGATGAGAACTTATCCCTTAACGAATACGATCTCATTATATAAGTAGCAGTACGTTAAATGAAAAAGAACAACAAAAGTTTCATAACTATTCGGAGGTACAGATGATGAATGTTGAGTCGCTTAAAGTAAATAAGCAAAGTTGGGATGAAGTAGCGCATCGTTTTTATGGAAGAAATCCTCTTCCAGAATATGGACCACTTGCGCCGCGTGAGGATGAATTGAATTTATTTGGGGATGTTACCAATTTAAAGATATTAGATATTGGTTGTGGCAGTGGGCATTCTTTACAGTACATGAGCAAGCGGAATGCAGGTGAACTATGGGGAATAGACTTGTCAAAGAAACAAATTGATGCGGCTAAACTTGTATTAGATAACTGTAATTCTCCTGTCAATTTGTTTGAGTCTCCAATGGAAGAGAATCCCGGTATTCCGGAAAACCATTTTGATATCGTTTATTCCATTTACGCACTCGGGTGGACAACTAATCTAGATAAAACCTTAGAAAACATTCATAAATATTTGAAAAAAGGTGGCATGTTTATCTTTAGTTGGGAACACCCACTACATAGCCGTGTGCATAATAAAGATGACGTTTTAACTTTTACTAAATCCTATCATAAGGAAGGTCCATATGACCATGAGGCATGGGATCATCCTGCAATTATGCAACAACATAGAATCAGTACATATATGAATACATTAATTGACAGTGGATTTGGAATTAAAAAAGTGATTGAAGATGTCCGCTTAACAGATGAAGATGTTCAAAGGCACGCAAATAGATGGTATTCCTTTGAAAAGGCAAAGGCTATCCCGACTACTCTAATAGTCAAGAGTCAAAAGTTGTGACAGGAATGCAGGCGATTTTCTGTACCAAAAGAACAAAAAGCGTATAGGTTTTCCCTATACACTTAACTAATTTATGGATGTATGGAAACCGGTGTTCCTATCGGAATGATACTCGCTAATTCCTCTACATCTCTATTGTACATACGAATGCAACCGATTGAAACAGCATTGCCAATCGAACTCGGGTCATTTGTACCGTGGATTCCATAGTGTTCTTTTGATAAACTCATCCACATTGTACCGAACGGACCTCCAGGGTTGGGAGCTTTATTAATAATGATAAAGTTCCCTATTGGTGTTTCATGCAGCATTCTTCCAACCGCAATGGGATACCGTTTTTGCTGTACACCATCTTTGAATAAAGTTAGCCGCCGATTACTGATAGACACATCAATTTGATATGGGATTGTATTAACAGCTGGAAATCCAGGTATAACAATTGCTTGGCCGGGATAAATAACATTTGGATTAATTGATGGGTTAGCATTAATGATTGTCTGTATTGGTGTGCGATAATCTCTAGATATCTGTGTCAGTGTTTCACCAGGTTTAACTGTATGAATCAATGTTCACACCTCCATAGGTTATTGCTATCTATACATTCTATGTGGATTTTGCAAAGTGTTTCAAAACGTTTTCTTAAGAAGGGGAACCATTTTGATTTTCATCGATAAAAAGAAGCAACAATCGAAGTAGAAAGGTAGATTTTATGAACTATGCAGTGTCCGTAACGAATACTTCATATGCAGAAGAAATAGAGAAGAGTGGAGTTGAAGTAATCAAACACCTTAATACTTTTTCGGAATCACTTAAAGGAATTACCACCTTTGAGAATCCAAGAGGTATCGTTTTTCATGATCTTAAATCTGCGACTGAGATATTTTCAGATATTCCATTACCCGCATACACTTCAAGAGAACTCATACATATCAATCCTTTGACTGAGGTGTGGCAAGACATTTTTATGTCTACTGTCAAAGGTGAAAACCCAAAACCAGCAAAGTATTATTTAACGCTTGAACTAATGGATGTTGCAGTTATAGCTGCTCACGAGCTGACACATCACTCGGACTTTTTTCATGATGAATTCGAAGGTGATGAAGCAAACATGTGGTTCGAGGAAGGAATGTGTTTTTATATTCCACGTAAATTTATGCTTTCAAAAGAAAAATTCAATGATACCGCAGAAATTGAAAGCTTATTAATTGAGACATATAAGGCAGAATATGGCGAGTATACGCTTAATCAGTTCGGGGAATCAGGTTATAGACAAAATAATAGCAATGCATATTCCGCAGCCTTTTATGATTACTGGAGAAGCACGAAGGTCGTAAAAATTCTTGTTGAGGAATATTTTAAAGGGGATATTACCGGATTAATTAATTGCTATAAAGAGTGGGATGAAAAAATACAACTTCATAAATATTTTATTAAACAATTGAATTTATCAGTAAGTGAATCAAAGAGATTATGGTTTAAGTGAACACATTACGATGGTGATGTATGCTTATGCATATGAAGGGAGTGATTTTCATGTATTTATTTATCTCGATTATTGCCAGTGTAATTTTAGGGTTTGCTTTATTCATGATTGGACCGATTGCCGGTGGTATTACTGCTTTTGGAATTGTTGTTGGCTGCTTATTCAGGGGACTATACGTACTTAATAACATAAACAAAAGATTGTTACACATAACTTTAGAAAAAGATAAAGTCCAGGAAACATATAATGATTACTTAGAGAAGCGTAATGACAATCGATAGAATGATAATATCCAATAAATAATAGGAAATTAAAATTACGAACAAGGAGTGTACTTTTTGAACCGAACCACTAAAACGCTTATCGATGTGGAACTGTATGGACAAATAATAGTATATGTGATGAGCGATTGAAAAAGCTTTTCTATTTTGTATTCCAAAATCTATAGCGTTAAATCATTTTCATCGGATATCAAAGATGAGAATATTTGACGCTTTTCCTATTTTCTGTTGTTCAACGGGTTTTAAAAAAATGAAGCTAAACAGGAAAAATTGGCGTCTAATAGGTATACATCATTTGAAGAAACGAAGGTGAGGGAAATTATTGAATTAGTTGATAAAGCTCAAAAAGGTGACGATGAAGCCTTTTTGACATTGTTTCAAAAGTACGAAACGGATATATATAGGATGGCATATTTGTATGTAAAAAATAAACATGACGCGCTTGATGTTGTTCAGGAAACTGCATATCGATCATTCAAAAAAATAAGCACTTTAGAAAACCCTAACTATTTAAAATCATGGTTAATAAAAATATCGATTAGTTGTGCAACGGACTTGTTAAGAAAAAACAAGAAAGTGACTTACCTGAATCCCGAATACGCTGAGTTTATAGGTTCAAGTGACGATGATATACCTCTTTCGTTATCGTTGCAGGATTTAATTGAAACATTGAATGAGAAAGAAAAAAACCTAGTGTTCCTGAAATATTATTGCGGATATACCTTCGATGAGATTTCAGAATTGGAAGGATTGCCGTCAGGTTCAGTAAAATCAGTCATATATCGAGCGTTAGCAAAACTTCGGAAACAGGTTAGGAGGGTTGATATGTATGAGTAATAAAATCAAACAGGAACTTGATAAGATTGAGATCCCAAAGGAACTGCATGACAGGGCTAAATTGGGAGTGAAAAAGGCTAAAACAGAAACTGCACCAAAAAAGAAGAAAAAGTTGAGTATTGGTAAAAGGCTTACTTATTTTGGAAGTGCTGCTGTTTTGTTGTTTGGTTTATTATTCGGGTCTGCGTTCGTTTTTCCAGCTATGGCAAGTGTTATGGCGAAAGTTCCTTTTCTGAGTGCAATCTTTGAATCTGAACCTGCAGTGACTACTATTTCCGAAGAATTAAGAGATAAGGGTTATAAAATTGGCGGAGTAAGTTTCCGTGTTAGTAATAAAACAGTGACGATATCCGTTGATGGATCAGATGAGTATTATAAAGATGTAAAAGGTGAGATAAAAGATATTGCAATGGATATTTTACAGTCGAAACGTTATGATGCTTACACCTTGAAGGTTGATAAATACAAGTCATTTGTCCCTGATATGAGTGAAGAGGCAAAGAAAAGGATGAAAGAAAGTGATATATTGCTTGCCGCAATTCAACAGGAACTTGAAAAACACGATTACAAAGTTTTAAGCTATGGTATAAGGAACAATAAGTTTGAGGAGTTTATTACCTTGGATATCCCTGATAGTGAACCGCGGGTAGATGAAATAAAAAAAGTAGTTCGTAATGTCGTCCAAGAGAAAGATATAGGGGAATTCCCAATCAAGGTACATGAAATCAATATGGAAAGAAGAGCACAAGAAAGCAGATGGATGCCAGTAATTAATACGATCTTTGAGGGATTACTGGCTAAAGAAGAATATAAGGTTATTGGAGAAGGCTATTCTTTTTATCCGCTACCACTCAGAATTGAAATAAGAACATCTATTCATTCAACAGATCCAGATGCCCAAGAGCTTGGTCGTAAGATTGAGGATACAATTGATACCTTTATTGAAAGTGAATCTGCAAAAGAAGCGGTGAAAGATGATCCATACAGAGTTGAGGTGTTGAGCAAAGATAAAAAGAAAATAAATTAACCTAGGATAAAAACAACACGTTAAAGAAGAAAACGATAAGGTATTTAATGATAACGTTACTATAGAAATCCAGTTACTGGAGAAGGAACGACACCATACTTCTCATTTTATGACCCTGAAGGAAATCCTTTAGGTGTTTGTCAATAAATTAATATAGGGGGGTTTTTATATGAGAAAAGGAATAATACGGGCACTAGTTATTTGTATCTTTCAAAAAGGTGATTCCATCTTAGTTGCTGAAGGCTATGATCCTATAAAGAAGGATTACTTCTATCGTCCAATAGGTGGTGGAATTGAATACGGAGAAAAAAGTTCTGATGCGTTAATTAGAGAGGTTGACGAAGAAATTGAAGCAGCTATTTCCGATATCCAATACATAGGAACTATTGAGAACATTTTTACTTTTAACGGTGATGTTGGACATGAAATAGTTCAGGTATATGATGCCAGGTTTGTTGACAGTTCGATTTATGAGAAAGATTCGTTTATAGGAAAGGAAGATGATGGATCTACGTTTAAAGCAATGTGGATCTCTTTACCTAAACTCCAACGTAGGCAGTTACGGCTTGTCCCAGAAGAGCTTTTAGACTTAATCCAACAGAATAACCAAATTGTATAAGGAATTATAAGCGAGCAGGGAATTGGGATTGATCATTTAGACTAGAATGTATAAGGTATACTCAATATGAAACAAATAGAAAGAGGATGATATAGGTTATGAACAATCTAACTAAATTTAAAATAGTAAAGCCAGCTAATGAAATATTTGAAGCCTTCGTAGACCCTTCAAAAATTGGAGGTTTTTGGTTTTCTTCAAGTTCTGAAAGATGGGAACAAGGTAAGACAATTACATTGAGATATGATGAATACGATGCAGAAGGAGTTATAAAAATAATAGAAATCGAGGTAGATAAGAAAATTATTTTCCAGGACGAGGATGGTCATGTAGTTACGATTACGCTGTATGAGTTAGATAACCCGGGTACAATTATTGAAGTTATCGAAGAGGGTTTTAAAGAAAATGATGATGAGTCGATAAGTCAATTGATAGATAATAAAGAAGGTTGGGTCTATATGTTGACCTGTTTAAAGGGTTATTTGGAATATGGTGTTAATTTGAGAGCAGCATTAGTTAAATAACTCATTTTTAAAAAGCGCCTAAGCATTGGTAGACTGTAATAGTGTAGTGTATGAAGCTTTATAACAAATATCAATTTAGCATTGTTCTAATATGAATAAATCTTTCTTAAAAGACTCATGTTAAGGCTAGGAGGTGCTTAAAATGGGAAAAGATCGTCAAGAAAAGAAGTTAAGAGAAAGTGGACGCGTGGAATCAGACCGAGATGTGGGTCTTCGCTATAAAGGTTCAACAAAAATGTCAGGCCCTGAAGAAGCCAGAAAATTAAACGATGGAGATAAGTAAAATGAAAAAGCGATCATCCTGAAAAGGTGATCGCTTTCATTTATTGTACTTGGATTTCAATTGGCTTTTAGTATTGCAATCACCACGCTCTACCAAAATCCTTTAGAATTTTTTCGAAAAAATTGACCCCAGCTACTAGGCTTTTCTCATCAAAATTAAATGTTGAGGTATGGAGACCGCTCCTATTGCTTTCATTTTGTACCCCCAAAAAGGCAAAGTGAGTCGTTGCAATCTGGCTGTAAAACGAAAAATCTTCACCAAATAAATAAGGCTTTTCTTTGATGATTACCTCAAGTCCTGTCTCGTTGGCACTTGCTAAGATAAGAGGCAGGAGCTTTTCAGTGTTCACCACAGGAGGATAACCTTCAGCAAATTCTACCCGAGATTGTGTATCGAAAAGTAAATCACTGCTACTTGCGGCTTGGGCGATTTTTTCTTTAATGGTTGCTAGGTCGGCCATATCGTATGTTCTAATTGTTCCTTCTAAGTAACCGGAGGAAGCAACGGTATTGATTGCTTCACCTGCATGCATTTTTCCGATGTGAATAATGTTCTGATTCAATCCGCTCAGATGAAAGTTCTGAAGTTGCTGAATTTGCGACATTGTATGATGCAGTGAACCAAGTGCGCTTGCACCAGTTTCTTTATTCGCGACGTGGGCAGACGTGCCTTTCACATAAATTCGATATTCGGTTGCACTAGCAGTCAGCGATCCACTTTTAGTTACGAGTGTTCCTTCAGGACTATCTGGCATGAGATGCAGACCAAATATTGCTTCAGGTTTATATTCTTTAAATGGAAATGCCTTGACCAGATGATTGGCACCGCCCATTGATTCTTCGGACGGCTGGAAAATCAAAAGAACATTGTGCTGTAGCGTGTTTGAATCCTGCATTGTTTTGCATCTTTCGGAAAACGCTAGGAGCATCGCTGTATGGCCGTCATGTCCACACGCATGCATAACGCCTTTGTGCTGGGATTTAAACGATATGCCGTTTGTTTCATCAATTGGAAGCCCGTCAATATCCGCACGAAAGCCAATTGTCGTGTCTGATTCGCCTTCGAGGTAAACGATGGTTGCTGTTTCAAGGGGCGTCAGGTAGGGAACGCCAAGCTGTTCCAATGTTTTCCGGATGTAGGTAGTTGTTTTGAATTCTTGAAAGCCTAGTTCGGGTATTTGATGCAGGTATCTTCTATGTTTTGTTAAAATTTGTTGTAACTCCATGTTTTTTCACTCCAAAATGATTGAAAATGTGGCGAACTGATCGTATAAAGTTGATCCACAAACATCAAAAGTTGATCGTCTTAAGTTCAAAGTTAATCGAGAGCCAGCCAAAGTTGAGCGAGATGCGAGCAATGATCGACTAGTGGTAAAAGTTGATCGAGCGCATCCAAACTCGGGCCGCAAGCACTCACTCAGCCCGGATCTGGAAGACAAACGCCAAATATCGAAAATATGCACCCAAAATGGCGCGCAACAACTAAATTATAGCGCAACATACCTTAAAATTCGCGCACTGACCAAGCTGTTGCGCGATACTTATCAAATGTCGCGCGATTCCACGAGAGTGTTGCTCGAAATTCAATAAATACGGCCCTGACTACTGGTTCAACTTTCTTAACGCTTGAACGATTTCTCTTTTCCCACCTTGTACTTCGCTTGCCTGCTTAATAACACGGGCCGGTACGCCTGCGACAACAGCACCTGCAGGGACGTCTTCTGTGACGATGCTTCCTGCTGCGACAATAGCACCAGCCCCAACTGTAACGCCTTCGAGTACAACTGCATTTGCACCGATCAGTACATCATCTTCCACGATAACTGGACTTGCGCTTGGTGGCTCAATCACGCCTGCTAAAACCGCACCTGCTCCGACATGTACATTTTTACCTGTCGTGGCACGTCCGCCCAGTACAGCGTTCATATCGATCATCGTACCTTCACCGACGACCGCTCCGATGTTGATGACAGCACCCATCATGATAACCGCATTTTTCTCGATGACAGCATGTTCACGGATGTATGCGCCCGGCTCAATTCGAGCATTGATTTCTGCCAAATCAAGCAATGGAATGGCACTGTTTCGGCGGTCTTGTTCAATAGCGAGATCTTCTAAATTTCCTTCGTATGCTTCATAAAAAGGCTTCCAGTCGTTTAAATCTGCAAAAATCGTATAAGATCCTTCACTACCAAACACTTTAAAGTTACCTGGAAAATCTGTTTTTTTAAGATCTGTGTTTACGTATATTTTTAGCGGTGTTTTCTTTTCTGAGTTACTGATATACTGGATAATTTCTTCTGCTGTAAATTCTTTCATTGTCTATTCATCTCCTAAGTTTGAGTATGTATAATAACCTTTTTCCATCTTCATTAGTTTTTCTGCGACATCAATTGCACCGTTCGCAAAAATATCTTTTGACTGTGCTTTGTGCTGAATCGAGATTACTTCATCATGGCCAGCATAAAGGGCTTCATGTTCTCCAACAATTGTCCCGCCGCGGATCGAATGGATCCCAATTTCACTTTCTCTGCGTTTTGTTGCAGAAGTGTGGCGGTCATATACTGGTTTTCCATCTTCTCGGATTTCCTTGATTGCATCATACAGTTTTACTAGTGTCCCGCTTGGAGCATCCACCTTTTTGTTGTGATGCTTCTCCGTCAGTTCAATATCGTAAGAAGCAAGAAGTGGGGTTGCAAACTCTACTATCCTTTTCAGTATATGTACGCCATAGCTCATGTTTGCACTATAAAAAACCGGTAGATAGCTTGCTTTTTCTTCCATCATGTTTACAATTATTTCTTTTTCACCTGTTGTTGCGATTACAAGTGGAAGGAGAACATCCGAATCAAGCAGCGTTTTGGTAAGGTCCGGATGGGAAAAATCAATGAGTGCATCAGCTTCTGGAAGCCTGTTAAAGTCAGTAAAGATGGGGTAAGGTACATCTTCTTTTTCTGATTTCAACACGACCCCGATTATTTCATGCTCACGTTCCTCAGCGAGTTTTGCGACACGTTTGTTCATTGCTCCGTATCCTAAAAGAAGAAGTTTCATGCTATACACCCGCTTTCAATAAATCGAATTCCTGAATCAGTTTTTGCTGCTCGTTTGATTCTAAAGGTACTAGTGGCAAACGGAGTTCATAGTTCCCAAAGCCAATATGGGCCGTCAGTGCTTTAATCGGAATTGGGTTGACGTCTACACCGAGTGCTGTAATAAGCGGATACAGACGGTAATGGATGGCTCTTGCTTCACTAGGATTGTCCAATGAACGCTCATACATTGTCTGATACTGATCTGGAAAAACGTTCGCAGCAACTGATATTAACCCATCCCCACCGAGTGCTAGGAAGGCGAGGGTGGTGTCATCATTTCCGCTATAGAACGCAAACGAATCTTCAGTCAGCAATTTCGCTTGTGAAAGATAATTGAAGTCTCCAGTTGCGTCTTTCAAGCCAATGATATTTTTATATGCACTCAGTGTTTGTATGGTTTCTGGCGCAATCGTCATACCAGTACGTGCTGGGACGTTGTATAAAATTGCAGGCAAGTCAACAGCGTCCGTAATTGCCTTAAAGTGCTGAATGAGACCGCGCTGGCTTGTTTTGTTGTAGTATGGGGTGATGAGCAATAGTCCGTCAACACCCATATCTTTTGCATCTTGCGAAGTTTCAATGGACGCTTTTGTTGAGTTTGCGCCTGTGCCTGCAATGACTGGAACTCTACCTGCAGCTGTTTCCACTGCAATTTCCAGAAGACGTTTTTTCTCTTCACGCGACAGGGTAGATCCTTCACCTGTTGTGCCGTTAATTACCAGACATTGGATGTTGTTTTCAATCAGAAATCTTAGATGTCGTTTGAAGCTGTCATAATCTATTTCGCTGTTGCAAAAAGGTGTCGTAACAGCTACGCCAATACCTGTGAATAAATGTGCCATATTATCCCTCTTTCGAATGCAATAGTTGTTGCAAAATTTGGACGGCGTTTAATGCTGCCCCTTTTAACAAATTGTCACTTGTCACCCATAAATGGTATGTGTTCTCCAAACTGTCATCTTTCCGGATACGTCCGACGAACACATCCTCTTTGCCAGATGAGGTCAACTGCATTGGGTACGTATTGTTTTTTGGATCATCCTGCAAGGTGACCAGATCACTTTGGTCAAACAATTTTTTTAATTCAAGAGCAGTTGTCGAGCTGTTCAAAGTGACGTTGATGGCTACTGCGTGACTATTTTCAACAGGTACCCGTACGCAAGTAGCAGTGACCTTCATTTCCGGCTGTCCAAGAATTTTTCTTGTTTCCTCAATCATTTTCACTTCTTCTTTTGTATAGTCATCGTCCCCAAACACATCGATGTGGGGAATGGCGTTATTGTAAATAGGGTGAGGGTAGTTCACCGGTTCTTCGCCATTTTCGCCACGTTTCAAGTCCTGTACACCTTTCACACCAGATCCTGATACGGCCTGGTATGTCGTGTAACTGACACGTGTTACCCCATACGCATCTTCCAACACTTTCAAAGGAACGACAGATTGGATCGTTGAGCAATTTGGGTTGGCGATGATTTTCCGGTTCAATGTCGGCTTATTTACTTCCGGTACAATGAGATCGATCGTCGGATCCATCCGGAAAGCGCTCGAGTTATCGATGACTATTGCGTTGTTTTTTTCAAAGAGAGGAGAGAATTTCATGCTTGTAGCACCTCCTGCTGACATAAGCACATAGTCAAAACCGCCATCTGTTTTTTCTTCTGTCAATTCTTCCACGATATATTTTTCATTTCTGAAGGCAACCTCAGAACCGGCTGACCGTTTGGAAGAAAAGAGAACTAGCTCATCGACAGGAATGTTTTTCTTATCCAATAAATCAATCATTTTGCGGCCCACAAGTCCTGTAGCACCTACTACAGCTATTTTTACCATTAAAAAAACCCCCAACTATTATAATTCAAAGCGTTCACACAATAGATGTGCTGCTTCTTTACCATTTTTTGCATCTACTACATAGGATATGCTGATTTCTGATGTTGTGACTTGGTAAAATGGAATGTCCGCTTTAATGAGCGTGCGGAACACTTTAGAAGCAACGCCAGTCATATCACGCATCCCAGAACCAATCACCGATACTTTTACGAATCGGTTTTCGATTTTGAAATACAATCCTGGATAATCCTCTTTCAGACGTAAGAAGATTTTCTGTAGCTGATTTTCTTCTGTATCTTTCATTGTGAACGACAGCTGAAGTCCCTCGTTGTTAACGATTTGCGAAATCATGTCGACATTGATTTCTTCCTGTTCTAGATTGACGAACGCGGCGTCCATTAGGTGTGTATCATAATGCGGATAGTTCAGTGTAACGTGAATCATATCTTCATCGAGGGCGACACCTGTGATCGCCTTTTTCTCTAAAATATCAAGTTTGGACATAACCCAAGTTCCTTTCTCATCCGATAGTGCCTTGCCTAAATAAATCGGGGTGTTGTAGTTTTTTGCGATTTCGACGCTTCTTGTAACGAGAACACCTGCTCCGAGCGCGCTCATTTCCATCATTTCTTCGTACGAGACTTGATCGAGCCGATTTGCTTGCGGGTAAATTCTTGGATCTGTGCTGTAGACACCTGCAACATCCGTATAAATTTCGCAAGGGCTTTTATGTGCAGCCGCTAGTGCTACAGCTGTTGTATCAGAACCACCACGACCGAGTGTCGTGATCTCATTATCTGTATTGAAACCCTGGAAACCAGCAACGATCAGCACACTGTACGTATTAAAAAGTTGATCAAATAGCTCACTGTTGATTTTAGAAATCTTGCTTTTTAAGTGATGGCCAACAGTCTCAATACCAGCCTGATAACCAGTGAGGGGCTTTGACTTTACACTCATATCATTCAGAATTATTGACAGATAGGAGATGGTCTGTTGTTCGCCAGTCGTCAAGAGAACTGCCAAATCCTGCTCATTCGGTGAATTTGTTATGGAACTCACGGATGCCATAAGTTCATCTGTTGTTTTGCCCATTGCACTGACAACGACAATCAATTGTTCGCCTTGTTTTGCTCTGCCTTTTAGGTAGTCAGCGATGTTTTTAATTTTTTCAAGGCTGCTTACACTCGTTCCTCCAAATTTAAGTACACTTCTTTTCATAAACTGCCTTCTTTCCAATAAATAAATAAAAAAACAAGTCGGGATATGCCGACTTGTTTATAACTGTCCTATATACAAGTGGAAGCACACCATTATTACAAAGAATAATGACAGCCTGCATACTATTCATATACAGTCCAACGAAGTTCCATCTGCATACAGAACACCGTTTCGGCAAATTTCCCTTTCGCTTATTACAACTTGCAGCTTTACGTAATAAGGTACTGATGATTTTTGCGCCTCATCCATTACTATTAAATTATGTATCAAATTTGTAATTGATTATACGAGAGTTTTATAGAATTGTAAACCTAAAAGTATTATTTTTTTTAAAAACTGAAACACCTTGACGAATAAATAACCAATTAGTATGATAGTGAAAATAAAAACAGGGAGGTTCAACCGATGAAAACTAAGTCAACAAGGCTTTCGAACATACCTCCATATAAATTTGCAGAATTACAAAAAAAGAAACAGAAAGCATTGAAAGCAGGGGTGGATGTTATTGATTTGGGTGTGGGCGACCCTGACCTTCCAACGCCTGAGCATATTGTAAATAAGCTTGTAGAAGAGTTAGCAAATCCTGCCAATTTAAAATATCCAAGTTTTGCAGGCAGTCCAGAATTCAGAGAAGCTGTTGCTACGTTTTATAAGAAAACGTACGATGTAGAGCTCGATCCTGACACGGAAGTTCTTGCACTAATTGGGTCAAAAGAGGGGATTGGCCATTTATTACCAGCAGTAATTGATCCTGGTGACTATGTGTTAGGTCCTGATCCAGGCTATCCAGTTTATCGAATGACAACGCTTTTAGCTGATGGCCAATACTACAATATGGAAGTGAACGCAACAAACGACTATAAACCAAATTTTGATACTATCCCGAGAGATATTTTAAAAAAAGCAAAAGTAATGTTTCTGAACTATCCCAGCAATCCAACAGGAGCTACGGTAGATATTGATTTTTACGAGCAAGCAATTGAGTTCGCCAAGGAAAACGAGATAGTAGTAGTTAGCGATTCAGCGTATAATATGGTGACTTATAATAATTATAAAGCGCCAAGCGTTTTGCAAGTAGAAGGAGCAAAAAAGTTAGCTGTTGAGTTTGGCTCGTTATCAAAAGCTTATTGTATGACAGGATGGCGTGTTGGGTATGTTGTCGGAAATGAAGAAGCAATTAAATCATTATCGATATACAAGAGTAATGTTGATACAGGGGTTTTTACACCAATTCAGAAGGCTGCTGCACATGCCTTAACAAGTGATCAAAGCAGTGTGACCGAATACAATCAAGTGTATAAAAAACGGATGGATACGATGGTGGAGGCACTTCAATCAATTGGAATTGGTGCAAAACCTGCCAATGCAGGCATCTTTATATGGGCACCCGTTCCTGAAGGATATACATCCGAACAATTTGTTACGACCGTGTTAGAACAAACCGGTGTCATTTTCACCCCCGGCAATATTTTTGGAGCGGGTGGAGAGGGATATTTTCGAATTTCGCTTTCTGTTCCAAATGAGCGGATTCAGGAGGCTGTGGGACGCATTCGGGAGAAACTGGTGATCGGGGAGTAGAACATTTTCACGAAACAGGTATCTGAGTCTAGTATACAAGTAAAAAACGTTGCTACCACGGCAACGTTTTTTTACTTTCTCGTGCGAGACATAAGCAGTTGGCTTCCGCGCGAGCAAAGCACCCACACTGCACCGTTCTGCTTATGCTTGTCGTGTCTTTCAAGGCGC
>NZ_JBYQFJ010000043.1:0-19705 GCF_057836705.1 Virgibacillus carmonensis | reverse complement strand
GAAAGCGACTATCCACAGCGGAAATCACGGCGCTGTTACGTCGCAGTTTATATCAACTTCGGTGGTATCGAGCAACAAACTTTACGAAAACAGCCTTTTATTAAACCTCAGGCTAGAACAAATAATCAAAGATCTTCTCAAACATACCTTTTTTATGTTCGTCTTTAGGAGGTTCTTTTTCTTTACTTTTTCCATCCCCATCTCCAGGTAAATGTTTTTCACAATGTTTAGGTGGCACATTTCCTTTTTCAAAATACATGAGTGTTCCGTTTGGACAATAGGAGGTTGCTACACCACCAGAAACGGGATCAATCCATGCACCAACAACCCCATCAGGGACATCGACCTCGACCTTGGGTAACTCTTGATGTGCAGCCTCCATAAATCCAGCCCATATCTTTTTGGCATAACGATTTTCCTCAGCCTTTACTAAGTCGCGATTATCATCATACCCATTCCAAACCCCTGTAACTAAATTGGGGCTAAATCCAATCATCCAGCTGTCTGAAGCCGTGGTTCCAGACTTTCCAGCATAGTCTCGTGTTAACCTATCTGAAACTGGTGAGCCTGTGACAGACATGTACCCGTCAAGCGAATGGTCGAACATACCCTTCATAAGATCCGTTAAGATGAATGTTGTTTCCTCATCTAAAAGTTGTTTTCCTTCTTCTTTAGGAAATTCATAAACGGTATTCCCGTTGCGATCAACAATTTTCCGTATCGTATGGCTATTAATCCGCTCTCCTCCATTTGCTAGGATGCCATATCCTGTAACCATGTCTTCAACTGATACTGACGCAGTTCCTAGAGCAAGCGAGGGTACGGGTGGTAATTTACTATCAATCCCAAATTTGCGTGCGGAGTCAATTAGTTTATCTACCCCCAAAAATAAGCTTGTCTTTACCGCGTAAACGTTGTCGGATAAAGCTAAGGCCTGTGCTAGAGTAATCGGTTTGTACGCATAATATCCGTTATAGTTGCTCGGTTGATAAACCTGCCCATCAGAAAGTTCAAATGCGGTTGGTTTACTCATCAACATGGTTACTGGTGTATAACCATGTTTCAGTGCTGCATAGTACAAGAAAGGTTTAAATGTGGATCCGGCCATGCGCTTTGCCTGAATTGCCCGGTTGAAATTACTTTCACTATAATCACGACCACCAACAAGCGCTCGAATTGCCCCGTTTTCTGGGTCCATCCCAATCGCACCAATTTGAATCCCGCTCGCAGAACTAATCGTTTCGGTAACTTCCTTTTCTAATTTTTGTTGCATCCCAACATGAAGTGTTGTGAAAATTTTGTATCCGCCAGAACGGATTTTTTCCCGGTCAAGATCTAATTTATTAGCGGCCTCCAGTAAAACAGTATCTTGAAAATAGGGAGCGACAACTTCCTTTATATGCTCACTTGGCTCCGCATAATTCAATTGTGCATGCGTTGCTAAGTAATATTCTTCTTCATTTATTACGCCTTGTTCTTTCATTTCGTAAAGGATCTGTTTCTGCCGTTGTGTTGCATTCTCCATATTGTTAAAAGGAGAGTAATAAGTTGGCCCTTTCGGAATCGCAGCTAGCATCGCAGCTTCAGCCAGTGTTAATTCATCAGCAGATTTACTGAAAAAATACCTGCTTGCAGCCTCAATCCCATATGCCCCGTGGCCGTAATAAATCGTGTTTAAATACCCTTCTAAAAGCTCGTCTTTTGAATAGTACATTTCAAGGCGAACCGTGTAAAAGGCTTCCTTCAGCTTACGTGTCCACGTTTTTTCAAACGATAAATACAGATTTCGGGCATATTGCTGTGTTAGCGTGCTTGCCCCTTCCGATAAGGACATATTCTTTACATTCTTTAGGATTGCACTAGCAATACGAGTATAATCAAAGCCATTATGCTGATAAAAGTCTTGATCTTCTATAGCGAGGATTGCCTTTTTAATAGATGGAGACATTTCGTCAAGCTCAACCCAGTACCGACTCTCCGCACCCTTTTCCTCACCAATTACCGTATCTGCAGCACTATAGTATATCGTATTTTGCTCTGCTTTTAGTGGTGGGGGGCCCATGAGAAAACTCGCCAAATAAATCCCAGCAAAAGAGACAACAATAAGAAGGACAAACCCAATCAATCCACTTAAAAGTTTATATGATAAGATGAAACGTTTCATAGGCATTTAGCTCCAATTTTTTGTTATTAAAAAAGTATAATTTCGAATGTGCATTACTCTCATTATGGGAAAAGATAGATTGAAATAAACTCAATATAGAAAAATATCGAAAAGTCCTTGCTTTTTCGGTGAAATTCACTATAATTTTACTGTTTCATATGAACGGAAAAGGAGATGTAGTAATGGGTATCTGGTTTACAGAAAAACAGACTGCTAACTTTGGAATTACGGCAAAAGTTAATCAAACATTAGTTGCGTTAAAAACAGACTTTCAAGATTTAGAGATACTTGATACAGAAGAATGGGGCAATATGCTCGTATTAGATGATATGGTTATGACAACCGAAAAAGATGAATTTGTTTATCATGAAATGGTGGCACATGTACCACTTTTCACGCATCCAAATCCGAAGCGGGTATTAGTCGTTGGTGGCGGTGACGGTGGCGTAATCCGTGAGGTACTTAAACATAAATCAGTGGAGAAAGCGACTTTAGTGGATATCGACGGGAAGGTTATTGAGTACTCGAAAAAATTTTTGCCCACAATCGCAGGTTCATTAAATGATCCACGCGTAGAGGTATTAGTCGATGACGGGTTTATGTATATTGCAAAAAGCGAGCGTGAATTTGACGTAATTTTAGTGGATTCAACAGAACCTGTAGGCCCAGCGGTCAATTTATTTTCCCAAGGTTTTTATTCGGGGATTTCTCGTGCGCTTAAAGACGATGGGATTTTTGTTGCACAAACCGATAATCCATGGTTTAAAGCTGATCTAATTCACCAGGTTTTTCATGATGTAAAGGATATTTTTCCAGTAACAAAACTATACACAGCAAACATCCCGACTTATCCAAGTGGACTTTGGACATTTACAATGGGAAGCAAAATTCATAACCCGTTGAAAGTTAAAGAAGAGCGATTTACAGAGGTGGAAACTAAATACTATACACCAGAACTTCATTTTGCATCGTTTGCTTTACCGAAGTTTGTAAAAGAGTTAACCGAATAGAAAAGAGGTGTGACCATGCGTTTTGATGAAGCGTATTCAGGAAAAGTTTTTATCATGTCGCGCGAAAATTTCGATGAGGCTAAAGCAGTAATTTATGGAATGCCAATGGACTGGACGGTTAGTTTTCGACCTGGTTCTCGCTTTGGTCCGGGACGAATTCGGGAAGCCTCCATTGGTCTCGAAGAATATAGCCCATACATGGACAAGCATTTAGAGGAAATTTCCTATTTTGATGCGGGTGATATTCCACTCCCGTTCGGAAATGCAGAACGCAGCATCAAGATGATAGAGGAATACATGGATGGAATTTTGGATTTGGGAAAATTTCCACTGGGTCTTGGCGGAGAACATTTGGTGACTTGGCCAGTGATAAAAGCTATGCACCGTAAACATCCAGACATGGCACTCATCCATATTGATGCACATGCCGATTTGCGTTTGCAATATGAGGGGGAAGCACTCTCACATTCGACTCCAGTTCGCAAGGTTTGTGAATTGATTGGTCCGGAAAATGTGTATTCATTCGGAATTCGTTCTGGGATGCGCGAGGAATTCCAATTTGCTGAAAAAAGTGGGATGCACATGTCGAAGTTTCACGTTGCAGAACCATTACGGAAAATGTTGCCAACGTTAAGTGGACGCAAGGTCTATGTGACAATCGATATTGATGTACTCGATCCAGCCTTTGCACCTGGCACAGGAACTGCAGAAGCAGGAGGTATATCTTCTAGTGAACTATTAGAAGCCATCCAATTAATTTCCGATTCTGACGTACAAGTCGTTGGAGCTGACCTCGTAGAAGTTGCGCCCGTCTATGATCCGTCGGAGCAGACCGCAATTGCCGCAAGTAAATTCGTGCGGGAGATGTTGCTTGGTTGGGTGAAATAACGATAGAATCATCCACTCTCGTAGGGTGGGTGATCTTTTTGATATCCCCCGATGGTTTTGCAAAAACACACCAACAAAAATAATTCACCCTTTATATTGATATCACCATTCATTTATCGGTATAATAAGAAATTATACGAATTGTTCAGGAGCGATAAAGAATGGAAGCACAACATCAATCTGTATCAGGTTCCCTTCATATGGAGATTACTGATGGAAGCGAGACCGAACAAACGACAACCCATTTCAAAGGTGACTTTTATCACCGTAATAACATGGATGTCATTACGTTTCAGGAAAAAAACGAAGAACTTTCGATTAAAAATTTAATCACGATACAAAATGATAAAGTAAGCATTAAACGAACAGGTGATATTAAGATGTACCAACAATTCCGTGTGAATCAACCGACAGAAAATGTTTATAAGCATCCACACGTAAACATACTTATGGAAACTTACACACACCAACTTGGATACCAAACCCTAAGCAGTGGTACAGGGAAACTATCCATCGCATTTACCGTGAAATTAAACGGACAAGAAGAACGTCAACATCAATTGACTCTATTAATGAAGGAGGATCCCAAGTGAATATACTTGCACAAACTGAAGAAACGTTAAAAAAAGAAATAGCAGCAGCCGTTATAAAAGCGAATCTTGCGAATGAAAGTGAATTACCAGCCATTATTTTGGAAAAACCGAAAGATAAAGCACATGGAGATTTTGCTTCCAATATAGCGATGCAGCTAGCACGAATTGCAAAAAAAGCACCACGTAAAATTGCTGAGGAAATTGTTGCTTCATTAGATAAAACCAAAGCTTCAATTGAAAAGGTGGAAATAGCTGGTCCAGGATTTATCAACTTTTTTATGGAAAATAACTATCTTGGAGAACTAGTTTCAACAGTACTTGAAGCTGGCGATGACTACGGTAAAACAAATACAGGTCAAGGCGCGAAGGTACAGGTTGAATTTGTTTCGGTTAACCCAACAGGGGACTTACATCTTGGCCATGCTCGTGGGGCGGCGTTTGGTGACGTACTTTGCAACATTTTTGATGCATCAGGATTCCATGTAGAACGTGAATATTACATTAATGATGCTGGTAATCAAATTGATAAACTGGCATTATCTATCGAAGCACGTTATTTACAGGCTCTCGGTAAAGACGTTGATATGATTGAAGATGGCTATCATGGGGTAGATATTATTGAGATTGGTAAAAAATTGGCTGAAGAGACTGGAGAAAAATGGGCTAACACCGAACGAGAAGAACGTCTTCAGTATTTAAAAAAATATGGACTAAGCTATGAAATCGGCAAAATTGAAGAGGACCTCGCAGACTTTCGTGTAGTTTTTGATAACTGGTTCTCTGAAACAACTTTATATACAGAAGATAAAGTAACAAAAGCGCTGGATATCTTAAGGGAAAAGAATTATATGTACGATAAAGATGGTGCGACATGGTTCCGCTCAACAGATTTTGGTGATGACAAGGACCGGGTGTTGATTAAACAGGATGGAAGTTATACCTATTTAACACCGGATATTGCGTATCATAAGGATAAATTTAATCGTGGCTATGACAAAGTAATTAATGTGTGGGGTGCTGACCATCACGGTTATATTCCAAGAATGACTGCAGCAATTCAAGCACTTGGATACGATAAGGAAAACTTTGAAGTAAAAACAATCCAAATGGTGAGCCTGTTTGAAAACGGGGAAAAGGTAAAAATGAGTAAGCGGACTGGAAAAGCTGTTGCGTTACGCGAGTTAATGGAAGAAGTAGGCATTGATGCGGTACGTTATTTCTTTGTTACTCGTTCTAACGATTCGCAACTTGATTTCGATATGGATCTTGCGCGTTCGGAATCAAATGAAAACCCTGTTTATTATGTACAATATGCCCATGCAAGAATTTGTACAATGCTTGAGCAAGCAGAGGAAAAGGGCTTTACCATTGGAAAAGACTTCGATGCCACCTTGTTAACCGCTGAAAAAGAAACGGATTTGCTCAAAAAGCTGGGCGAATTCCCGCAAACAGTATCAGATGCGGCTAACAAACGCACACCACATAAGGTAACACAGTATGTTTTTGATCTAGCATCCCTTTTACACAGCTTTTATAATGCTGAAAAAGTATTCAGCGACGATCAGGAGTTAACAAAAGCAAGATTATCTCTAATGAAAGCAGTTAAAACAACGATTGCCAATGCTCTTAAATTAATAGGAGTTACAGCACCAGATAAGATGTAAAAAACACTAAGAAAAGCGCAAGGGCCTTGAAAGACACGACAAGCATAAGCAGAGCGGTGCAGTGTGGGTGCTTTGCCCGCACGGAAGCGAACTGCTTATGTCTCGAGTGTCTAGGCGCTGGAGCTAGACAGACTTTCGATTAGACTTTCGGTTACTCTTAAAAAAATCCTGGCATTTCAATGCCAGGATTTTTTGCATTCACTTTAGTAAATTTAATTAGACTGCTTCCACTACTTGTTTCATAGCCTTCACTTTTCCGAGATGCTCATTTTCATGTACGATTAACATGTCCATTATATCGCCATAAGTTTTGAAATTACCAAATGGCAATGTATAAGGTATATCTTGTTTAAAAAAATCGTCCGAAAGCTCATTAATACGAGTTTGTTGTTCTTCTAAATGTTTAACAAGCACAGAAATAGTTGGAACTTCCGCGGTCCAGTTAGCTGGCTTTGTTCCAGATTTAAATAACTCGTTAAATTCTTCAAGAAAACTCGCCGATTGTGAAGCGTGTCCGAATAATAACCCTTCTGCAGTTACGAGAACATGCCCGATATGCCAGTGTATGTTATTATTGAATTGCTCAGGCTGAGTATCGGCTGTTTTTTTATCCAATTTTTTTGCAAATGTAAGAAATGAATTCCTAGATAGATTAAAAAGACTTGGCATCTATAATCCTCCTTGTTATAAATACTTCACATTAACTATAAGAATAATTAGTGTAAAAGTAAAATTGCTTGATTTAAGAATATAAATTGGTGGTTCGGAAGGGGAATTTAGATTTAGGTGTTCCATTCAGCAAATTATGACAAATGGTTTATTTATTTAAAATAGTATTGACTGAATGATCATTCATCTTTAATATAAGTAATATAGTATTAAAGAGACGTATATTTTTCTGGAAAATGAAATCGCTAACATTTTTCAATATACTAGAATAAAAGGGGGAGCGGATAGTGGATACTTTTTTACTTATTAATATGGTAGCCTTCATAGCTATCGTCATCTATGGCTTGTATTTATTCGCTAAAGTTGTAGGAACTCGTATAGCTTACATTAAGCTCGGTAAGAAATCAGAGTTTGACGGAGACTTTAAAGAACGCTTTCGTCGAGTTGGTAAAATTGTTTTCGGCCAATCAAAGCTGTTAAAGGATAAAAAGTCTGGAACCATTCACGTTATGATGTTCTATGGTTTCCTACTCGTTCAATTTGGTGCGCTAGACATGTTTGTCAAGGGGCTTGCTCCGGGGAGCCATCTGCCATTTGGACCATTATATCCTGCCTTTACGTTTTTTCAGGAAATAGTAACCTTAACGATTCTAGTAGCTGTTATTTGGGCATTTTATCGTAGGTATATCGAAAAAATTGTTCGCTTGAAGCGTGGATTTAAAGCAGGTCTAGTATTAATTTTCATCGGAACATTAATGGTATCCGTTTTATTAGGAAACGGATTTGCAATGATATGGCATGGTCATGCGGTCGCATGGACAGAACCGATTGCTAGTTTAGTAGCTCTCGCATTTGGGTGGATAAGTCAAGCCTCTGCAATGGTTTTATTCTATGTTGCATGGTGGGTGCATACCGTGACTATTTTGACATTCTTAGTTTATGTTCCGCAGTCAAAACACGCGCACTTACTTGCAGCACCAATAAACGTTTTTTTAAGCAAGCGTGTACCTGGTAAACTGAAAAAGCTAGATTTTGACATTGATGAAGATACTGAAGAAAGTGAAGATGAAATTTCATTTGGAGTGGGAAAAGTAGAAGACTTTGAGCAACATCAAATGATTGATTTCTATGCTTGTGTAGAGTGTGGACGTTGTACGGACGTTTGTCCGGCGTCAGGATCAGGTAAAATGCTGTCACCGATGGATATTATGGTGAAGGTCCGTGACCATCTGACTGCAAAAGGTGCAGCTATCACTGGGAAATCACCATGGGTTCCGTCTTATGCATTTGCAGAAACATCTGGTAACCAATTAGCAAGCATGACGCAAGGTGATAACGAGCAAAAAGCAGAAAATCACATGGCAGACATTAGCCTGATAGGTGATGTTATTACAGAAGAAGAACTTGCCGGTTGTACAACATGTCGTAACTGTGAAGAAGCTTGTCCTGTAATGAATGAGCATGTCGGTACGATTATTGATATGCGTCGTTATCTTGTTATGACAGAAGGTAAAATGGATGCAGAGGCACAACGCGCTGTGATGAACATCGAACGTCAAGGTAACCCTTGGGGCTTATCGAAAAAAGACCGCATTAAATGGCGTGAAACGGATGAAACTGTCCATATTCCAACTGTAAAAGAATTGAAAAAAGAAGAAAAAGAATTTGAATATTTATTCTGGGTTAGTTCAATGGGCGCTTATGATAGTCGCAGTCAAAAAATTGCGATTGCATTTGCGAAATTGATGAATCAAGCAGGAATTAGCTTTGCAATTTTGGGTAACAAGGAAGCAAACTCTGGCGATACGGCTCGTCGTATTGGAAACGAGTTTTTATTCCAGGAAATTGCCGAGAAAAACATTAAAGAGTTTGAGAAAAGCGGCGTGACTAAAATTGTTACAATCGATCCTCACGCATATAACATTTTCAAAAATGAATATCCCGATTTCGGATACGAAGCAGAGGTTTACCATCATACACAAATGATTTATGATCTCGTAATGAATGGAAAGTTAAAGCCACGTGGTGAAATTAATGAACGATTGACCTATCATGATTCATGTTATTTAGGAAGATATAACGGTGTTTATGATCCGCCACGTGAAATACTTAACTCGATTCCAGGTCTTGAATTAGTAGAGATGGATCGTAGTCGTGAGAATGGGATGTGCTGTGGAGCTGGTGGTGGCTTAATGTGGCAAGAAGAGACAACAGGTAACCGCATTAACGTGGCACGGACAGAGCAAGCAATGGCTGTTGAACCAACCATGATTTCAACCGCATGTCCATATTGTATGACTATGATAAGCGATGGTACAAAAGCAAAAGACGTGGAAGAGGATATAAGTACACTGGACGTTGCCGAAATTCTAGCATTATCAGTATTTGTTGAAGAAAAAGCTAAAACAGCTTAAAGTAATAGAGAGGTAGATTAATACCTCTCTCTATTATGGCATTAATATTGTCTAGCTGCGGCTCCTAACGACTAGCAGATAGTTGGTTCTGATGAATGTACGGAAAGTTCACCGTACTTCACATGCCCTACATGATGTAGGGTAGTTCGACGTTGCCACAGGACGTGGCGTTCTTAGTCGAACTTCGCTTACATCTGTACGTCGCTAAGGCAGTCGCCTCCGCTTTTCTATTGAGCGAGCGTTCAATCAAAAAAAGAAAGCGTTAACAAACAAAACGAATTTTTTAAATAAGAAAGGGATGGAAATCTAATGGCAAAAACTGTAATCGTATCTGGAGCACGTACACCATTTGGGAAATTTGGAGGAGCACTAAAACCTTTTACTGCATCACAATTAGGCGGAAAAGCAATTCGCGAAGCACTTGATCGTGCAGGGTTAGATGAATCAGAAATTGATGAAGTAATTATGGGAACTGTCCTGCAGGGTGGTCAGGGTCAAATTCCATCACGACAAGCCGCAAGAGAAGCCGGAATTCCTTGGAACGTAAAAACAGAAACAATCAATAAAGTGTGTGCATCAGGAATGCGTAGTGTAACACTTGCAGATCAATTAATTCGTCTTGGAGATGAGGACGTCATTGTGGCGGGAGGAATGGAAAGCATGAGCAATGCTCCATATTTCTTACCTGATGCTCGATGGGGTAACCGCATGGGTGACAAATCTGTCAAAGACATGATGATACATGATGGACTTACGTGTTCATTTGAAGGCGTTCACATGGGTAACTATGGTAATAGCACAGCGAATAAGCATGAATTATCGAGAGTACAACAAGATGAATGGTCATATCGTTCTCATCAACTCGCTGTTAAAGCAATTGAAGATGGCAAGTTTGCCGAGGAAATCGTGTCTCTTGAAGTTCCACAGCGCAAAGGTGATCCAATCGTTGTTGATACAGACGAAGCGCCGCGTAAAGATACAACGTTAGAGCGTTTGGCAAAATTACGTCCAGCATTTGGATCAGATGGAACAGTTACTGCAGGGAATGCTCCTGGTGTTAATGATGGTGCGGCAGCATTTGTTGTCATGTCAGATGAAAAAGCTGAAAAACTTGGTAAGACGCCAATGGCAACTGTTCTTGGACATGCAGAGATTGCGGTTGAGGCGCACAATTTCCCAGAGACTCCAGGACTCGTTATTAATAAATTGTTAGAAAAAACCGGCCATTCAACAGATGACATTGATTTATTTGAAATCAACGAAGCATTTGCTGTAGTATCACTAGCTAGTGGAAAAATAGCCGGAATTGATTCTGAAAAGGTGAATGTAAACGGTGGCGCGGTAGCACTCGGCCACCCTATCGGAGCAAGTGGTGCGCGTATTATTTTAACATTAATCCATGAATTGAAACGCCGCGGTGGTGGACTTGGCGTAGCTGCAATTTGTAGTGGAGGCGGTCAAGGTGACGCCATGTTAATCGAAGTTCCAAAAAGTTGATCGAGAACGCCGGAAGTCGATCCACAGCAATCGGAAGTTGATCGAGAAAGCCGGAAGTCGATCCACAGCAATCGGAAGTTGATCGAGAAAGCCCGAAGTCGATCGTCATCATTCAGAAGTTGATCGACAAAATGGAACAAAGGAGGCAGATACCATGGAAATAAAAAAGGTTATGGTCATTGGTGCAGGTCAAATGGGTGGCGGTATTGCACAAGTTTGTGCACAAGCTGGATTTGACGTTTTGCTGAATGACATGAATACAGATGCACTAGACCAAGGCATAAAGCGCATTGAAAAACTATTAGAGCGCGCAGTTGAAAAAGAACGAATTAGTGAATCTGATAAAACAGATACATTAAGCCGTTTGTCCGCATCATCTGATTTAAAGGATGCACATGATTGCGATCTTGTGATTGAAGCGGTTGTTGAAAATATGGATGTAAAAGAAAAAGTTTTTAGCGAACTGGATACTATTGTACCGAAGCACGCTATTTTAGCATCAAACACATCATCACTTCCTATTACAGAAATCGCTGCTACAACAAAACGTCCAGATCAGGTTATAGGTATGCATTTTATGAACCCAGTTCCTGTCATGAAACTTGTCGAAATCATTCGCGGCTTGCAGACGAGTGATGAAACGTACAAAGCAATTGAGGATATGACAAAAAAACTCAGCAAAGTACCAGTCGAAGTTGAAGACTTCCCTGGCTTCGTTGCCAACCGAATTTTAATGCCAATGATTAATGAAGCCATCTACACGGTTTACGAAGGTGTTTCTTCTGTGGAAGATGTGGACACCGTCATGAAACTTGGTATGAACCATCCAATGGGACCGTTAACCTTAGCGGATTTCATTGGTCTAGACACATGTCTATATATAATGGAAGTACTTCATGAAGGATTTGGCGACAGTAAATATCGCCCATGCCCATTATTGCGTAAATACGTAAAAGCTGGCTGGCTCGGTAAGAAAAGCGGACGCGGTTTTTATCAATATGACTAATAAGAACCAACTAGGAGGGGAATCGCGCAGAACTAAAATAAATCGCGCGATAACACGTCAAAGTCGCGTAACAGCACATTTAAATCGCGCACTAGCAGCTTAGTTGCACGCTTTGCGCATATCAACGCGCGAATTCAAATGGTTAGTGCACGATTCGCGCCTCACATCGCGCAGTTACACCAAGAAAAACAAAAGGGGGCATCTCATGAACATACATTTTACTGAAGAACAAGAAATGATGCGCAAAATGGTTCGCGATTTTGCACAAAATGAAGTAGCAAAAGAAGTAGAACGAATGGAAGAAAAAGACCGTCATCCAAAGGAATTAATCCGGAAAATGGGTGAACTTGGCTTAATGGGAATCCCTATTTCTGAAGAATACGGTGGAAGTGGTATGGATTTCACTTCGTACATTATTGCTATTCATGAACTTTCCAAAGTAAGCGCTGCACTCGGTGTTATTCTATCTGTTCACACATCAGTTGGTACAAATCCTATCCTTTACTTCGGAACAGAAGAACAAAAGAAAAAGTATTTGCCTAAACTTGCTTCTGGTGAGTATTTAGGTGCGTTTGCACTGACTGAATCAAGTGCAGGATCTGATGCGGCGAGTCTCAAAACCAGAGCTAAAAAGGATGGAGACAATTACATTCTAAATGGGTCCAAAACATTCATTACAAATGGTGGTGTGGCGGATACGTACATTACCTTCGCTCGAACTAGTGATGAAAAAGGTGCAAAAGGTGTAAGTGCATTTATTCTGGAAAAAGATACCCCAGGCTTTGCGATTGGGAAGACGGAAAAGAAAATGGGCTTACATGGCACAAAAACGGTTGAATTAAATTTTGACCACTGTGTTGTGCCAAAAGAACAGCTTCTTGGGAATGAAGGAGAAGGCTTTAACATTGCAATGGCTAACTTAAACTTCGGTCGAATCGGAATTGCCGCGCAAGCATTAGGGATTGGTGAAGCTGCACTTGAGCATGCCGTTAATTATGCGAAAGAGCGGGAACAATTTGGTAAACCTATTGCACATAATCAAGGAATCTCCTTCAAGTTAGCTGATATGGCAACAAATGTGGAAGCGTCGAAACTATTAGTCTATCAAGCGGCTGCAATGGTTCAAGCAGGCATGCCTTCTAATAAAGAAGCATCGATGGCAAAACTATACGCATCAAAAACAGCCCGCAATGCTTCAATCGAAGCTGTGCAGGTATATGGTGGCTATGGCTATACAGAGGATTACCCAGTTGAACGATTTTTTCGTGATGCTAAGATCACCGAAATATACGAAGGTACAAGCGAAATTCAACATATCGTAATAGCAAAAAATCTATTGAAAGATTAGGGAGGCAACATAAAGATGAACTTTCAACTAACAGACGAACAAGAAATGTTACGCAAGATGGTCCGTGACTTTACAACAAGGGAAGTGGAACCTACCGCTGCAGAGCGTGACGAAGAAGAACGTTTTGACCGCGACATTTTTAATAAAATGGCTGAATTAGGATTAACTGGTATTCCATGGCCGGAAGAGTATGGTGGAATTGGCTCTGATTATGTAAGCTATGTAATTGCTGTTGAGGAACTTTCACGCCTATGCGCATCAACAGGTGTAACACTTTCCGCACACATTTCACTTTGTAGCTGGCCAATTTTCACATATGGTAATGAAGAACAGAAGAAAAACTTCCTAACACGTTTAGCAACAGGGGAAGCATTAGGAGCATATGCATTGTCTGAGCCGGGAGCTGGTAGTGACGTAGCTTCCATGCGTACTTCTGCTAAGAAGGACGGGGACGATTACATTCTTAATGGTAGTAAGGTATGGATCACGAACGGTGGGGTTGCAGATCTTTATTTAGTCTTTGCTAAAACAGATGCTACTGCGAATCATAAAGGTATCAGTGCATTCGTCGTTGAAAAAGGAACAGAAGGATTTACATTTGGTAAAAAAGAAAAGAAATTAGGAATCCGTTCCTCTCCTACAACCGAATTAATTTTTGAAAACTGCCGTGTTCCAAAAGAAAATATGCTTGGGGCAGAGGGTGATGGCTTTAAGATTGCCATGTCTACACTTGATGGTGGTCGTAATGGTATTGCAGCACAAGCATTAGGTATTGCACAAGGTGCACTTGATGCGTCGGTTGATTATGCAAAGGAACGTGAACAATTCGGTAAGCCAATTGCGCAAAACCAAGGAATTTCGTTCAAACTTGCAGACATGGCAACCGATATTGAAGCAGCTCGTCTACTAACCTATCAAGCTGCGTGGCTCGAATCAAAAGGGTTGCCATATGGTAAACAATCCGCAATGTCGAAATTGTTTGCTGGAGATGCAGCAATGCGCATTACCGTTGAAGCGGTTCAAGTATTCGGTGGGTATGGTTATACAAAAGACTATCCAGTAGAACGCTACATGCGTGATGCAAAAATCACACAAATTTATGAAGGCACTAATGAAATCCAACGTCTAGTAATAGGTAGAATGCTGACGAAAGCGTAGGCGCTGAAGCAAGACGGATCAAGTAAGAAAGGATGTACCTTATGCACACTCTAGTAGAGCGGATGAAAAATAACGATATACGAGCATTGGCCAGGGCGATTACCTTGGTTGAAAATGACCATCCTGAAAAACTAGCGCTCATGCGCGATGTTTTCTCCGTGGAAAAGCACGCACGGCATATCGGTATAACTGGTTCCCCGGGTGCAGGTAAAAGCTCGCTCGTGAACCAATTGATCTCACATATCCGCGCGGAAGGAAAAACAGTTGCAGTAATTGCCGTGGATCCTACTAGTCCGTTCTCTGGTGGCGCATTACTAGGTGATCGTGTCCGAATGAATCAACACTTTACAGACGATGGTGTCTATATTAGAAGCATGGCAACTCGGGGTAGTTTAGGTGGGCTTGCACGGGCTACCAAAGACGCTCTTCGAATTTGTGATGCTTATGGATTTGACGTTGTAATTGTCGAGACAGTTGGTGTAGGTCAGTCGGAACTTGATATCATGAAAGTAGTTGATACGACTGCACTTGTTTTAACACCGAATAGCGGTGACGTCCTACAGATATTCAAAGCAGGCATCATGGAAATTGCTGATTTATTTGTCATTAATAAAGGGGATTTACCCGGCTACGGAAAACTGAAAACGCTTTTGAAGGAACTTGTCATGATGACAGCTACACATGATCATGAGAAGTCTATTATCAAAACCATCAGTACCGAGAACAAAGGCATTGATAAGCTTTGGAAAAAGATCAATGAACATCACGACTTTTTATATTCAACAGACGAAGGGGAAAGGCGCAGAGCGGACCAACAAAGGCTAGAAGTCTATGAAATGGTTCGGGAGGAAATATGGCGTGATGTAAAAGACTTCATCGACACAGACGCTGATTTTTCATCAATTGATGCAACTAGTGATCCTTACCAACAAGCAATTGATTGGTATCAAAAATGGAAAAAGGAAGGGGTACACTAAATGACCCAAAAACAAATCCTTTCTTCTGTGAAAGATCAAAACCTGATTGAAAAAAGGCGAAATCAAATGATTAAAGGCGCGATTACACTTTTTAAAGAAAAAGGCTTTCACCGGACAACTACCAGGGAAATCGCGAAGGAATCCGGCTTTAGCATTGGTACGCTTTATGAATATATTCGCACCAAGGAAGATGTATTATTTCTTGTCTGTGATGCAATTTATCTTCAAGTAAGAGAACGGCTTGAAGCAGCAATTGACTTGCAAGATCCATCAGTCGAAAGTTTTATCAATGTGGTCAAATCGTATTTCCAACTGATGGACGAAATGCAAGAAGAAGTTGTCATCATGTATCAAGAGGTTAAATCACTGGAAAAAGATACAAAAGAATACGTCTTGCAAAAAGAACGTGACATGGTTGGAATGCTTGAACGTGTCATTCTCACGTGCTTGCCACAGACTGTCCCCAGACAGGATGCAAAGCTTTTAGCAAATAACATATTTATCCAAGGTCAAATGTGGGGATTCAGAAGATGGATGCTGCAAAAGCAATTTACATTAGATGAATATATCGATCGTCAAATTCACTACCTTTTAAAAGGCTTAGACATACCAAATAAACAGCCTATGAAATAATAAGTTAACGAATAGATGGGAGGATTGATGATGGAACAAGTACAGGTTTATAAAGCAAAAAACCCAGTTCGATTTGTGACAGCATCAAGTTTGTATGATGGACATGATGCATCCATAAATATCATGCGTAGAATTTTACAAGCAAGCGGTGCAGAGGTTATTCATTTAGGACACAACCGTTCTGTTGAAGATGTTGTTCATGCAGCAATTCAGGAGGATGCACAAGGTATTGCCATTTCATCGTACCAAGGTGGACACGTTGAATATTTTAAATATATGGTTGATCTATTAAAAGAACATCATGCTGATCATATAAAAATATATGGTGGCGGTGGTGGCACCATTATTCCGCGCGAAATTAAGGAATTGCATGAATATGGGGTAGACTGGATATTTTCCCCTGAAGATGGTCGTAAGTATGGCCTTCAAGGTATGATCAACCGCATGCTTGAACAGTGTGATTACATCCCGCCAATCGATGTGGAAAAAGATCAGGATCAGCTAGTAAAAGGGAACCGTCAGGCAATGGCGCGTTTTATTACCTATATGGAAAACAACGAAGTAGACGCGAAGGAAAAACAAAAAGTCATACAGTCCCTTCAGAATAAATCAACTAAATCAACTCCAGTGCTGGGAATTACAGGTACGGGTGGTGCAGGAAAAAGTTCATTAACGGATGAATTGATTCGTCGCTATATAAATGAAATTCCAGATAGAAAAATTGCAGTAATCTCAATTGACCCTACGAAAAAGAAAACCGGTGGTGCATTATTAGGTGACCGCATCCGTATGAATGCTATTTTTACAGACCGTGTATACATGCGTTCTCTTGCAACTCGTGACTCAAGAAGTGAGCTATCAAAAGCGATTCAGGATGTGATCGATGTAATACGCGCATCTGGCTATGATTTTATAATTATCGAAACAAGTGGAATCGGTCAAGGTGATGCTGCAATTACTGAAATCACGGATTTATCGATGTATGTGATGACAGCTGAGTTTGGAGCGCCATCACAGCTTGAAAAAATTGATATGATTGATTTTGCTGACTTTATTGTTATTAATAAATTTGAACAAAAAGGGTCTGAAGATGCATTAAATCAGGTTCGTAAACAGTATGAGCGCAGCCATATGCTGTTCCATCAGGATCAAGCCAAATTCCCGGTATTTGGTACAATCGCAAGCCAATTTAATGATGCAGGCACAAACGCACTTTTTGCATCGCTCATTGATACCTTGAATGAAAAATACGATTGGAGCGATGAAATCGGATTTGATCGTAATATTATTGCAGAAAAGCAAAACATGATCATCACAAACGAGCGTCGTCATTATTTACGGGAGATTGGTACCCATATACGTAATTATCATGGAAACACTGAAAAGCAAAGCGATATTGCCCGTAAACTTTACCAGCTCCATGGTGTAAAAGAGACAATCGACGATGAAAGTGTCGTGAACACAATTGATCAAACTATCGAAGCATACGAAGAAAAACTTGGATCTCAAGCTAAAAAAATGCTGGCTGAATGGGATGAAACGAAGGAAAGCTATGCACAAGATACAATGACATTTTCTATTCGAGGCAAAGAGATTAAAATGGATATCTCTACTGAATCACTTTCTGGAATAAAAATACCAAAAGTTGCATTCCCAACCTTTAAAGACTGGGGCGAGCGCATAACATGGCTGATGAAGGAAAACGTTCCAGGATCATTTCCATTCACTGCGGGTGTCTTTCCGTTCAAACGTAAAGGTGAAGATCCAACCCGCCAGTTCGCTGGTGAAGGGACTCCTGAACGCACGAATCGTCGCTTCCACTATCTTGCTAAGGATGGCGATGCGAAACGACTTTCAACTGCGTTTGACTCGGTAACCTTATATGGTGAGGATCCAGCACCACGCCCGGATATTTACGGGAAAGTTGGCGAAAGTGGTGTAAGTATCTGTACATTGGACGACATGAAGAAGCTTTATGACGGCTTCGACTTAACGAACCCAATGACATCTGTATCCATGACCATTAACGGTCCAGCACCAATTATTTTAGCCATGTTCTTTAATACGGCAATCGATCAACAGATGGATAAGTTTGTAAAAGAAAATGACCGCAGGCCGAGCGAAGAAGAATATGTAAAACTAAAAGACGAAACACTTGCAGTAGTTCGTGGTACAGTACAAGCAGATATTTTAAAAGAAGATCAAGGTCAAAATACGTGTATCTTTTCAACTGAATTTGCTTTACGTATGATGGGTGATATTCAACAATATTTCATTGATAAAGAAGTGCGTAACT
Organism: Virgibacillus carmonensis; assembly: GCF_057836705.1. Classification (NCBI taxonomy): domain Bacteria; kingdom Bacillati; phylum Bacillota; class Bacilli; order Caryophanales; family Bacillaceae; genus Virgibacillus; species Virgibacillus carmonensis. The sequence continues at coordinate 1,388 of NZ_JBYQFJ010000043.1, read as the reverse complement.
ACTATTCTGTATCTATTTCTGGCTATCATATTGCGGAAGCCGGAGCAAATCCTATTACTCAATTGGCATTCACATTAGCTAATGGATTTACCTATGTCGAATACTACTTAAGCAGAGGAATGGACATTAATAAATTTGCGCCAAACCTTTCTTTCTTTTTCTCAAATGGACTTGATCCAGAATATACGGTAATTGGACGCGTTGCTCGTCGCATTTGGGCAATTACTATGCGTGAAAAATATGGTGCAAACGAAAGAAGTCAGAAGCTGAAGTATCATATTCAAACTTCAGGACGCTCACTGCATGCACAGGAAATTGATTTTAATGATATCCGTACATCGCTGCAAGCCTTACTTGCGATACAGGACAACTGTAATTCCCTTCACACCAATTCGTATGATGAAGCAATTACAACACCAACAGAAGAATCAGTTCGTCGTGCGATGGCAATTCAAATGATTATTAATAAAGAATTTGGTTTGACAAAAAATGAGAATTCCTTACAAGGATCATTTATTGTCGATGAATTAACAGACCTTGTCGAAGAAGCAGTTCTGCAGGAATTTGAAAAGATGAACGATCGTGGTGGTGTGCTTGGTGCAATGGAACGTCAATATCAACGCGGAAAAATTCAAGAAGAATCACTTTACTATGAAGGAAAAAAACATTCTGGGGAATTACCAATTGTTGGGGTTAACACTTACTTGAATCCAACTCCCCCTTCAGAAGATAAAATTGATTCCATGGAAATTGCTCGCGCATCACAGGAAGAAAAACAGCATCAAATTAACGAAGTTCAGAAATTTCGTGAAACAAATGAAGCACATACCGAAGCGGCACTTACACGACTTAAAGAAGTCGCTGCAAATGACGGGAATATCTTTGTAGAATTAATGGAAACAGTAAAAGTAGCAAGCCTAGGCCAAATCACAAACGCCCTATACGAAGTAGGCGGACAATATAGAAGGAATATGTAGGAAGAAAAGCGTAGAGGGCTTGCTCAGCGGTGAAAAGCATAGTTAAGAGACCGTAGAGAACACGATCCTCGTTTTCGGAGTGTCTATTGACTATGAGTCGAGCCGCTAGCCCACGGAGCTAGACAAAAAGAAGAGCGTAGGCAACTGTTCAGCGACGTACAAATAGATAGGACTGTGAAAAGTACGTGGAACTTTACGTACGTTCATCAGGACTAACTATTTGCTAGTCGCTAGGAGCCACTAGCCCGCACAGCTAGACAGAGAGAAAACCAAGTATTGATATAACGAAACGAATGTTGAAATCCGGGAACGAGCGTTGATATAACGAAACGAATGTTGAAATCCAGGAACGAGCGTTGATATAACGAAACGAATGTTGAAATCCGGGAACGAGCGTTGATATAACGAAAC
>NZ_JBYQFJ010000042.1:0-22537 GCF_057836705.1 Virgibacillus carmonensis | reverse complement strand
AGTTTTATGAAAAGACATATTTGTAATTCGTGTCAAGTACCATATTTCAAGTGCTTCAAGTGCTACAGTTTATTGAATTCATCATGATTATCTATGTGCGGAAGTTGAGGAACTTAAGTACTATATTTAATAAAAGAAAAAAATCAATTAATTTATCAGAATCGCGCACTGACTGTATTTTTGTGTGGCGCGCGATAATTGATCCCCCACCGTGCGCTCTCAAAGTAAAACAAAAAACACTACTTTTACTGATAGTCGACCTCAACCCTATTCCAAGTAGACTGCCAATTTTTCTTCGTAACTCTGGCTCTATAAATCTCTATCTTGTTATTATCTTTAAAATGTGGCGTTGGTCTAACCGTCATATTTAAAGCGTCCTCCAACCCATGCGGTGCAGCGAGAATTAAATGATCTTTTTCATCAAGCTTGAGTCCCAGTGATGTAGCTGTTTCTGGAAACTTCGACATAGCATCAACCGAAGACTTGTAGGGCGCTGAATCATTCAAAAGATGCATTCTTGCCTGATTTTTTACCGACCATGGAACATCCCCCCGCACAGCTTTAAGTTCCCCCTCTAAAACTACTTCTTCTTTCTCACTGATGATTTCCTCGTCAAAAAATATCACATCAACATCAGGAAGTTTTGTTGGAGTTTCAAAACCATGTTGAATGTCCCAAATTTTCGAACGCACGAATCCAGCGCACACCCACCATTCTGGCAATTGCAACGATTTGGCAGTTCTTAATACATCCATCATAAATTGATCCTCGTATACTATTTTCAAAAACGCTTCTTTCGTGCTGATAATCACAGTTACGCCCCTTACTATTTGTTCGGATTGTTTTTCATTTGGTCAGTCCATTCATTTGCACGCTCTTTGATAAATCTAATATCCTCTCGGTAGTGGTCAAGATGCCCTTCCTTTATCATCTTTTGAAAAGCTAAGTCGCCTTCATCCGCCTTTCTTGTTATGGTTTTGCATAACCCATCTAATCGGAGCAACACCATTTCTATATAATTCGTTGGTAATTCCATGCCGTATACTTCAAAAAACAATCTTACTTTTCGTTTTATGTTTCCAGCGTGTAAACTGGAATTATAATGGACTTTCTCCCCTGTTTCAGTGAGATAAAATCTGCTTAAAGGTACGCATGTATAAAGCGTATAAGCTATATCCCAAAGTCTTGGTCCAGGGGCAGCCACATCAAAATCTATCATACCTATTGGTCGCTCACGTTTAAAAATAATGTTATAGATTGCAAAATCATTATGACATAATACCTCATGTGGACGCGGGGTATTATCCAGCACTGGCCAACTATCGTCCAACGGAAAATCGCTCACTGAATCATGATAAAGACGTTGCATTTTCGCTATGTCTTTTAAAGCTTCGTCAGTCCACATATACGCTAGTAATGGATAGTTTCCGGCTACCCCTTCAATATAAGACAGTACTTCTCTCCCTTTTTCATCGATGCCCAGAAATTTAGGTGCATACTCAAAACCGTTGCTGTCTAAATGATTCAACAGTTCATGAATTTTATGGCTATTTGCCTTTACTTCGCGTCTGACTGTATCCCCTGAACGATAAACTTTGGAGACGTTACCACCAGCTAGCAGTTCCTCATCTGAGCTATTGTGCATGTACAAATCCCTCCCCTATAGATAAAGTATCTATAACTGAAGAGGACCAAAAAGTGGCCCTCTATCAGTTTTTACTCGTTTATATATTTAATTGCAGCCATTTCCCTGCCGAATCTGTCACCGTTATCAACAAATCCCAAACTTGAGTACAAATTATGCGCTCCAAAATTTTCGGGATGATAACCTACAACTACCTTCCTAGCATTAGGCAGATTAGCCATCTCTGAAATCATGAGATTAGTTGCCGCTTTACCTATCCCCTTACCTTGGAATTCCTTATCGACCATTATTCGATATACCCAATAACCGTCGAGTTCTTCTTGAACTGAATTGTACATTAAAAAACCCACTACTTTCTCTTCAAAATAAATAGCATATGGTCTTAATGTTTGTTCAAATTTTGATTGAGCTATTGATATAGCATTTGATTCAATGTATTCTGCTTGTTCTGGTGAGATCTCCAGTTCACAGCATTCATACCAGTTTTCTTCATTCAATTCTACCAGTTTCACATTTTCTGTTCCCACAAGTTTTCCCCTTCCATTATCCGATTTGGGGAAACGCTAAGCAACTTTGTTAATTAGACGTTTTCCCCTTAAAATTGTTTACTGTGAAAAATCGTTTGTTTGTCATAATGACCGCCTCCTTAAAAATTGCTTTCATTTTACTTAAAGTGAATTTTTAGATACCTTAGATTATACCATATTCATCTTTTTTGTTTTAATCTCTTCGTTACTCGATTTTCTGCTCTTTGAAAGTGAACATCGATATATCCGAAGTCAAATGGGATAAGGAAATCCATAATGATTATAGAAGTAGAAAGCGTTTAATTCCTTTTGAACACGTTATTTTTCACTTTCATCTTCATTAAAAGACGGATACTATTTATCTTATGGCTAACTTGAAGCAGATTCCACATTTAAAGATTCGAAATTCATCTTGTTTCCGAAATAATCCATCGATCTCTGGATTCAAGATCAAGAGCACAATAAACCTACGTATCTAGCAAAATACGTAGGTTTATTGTGCTTCTATTTTTAAATGATTACAGCCACAAAAATGTACCATCTCTGCCATGTTTTTTACCAGTAGTTGCCACGAAATTTACCACTTGCTTTCATCGCATTTACCAATAGTAAAACGTAAAGGGTTTTGAAGTGAAAAAACCTAATACTCCTTATTTTTACGAGGAATTAGGCTTATGGTCTTCTGCAATCGCGCCCGATCGTATAATGGAATAACTAAAACATGGTCTTAATCTTTAAAATCAATTAATTCTTCTTTCACTAAAGCACCAGTTACTTTATGTACATTTATTCACAAAGTTAGAACAAATGCGCAGTATTCTTGCATATTTCACTAACTAGCTGCCATAACGCGTTGTTTTCTTTATTTTTCGGTCCAATCCTATTACAATTTTCATATTGAGGCTTTGAATTCCTTTATTTTTTGCATTAAACCCTAATAAATTTTTCAGAGGTAACTAATTATTATGTCGTTTGTTAACTTCAATTGTAATGAACTCCGGCAAATAGCTGGGAGTACATCCTTTTGCTACTATTTCATCTTTGTAAAGACCCGTTTTCTCACCAAGTTTAATACAACGTGCACGATTCTTTTTATCATAAACGCCTATCCAGCCTGCGGTGAAATTCATAGCCCATTGAACTTCCGGTTCTTCCTGCGTAATATTAGCTTCTAATGCAGATAGCAAGTATGCGGTGTTATCAGGCGGTGTTTGTCCAGTCCATCTCAATCGCCCTTGATAATACCAGAAAGCTCGCCTTTGAAGAGCAGAAGGACTATTTTCCCATGACTCCATCAATGCAATTTTCTTCTTGTCTTTGGTGAGCTGATTAGCCATTAACCAATCCATTAAGTTATTTCGCTCATCAAAAGTGTGAGTCTGCATATCCTTATCAAGCTTATTTAGCACATCTTGTGAAAGAAGTTTTTTGTCCATAATTAAGATTGCTAATAGTCTGGGCAAAAACTCTTCGGTTGACCAAAGTTCCATAGCTAGTTCGTGATCTTTTTTAATGTCCTTCGCGATTTTTCGTAAGTCACCTAGCTTAGTTTTACTATTGATCTGAAGTAGAATGTTTTCTGCTTTTGAAAAGCGTTTTATTTCTGTACCTTTATTTTCATTCATTTTATACAACTCCTTTATTAAAGCACTGTTTCATAATATGTCCTTGACGGGATATATCAAGAACTTAATTTCGTTATAAGTCTTATTGCAGTGGTGTTCCTCCAAAGTTAATATTGTAGTATATATCGTATTAAAGCTTTCTCCACCTATAATAAAAGAGCAACCATCTTTAATATAATAATAACATTTACTTCCTTTTAAAATCTATTTTAACTTTTTTAGGAGTTTTACATATTCACCATATTCGTCTTCACCAATAAATAATACGCTTGTAAATCCCTTCTTTTCATATAGATGTCTTGCGTTTAAGTTATCTGTATCAACACCAAGTGCTATTTCCTCATATCCAAGTTGTTCAGCATAATCAATTAAATAATCAAGAATAATGCCTCCTATCCCACGATTGCAATATTCTTCTTTAACAATCATACGAGAAAGATAAATCCGTTTATTTGGAATAGTATAGTCTGGGTCATTGTTTCTAAAAACTAACGAACCTTCTCCTATAAACTCGTTATTTTCTAAATAAATAAAGGTAATTCTGTTTCCGCTTACTAATTCGTCGTAAAACATCTTCGCCATTTTTGGTTTCTTTTCCATATCCCAAATATTACTGCACTTATTATAGTCTTCGAGATTTAATTTCTTTATTTGATATGAAGTCATAACTTATTCCTTTCCTTTTATCAATAATAGTAAAATTGTTTTGAAATATAATAAACGAATAAATGCAATTTATAAATAAGATTTAACAATCATTTTTCCAAAGTTATTCAACAATCCTGCTGCGTTAGTTTAAGATCAATCTTTCACAAAGTCTGGTTCATTAATTTTAACATAACTATAATTATTCAAATACTCTAATATAAAAATCTCGGTTATTTAAAAGACTGGCCCTCTACATAAAGAAAAGGAGCAATCCTTTATTACAGAATTGCGCCCGATTGCTTAACGAATGCTTAACTAACGCCACATTAGGTTATTGTACAAATTTATACATAAGAACATCATCAATATATTCACCATGATTTAACTTGTATTCTTTAATTAAACGACCTTCTTCCAAAAAGCCCATCTGCTTGTACAGGGAAATTGCTCTTTGATTTGTTGAAAGGACCCCTAAACTTACCTTCTCAATTAATGGGTTCTCTTCTGTCCAGTCTAATAATGCCTTTAAAAGCGCCTTTCCTATTCCCATGCCTCTGTAATTTTTACTTATCGACATTGAAACAGAGCCAGTGTGTGATAATCTCTTCTTATTTTGTGAACGAAATTCTATCGATCCGACAACTACACCATTTACTTCCGCTACAATAAGAGTTTCTTTTATGTTATCCAATATACTTTGAATTCGTTCTTTCTCCTCCTGTAATGGCTTTTTTTCTACCTCTTCTGATACTACGATGAAATATTTACCTTCAGAAATAACAGAACTCTCAATATCCAAAAGTACCTCCGCATCCTCTAATTTTACATTTCGAATTATGTATTCTACATTATCTTTAGATACTGGCACTTAAATCCTCCTAAGTGATGTTCTCTAAGAAATAAATTCGACATCCAATTATAATTTCCTTCTTCAACGATCTGGCCCGATTCCGGTTTAATCCTTATTCTAGAATCGCGCCCAATTGTTTAATGAATCTCCTAATTAGAAAACTGAATCTCTCTAATTTCCTTAATATCAGCAAAATTATTTCCCAACACTTTATTGTGATGGTCAATGATTTGTTTCGCACTTAGAGAATCGGAATCCCATGTCCCGTGGGCATTTTTGACAAGTGTAACTTTATAGCCGAGACTAAATGCACGGCGACACGTAGTATCTACACAACACTCGGTCTGGTTTCCGGTAACAACAAGACTTTGGATTTCTTTTGTTTTTAATTCGTCCTGAAGATTCGTTTCATGAAACGAATCCGGGGTCCACTTTTGAATAACGGGTTCTCCTTCTTTCGGGCTAATGGACGGATGAATCTCCCAGTCATAAGTGCCATTCACAAGCCCCCCGTCATTATGTTGGACAAAAATAACTGGAACATCAGCCGAACGAGCCTTTTCAATTAAGGATTGAAGATTTCCGAGCAGTTCTTTCCCTTTGTATACCGGATTAGATTCGTCAAACATCTCGTTTTGAGCATCAATAACCAACAAAGCAGTCCTTTCCATTTTGAACCTCTCCCTTTAATTAATTGTACTAAAACAAATATTCGACATTCTTAACAAAAATCCTCCCCCAATTATTTTTAAAAACGGTCCTTTAATGGCTTAATATTGGATTTTGTTTTATCTTTGTTGCCGCTCCATAAATAATCCCTTCCCTTATTCCATTAAATGGCCCGTTCGTTGAAAACCTACCACCGATAAATAAGGTATTTTTACTTTAAAGTACATTCATTCATATACGAAATCGTTTGTTGCGCAGTATGTATCTATTACGTAATACAAGAGTTAATCTGGCCCGTTTGCAGAAGACTGATCTTATTGACTATAAAACTATGGTTTTATATCTTTTTATCACCAGAAGGATTGCAGTGGTAAACAGTGTGTCATTCTTTGGTACACTGTTTGACATTTGGTGGCAAATACTATGTCAGAGGTGGTACATTTCAATGGTTGTAATCATTAAAAGGTTTACATAGAAAGGGAAATGAACATGAATTATATTAAAGAACTAAACGCATTTTTGGAATGGCAATTGGTGCAGCGAAATAGGCAAACAGGAACGCCTAAGTTGGTGTTTGATAAGGATAATAGAATTATGAGTGCTAGTGAATTGCAAGGGGAGATGGGTGGGCAGTATTCGGGAAATGATGTTTCGGAAGGATAACGTAACCTTCCATTAACTGAGAATATTAAGAAGGTCATCATTTGATGGCTTGTTTGTTATGTCCTGTTATCTAGGGGAAATATCTACTATCAATTTCGGACCAGACCTCTCCTAATAAAGCGTTCGGAATTTATGCCACCACGATTCCTATACTTATTCCATTTAACAACTTACTGAAAAAATTTCACATTATAAAAACCCCAATCTCTGATGTATTGGGATTTTTATAAGCAAAATTTGGAAAGTGGTCAACGTTTTTCTTTAACACGTTAAAGCGACAGGACAGTCCCCTTAAATTTATTGAAACGATTTTGCTCCAACATAGCGACTTTGCCAGTAGTTGTAATCAAGGGATGTTATTTCTACGCCTGTTTCTTCTGTACCTGCATGAATCATTTGGTTGTTTCCGATGTAAATGCCGCTATGAGATACACCTTCCTGATACGTATTTTCAAAAAACACAACGTCCCCAGGACTTGGGGTGTCTACATGTGTGCCATTATTTGCCCACATTGCAGCATGGGTTCTATCCAGAGGAATACCAGCTTGCTCAAATACATAGTTGATGAAACCACTGCTGTCAAAACCAGCTGGCGTTGTTCCTCCAAATTGATAAGGGCTGCCAACTACGCTTTCGGCAATCTCAACAATATCAGATGATGTGCTCACGGTTGTTGCTTTTGTTTGCTGTTCAGGTGCTTCTGAAATTATTAGTTGTTCCTCTTCCATGACTGAGGTTATAGATAATGCCTTTTTTGTCTCCGGTCCGACAATTCCATCGATTAATAGAGAATTAGCCTGTTGGAAATCTCGTACTGCATTATCAGTTTTTGAACCAAAGATTCCGTCAGTCTCAAGATGGTAACCATGGTCATTTAAGGCTGATTGTACATCAGTGACAGCTTCTCCTCTGTTGCCAGCTAAAATCAGATTTGAATGAACGGTAACAGTTGAGGCAGTTATCTCTTTATCAGTTGTTTCATTCACAGTTGTATCCTTATCTGGTGCTCCTTGGGCAAAAACACTTCCAGCAACTACTGGTGAAAATGTGAGTGATGTGACAAAAACTGTTGTTCCAATATACTTTCCTATAGAATATTTTTTAGTTAACATTATGTATTCTCTCCTTCATGTGAATTTTGATGCCAACGTCTATTCTAGCAGAATTATATAGAGTATGAGATTAAGAGAAGAATACACTTCAGTCACAAATTATTACAGAATATGACAATATATTTAATGGACAGGAGCCTCGTACCTCTCCCTTGCCCACCTCACTGTTTCCTCTTCCATTTCGCGTTCCTACCTAGACCAGTCGGTTCAATTTTATCTTGATCTCTCAATTCAGTAAGTACCCGGTTGATTGTCGATTCACTTACATCTGGACAAGCATTACGAATATCCTCTTTTGTAAAAAAGCCAAGCTTATTCTCAATATGTAATGGTAGGTGTAAAAGTTTAGAAAAAGTGACTACATTTATTCAACCATTAAGCGAAATTGAATCATAAACCTGGGCTAAAAGATAGAAATTTCTTTAGAAAAGGGCTGTGGGGACAGGGGACTTGCCACTTGCATGTTTTTGAATTTAATAGTCTAGAGTGGAATGAGAAACTATTATTTCGTGATTACTTAAGGCTACATTCTGAAACAGTAGAAGAATATTATTTATTAAAAAAAGAACTTGCATATATTTTTACAAGCTAAATCGTCCGCAACACCTTTTTCAATAGCGGCGCGAAATGCTCAGGTAGCTCATCAACACTTGGAATCATTAAGCGTTCTTTCCCATAGCTATTTTTTTCATACTCTATCAACCAACAATCCCGAAATTCCCCTTCATGAAATTCGTGTTTAGGCAGGATTCTGATCTTCCTAAATCCACACTTCTCATAACATTTTAACGCCCTGACATTCGATATCTGAGGATCCATGATTACTCTGTCCGCCTGCTTCTGCTCGACTAAATATCCCACCATCGATCTTACAAGCAGCGTTCCAATACCTTTATTCCAATACTTTGTTTCGCCAATAAACTGGTCAATACCAAAGATAGTTTCATCTTCACTATAATCATCTATTGAACTTGTTTGGTCATTCACCTGGTAATATTGTATATAGCCAATATTTATCCCTTCATATGAAACAAGAAATTTACTGACACCTTTCTCCCGACTGTAAAAATCCTTATTTACCTTCTCCAGATCAAAAGGGTTGTCCCTTCCTTCATAATATTCCAGAACTGCAGGGGTGGAGAGCCACCTAACCAATAGCTGCTTATCTTCAGGTTGCAGGTGCCGAACTCTTATACCTTCTTTTTCAAATAACAAGCGCATCGCCTTCTTCATTTAGTTTTAAAATAAATAATCTCGGGATCTCCCTTGTCTAAATTTTCAATAACTCCACTTTGGACAAATCCATTTGCTGTAAACACATTCTGCATATTCTCATTTGATTTATTGGTTGAAGAAAATACTTTCGGGGTTGGTGCCATGTTCACTAAGTACTCAATTAAGGCTGTTGCATAACCCTTTCGTCGTTGTGACGTTGAAACTACTATCAAAGATATAAAACTATTATCAAAAAAGTGAGTATCAAAAATCAAAAAACCTACAATAGAGATTTCATTTTTTGCAACTATACATCTTCCAGCCTCGACAGCTTCTTTTATGTATTCTCTTCTGCTGTTGTTACCAATTACTTCAAAGTCAATTTCTACCATATTATCCACATCATTTGGATTGGCCGTGAATGTTTTCAAATTAAACTTCCCCTTTAAAAAAGCTTTTTTAATAAGTTTATTGCTATTTCCGTAAACTGCGACATAACTACTTTGTTTGGTGCTTGGACAACCGTTCCGGAAATCCACTTCGCTTTCCGTGGGCTCGCGATGAGCCTCCTCGATCGCAAAGACCGCTCTCTGCGGGGTCTCATCGTCTTCGCTTTCCCACAGGAGTCTACGTGGATTTCCTTAACTAGGGTTTAGTTTAACAATTTCAATTTATTTGATTGTTTATATTACACAGGCAGCAATTTATGGCAGTTGTTTGGAGCGGAGGACCGTTGACTCCTGCGGGAACAGCACGAGTCTGAAGACCCCGCAGAGTGGTTAATGATGAGGGCCGACTAAAACCGTCCTTTGCGGACAACGTCGGCATACCCCTTGCCGGGGCAAGGAGGCTGAAGCCGTGCCCGCGGAAAGCAACGGTCCGCAGCGGAAAACAATCAGCACATACGTCGCATTTTATATCAACTACTTGTTCTTTTCTTGTAGAAAACACCAAAACAAACGATTACCCTCTATTTTCGTGTCTCCATTCAATCGCTTTCCGTTCCAGATTTTTAACAAAGTCGTCTTTCCCATCACAGTATCCTTCAATGTCTTTAGGAAACTCTTTCGCAAGTCGTTCCTTCAACTTTCCATACGCTATTAAATCATTCTTATGCAATCTCAAATAATCACGAACAACTAAATGACGTTCAATTTCAGAGTGATTATCAGATTGAAAAATGTGTATCTGATGTGTCCTGTTCTCTCCACCTTTTCGGAAATACCTTCGTCCTGGAATCCCAAACTCTCCAAGAGGCTCATATCCGATTTCAGCCATCTTTGTATTATACGAATCAAGCCTTTCAATATCTTTAACTATTGGCATAATGTCAATGATTGGCTTAGCTTGTAAATCCGGAACAGCTGTACTGCCTATATGATGAATATCCATGATTTCATCTGAGAATACTTCGTGAATTTTTATAGCTTCTTCTTTGAATAATTGAACCCAATTTTTATCATAGTTAGTGACGATAACGTCCATTGCACGATTAATCATTCTCAACACCTCTTCCTTATTACAACTGATTTTAACACAAAATTGGATCTTCTATATTCAACAAAAAAGGACCTTTCAATAAAAGATCCTTCCAGCCCTTTTCAAATTAAACAATTTACTCCATCGAATTTGCGACCACAATTAAATCTTCTATGGTAAAACTTGATTCACTTTCCTCAGGAGGATCAATTATCGCCTACTGATGCAGATATCCATTTTCATCTTTCCACTTTAAGTCATGATCACTCACAATTTCTGCTTCAATTCCGTTATCTAACGTTACCTTCTCATATGTCTTATCATTTGAAGGAGTGACATTCTGATACCAGCTGGAGAGCATAAGATTATACCTCGGATTATCGCCAATATATAAGAAAGTAGATAGAACAATACGTCCATTAGGGTCATTTATTGGAATGCTATCATATGAAAATTGAACATCGTAGGACTCTGAAGGAAGTTCTGTTGGAACGATTAATTTCCTTTGAATATCTTCAGGCAGTTCCGCTATTTTCTCTCTAACCTCATCAGGGTAACCTGAAGTTAACTCTTCAATGGGCATGTTTTGTTTATCAGGCATATTTCCCCACAAACCATTCAAAAACACCATATAAACCGTGAACAATCCCGTTAATATAGTGAAAATTATCGGGATTATTCTTAAAGTTTTATTCTTTCTAATAGCTATTATAAAAACTGTAACAGAAAGTATTGCAGCAGCATAATAAAGATAAAACATCAGATACATCGAAAGTGGTCCCAGAAAAATCCCGAGAACCGAAAATTGAATTAAAAACGTAAATATTGATATAGCAACCCACTTTAATTCACTTTTAATTGTCACGATATTTTTGATCGAGAATAATACCGAAATTAGGATTACTGCAGCAAGAAGCCATTCATACAGGAAAAACAATGATTCATTTTGTACAGCAAAATAATACCCAAGAGCGGATAAAGGAATGATTGTGAGTAGCAAACAAACATTTAGTTTTATAGAAAAGGTATCGTTGATTTTCCTCTCCTCCTTTTGACTAAACACAAATAGCAACAGTTAAATCGCACATATTTGAGGTATCCAGAAATAAAAACTTATTCAAAGCACTAATTATCGTAATGGATACACAAGTTCAATGTCCTTCTCATTCTTAAGGGCTTGGTAGTACCAATAATTATGGTCAGCACCATGAATACAAAGAATCTTCTTACCAGGGTATTTCTTTACTGCATTTTTAACTCTAGCAACCATAATATTGTGTCTGGCATTCCAAACAATGTTTTGCACATCAGGGTCAACACTATGTAGCCAGTTATACATATCCTTTGTTATGTCATCATATTCAAATGAATTAAAAGGGATGTTACCTTTGTTCCAGTTGGATAGTTTTTTTAGAGTCCATTCATTTAATTCCTTCTCTAATTGTTTCTTGTTGTTATTGTCATACTTATCAAACGCATTTGCATCGAACACATCTTCTTCAAACCAATTTACAGGAACAAAATTAATCCCTTTATCTTTGCATAAGGGGAAAATTAAATTTGGATATTCTTTTTGCGTCTCACCTAAAATCCCGTAAGGTTTGCCTTCTTTTTTATATAACTGCCAACTTTGGGGATGAACTTCACCACATATAACATTCGGGTTAAATTCTAATATCATTTCTTTCACCAAAGATAAAGGATACTTATATTTTCTTTGCATTTCTTCATCATGTGTCATCCCTAAAATACCTACCACATTCATTGTTAGAAACTCCTTTTACATACATTTTGAACAAATATCACATCAGCTACTTGAACAACAAGTGCATTATTTTTATAAAAATAACAAAACCTAACTAAAAGGGGTTATATAATGAAACTGTTGATTACTTTATTCTACTGCACTGCAATAACTTTTACATCGTTTGCTTCATTGGAGCTATCTGAGATTAAGGTTATACATGCCAATGGAGAAGTTCCGTCCTATGCTAAGTGGGGACGAATCGCCATGCAAAAAACAAAAGAAAAGTACCCTGACGCTGATATAGTTGATTACCTTCATGTTGGAAAAGAGGAAAGTACAAATCATACAACTGAAAAATTCAAATTATGGTTAAAAAGTAAAGACAATGAATTTGGTGTTTATATAGATATTAAATTCGCGACCGACACGGAGCAGATAATTGATATTTCATTCAGAGAAGTATCTAGTTAACCATTGTGCTTTTGGGGAGTCGTAAAAAAAGTTTTTAAGTAAGATAAATTCTTCTCGAAGAAAACTTTATTCTTTTCGATACCCCTTCTTTGACACCAGCCAATTGAATTAAAAGCATCACTAAATTGATAAAATGGCAAAACTTCCTGCAGATTTATAAGCGGACGAATGGACTCGTATCCTTGTTGATACGCCTCCATTGTTCCAGGATTTTTCATGAAAATATCACGATTTATTTTTGTAAAGTCTGTTTCTGTTGCGCCTATGCGGACACTTTCAAAATCAATGATGCCAGCTACGTGATTTTTATGTACTAAAATATTACCTGGGCGAAAATCGCGATGTATAAAACATGGCCCATCTGTATCAGGAAGTAATTTTAGATGCTGATCAAAATGATTTAATGACTGCTCATATAATCCAGGATCAATCACTCCCTTAACATCTTCTGCAAAGGAATAAAACTGACTCTTAATATACTCAGACCACTGATTATACTCATTCGAAACAGCGCTTTTTAAATCCTGCTCACTTGGAACAATCGCATGCATTTTGGCGTGATGTACTCCGATATCATAGGCTAGCGCTTCATTCACCTCATCTGTAATTGGAACACCATTGATTACACTTAATAATAAAGCACCAGTGACATCTTCATTACCTTCCCAATAATCTAACACTTCTGGTACCGGCAACTCAGAGGAAAATCTATTAAGTATCGTATACTCCAGTTCAAGCTTTGATTTCGAATAAGGAATTTTTATGTAGACAGTGCGATGGTCACGCAGTGTTATTTTATATACAGTCGAACTAAAAGATTGGGGAACGTCCTCGACTGTTAGCACATTTAGCTTGAACTTTTCTATTACCTGCTGCAATATGTCCATACGATAACCCCTCCTTTTCCTAGACGTTAACTTAACCAAATTTTTTAACAATTCTTTTTTATTTTAACATAAATATCCAACTGCTCCCTCTTCAAATGTACAAAGGACGTTTTTTCTTATTACAGAAAAAACGCCTTACGTCCTACCTTTAATTATTTTTATTATATGAACCACATTTTTTAGCTACACCCTGCTTTATTTTTTCTGATACTGCGAAAGAACTTCTTCCCATTCATCAAAAGAAAGTTTATCGGTTATATTTTTTAATTCATCTGGAACTTCTACATAACACATCAATTCCAAGCTGTTGCCATCTGGATCCTCGAAATAAATAGAGGCATTACTTTGATACGGTCGAATAAACGGTTCGATTGACGTTCTCCTCCCAAACGGTATTGCTTGAATTTGACGCGACTCTAACCATGATAAAGATTTTTTTAAATCCTCATAAGATACCTGAAATGCTATGTGTCGCAATGAAGGATGGTACGTTGTTTGAAATTCTCCACCTTCCCAAAGCCCTAACCACACCTTGTTTTTTTCTATCCAGAAAAAAACAGTACCACTACCATGCCAAGCAACTTCCAAGCCAAGCATTTCATAGAATTCAACTGAAGTCTCGATGTCCTTGACAGGTAAGTGTGCCTCATATAACCCCATAATCATTAACTTTACACCTTCCTATTTTTAATGCTTATTATTGCAAATTGCTCTGAACTATTAACTGCAGCAGCAATTGTTCTCAATTTGAAAAAACGGATTGAAAGGATGTTCTTTTTTAATTTGTTTACCACTATCACGATCCTTCACCTTTTCAATCCTTACCCGGTCTATACACGTAACCCTCTTCAGCTTTTCTTTTTGTACTTCCATTTCATATCTAAACGCGAATTCATTAAAGACCATCGTTATTTCCTCCTTCTTAATTGTTTCTTGTAACTATCATTTTACGACCAATTGAAATACCAGTCTTCGGTACAATGAATGAAAAAACAACTAAAGAAACCCCTACTTTAAAAGTAAGGGTTTCTACGACTTTCGTATGAGAGGATGTTCAAAAAATCCGATAAAAATGACACATCGAATTTCTTCGTTAGCTTGCTTTTCCGTGCCTCACGTATAGGAGTAAGGAACTTCTACTAAGACAGCCCACGTCCTGTGGGCAACGTAGAAGTCCGTACATCCTGTACAAGTCCGGTACTCAAAGCTGCGCTGCCTCGAACTTCTCGGTCTTTTTTATCCTCCTTTTTGAAATCGCACTATGATAATTTTTTAAATATCAAACAGATTGTTCTTCATTGCAAAAATAGCTGCCTGTGTTCGATCATGTAAATCCAGTTTACTCAATATGCTGCTAACATGTGTCTTTACTGTCTTTTCCGTAATATAAAGTTCCGAGGAAATTTCTTTATTGCTTTTTCCAAGGGTAATTTGGTATAAAACATCTTTTTCACGTCGGGTTAACTCCGAAATATTCATTTTATTTTCCTTTGATTGATCTTCAGTCGACACGTGCGATAACAGCAGATTCGTCGCTATAGGATGAAGTTGTTTTTGACCATCATACGCGGCATATATCGTTTTAACCAACTCATCAGGTTCAATATCTTTCAATTGATATCCCGCTGCACCTGCTCTTAATGCTGGGAGAACATGATCTTGGTCAGAAAAACTTGTCAAAACTATCACCTTTACTTCAGGGTGCTTTTCTTTTATTTGCCTCGTTGCTTCAACACCATCCATAACCGGCATCATCAAATCCATTAACACAACATCAGGTTTCAGCCTTTCGATTTCTACCAGTGCTTTTTCGCCATTATTAGCTTCACCGATAATTTTAATATCTGACTGGGTATTCAGAAAAAACCTTAGGCCATGCAATACGACGAGGTGGTCATCCACTAGCAATACTTTAATTGTCATAACCACCATCCTTCTCTTTTATATCTTCAATGGGAATTGAAACGTTTATCGTTGTGCCGTAACCGGGATTGCTGTTAATGATTAATAACCCCTTGACCAATTCTGCACGTTCTCTCATCGTTGTTAGGCCAAGCGATTTTTCTTCTATCTTCTGCGTATCAAAAAGGAACCCTCTACCTTCGTCCGAGATTTCAAAAAAAGCTATATTATTGTTTGTTTGGAGCTTAATAAATACTTTCTTTGTATCAGCATGTTTATTCACATTGTTTAAAGCTTCTTGACCAATGCGCCACAACGTTTCTTCAATTGTCCTTGGAAGATTGCGCACTCCGTGGACTGAATCCGAGACAGTTAACCCGAGACTATTTCCGTATTTTTTCAATGCAGTAATTAGCCCTTCTTCTACTCCAGGTGGACGCAACTGCCATATAAGGGATTTCATTTCTGTTAATGCGCTTTGGGATAACTCCTGAATATCATTCATGGCATTGTTAAGAATCTTATCATCTTGCGGAATTATTTCCTTTACGCCTCTACTTGTTAAAGACAAGGAAAAAAGTTTTTGATTGACGGAATCATGCAAATCACGGGCAAGCCTGTTTCGTTCCTCATACAATAATAACTCCTGGCGTTTTTCAAGTACGTTAATACTTTCAATTGCAAGGGAGATGTGATCTGCTAGTACTTTCAACACCTCGAAGTCACTGTCTGAAAACGTATTATATCCTCTACCGGCAATGAGAAGCACCCCCTGCTGTGCCTCTCTTAAAGATAATATAGGAACTGCAATGGATGATTGATACTCTGGAAAACCGATCGAACGAAGCTGGTGCCGGGCAGATTTGTTTTGAACAATCTTTTGTTCAATAAACGCCTTAGTTAAATCGTTATCACGATCAAATAAGACTTGGCTGTTTATTCTCTTGCCATTGTTATGAGCTTGTAATCGCAGCTCATTTCCTTCTTTTATATAAAAAGCAATCAAGGGCCATCTAAAAACAGTATCACACTTCTCCACAATCTTCTTAGGTAGCTCCTTTGCATCCGAGATACCCCATATAAAACGAACTACTTCATCAAGCAATACAAAGTTTTCGGCTCGTTTTTTTTGAGATTGATATAATCGTGTCCTCTTTATTGCTGTACCGATTTGGTACGCAACTGATTGAAGTAAATTCAACTCATCTTCAGAGAACTGTTCTTTATCTGGAGCAGCAACGTTTAAAATACCAAATCGTTCTCCTCCAGCGGATAAGGGTACTGTTGCATGATGGGTTAGTCCTTTGGTTTCACCCCATGAATACGTAACCGCGTCCTCCAACCGTTTGCATCCAATAATATTGACTGGTTCATTCAACCTGTCATCCCAGTACTTATCTAGACAAAAGCAAGTACCTTTGCACATTGGTTGATCATTTCCCCAAGACAACGCAGGGGGTAAATTATGACTTGCCATATATGTATAATGAGGTTTTTTATCATCAACAAGAAAGATCCAGCCTGTTGTTAGACCTGTTACCTTTAATAACTCTGTAATTACAGATTGGAGCATACCCTCTAAATCATTTGAACGGTTTAACGTTTCGGCTATAGCTTTTAATACTTTTAGTTCATTATCTCCTGTAGTATCAGACACATTTCACCCTACCTTTAAGAAATTAAACTCAACCACTCTCTTTATCTAGTATACTAAACATAATTGAATAACAATAAAAAGGCGTATGATAAGTAAAATTGGGACATATTTAGAATCAACTTTTGACCGTTAACACTATTTTACCTGTGCTTTTTCTAGACTCTATAAGTTCATGTGCTTTATGAGCTTCCTCTAAAGGAAACTCCGCACCAATTCTAAAATTCAATTCTTTATTTGATATGTATTTGAATACCTGTCTACTAGCTTCTTTTAATAACTCTGGTCGTTCCTTTCGTGTTGTCCCTAGACTAAATCCAAGGACTGATCGACAACTAGCATGTAGCTCTTTTGTATAAAAGTTTCCAATTTCCCCGCTTGAATTACCAAAGTGAACAAGTCGCCCAAACTTTGCCAAGCACTTCATGCTCCGTTCCGAGATTTCACCAGCTAAAGAATCCAATATAATATCTGCACCAATATTATTTGTTAGCTTCTCTACATTATTTGAGAAGTCATCATAAAGCATGACATGATCAGCACCAGCTTCTTTCACAACTGAAAACTTTCTTTCATTACTCACAGTACCAATAATCTTTCCAGCACCTAATGCTCTTGCTAATTGAATGGCAGTTGTACCTACCCCACCTGCTGCTGCATGAATAAGTACTGTCTCACCTTTTTGCAGCCTAGCAATGTCTGTTAATAACTTATAAGACAGAATTGAAACTGTCGGACAAGCTGCAGCTGTTGTAAAGTCAATATTATCAGGTATAACAAACGTTAATGCGTCCTTTGAAACAACATATTCTGAATAAGAACCGTTTGAAGGAAAAGCAATAACTCTTTGCCCAATGTGGATATCTTGCACCTGTTCCCCCACTGCATCAACAATACCAGCCACGTCTAACCCGAGAGTTAATGGGAATTGCCCTTTACCTTTATGACCCATGCGTTTCTTTACATCTGCAAAGTTAACACTGGTTTTTTCAACTCGAATTAACACCTCACTTGGACCAACTTTAGGGATATCTAAATCCTTCATCTCCAATACCTCTGGTCCACCAAACTTTCCTATAACAACACTTTTCATTTATCTAACCACCTTTTAACTTTCATGTACTAACCATATTATAGAATAGTTCCCATCTGAATGAAAATTCTAATAGTTTATCAAAAGGTATAGGAAATAGTTATACGAGGACATTACTGACCTAGAAATTTTTACTTTCCTATAAATATAGGGTGGTACCCAGGATGCAGGTTACCACCTATTGTCTAGTTACAAATTCGTTTTATACTAGTGTTAAACCTTCCGCAATTTAATGTTTGAAACTAGGTGATTGATTCCCTTTTTGATAATAATGTCGGCACGTCTTTTTGTGGGTCTTATGTTCAGTTCAAGGTTCTTTTTATTAATTCTATTCCATATATCTGTTGCAACGTCTTCTGCTTCCTGCTCAGAAAGAACTGCATAACGTTTGAAATACGACTCAGCTTGAGGAAATGCTGTATTTTTTAAGAGTTTAAACCGTTCTACATACCAATTACATATATCCCTTTCTTCTGCATCAACATAAATGGAAATGTCAAAGAAGTCGGATACATATATACTCGGTAAGCTTTCTCTTACCTGTTTTGGAGTTTGTAAAACGTTAATTCCTTCGAGGATGACAATATCTGGCTCACAAACACTAATATATTCGTCTGGAATAATATCATAGTGCAAATGGGAATAGATAGGGGCGTGAACCATTGTATTACCAGACTTTACATCGTTTAAAAAATCAATCAATGCTTTTATGTCATAGCTTTCTGGAAACCCTTTTTTGTCCAGCAACCCTTTTTTCTCAAGAACATAGTTGGGATATAAAAAACCATCCGTTGTGACGAGATCCACTTTAGGATTGGCTGGTAAACCTGAAAGCAACGATTTTAGAATTCTTGATGTTGTGCTTTTACCAACAGCTACACTCCCTGCAACTCCAATAACAAAAGGAACTTTCTTCGTTTCCTGTCTGAAAAATTTGTCGCTGACGTTATGTAATTGTTTGGCTGCTTCAATAGTGAAAGATAAGAAACGAATAAGAGGTAAATATATCTCCTCAATTTCATCCACAGATATATTTTCATTTATTCCTTGCAGTTCTTCAATTTCAGACTGTGTTATCGTAAGCGGTGTATTATACCGCAAACTTGCCCACTCTTTTCTGGAAAAAGACATGTATGGCGAATATTCTTTATTTGTCATAATAAGCTCCTATTTTTCAAGTCTATAATTAGTTTAGCACAACTAATCAAAAACCTTATACGAATGGGATTAATAGTGCAAATACAAAGAAAGAAGATCGACACAATGACGACCTTCTTGTTAGAACTTGCACCATGTTATTTATTTTCAAACCCGACTAATGGGACAATAGCATCCCCTGGTACACCGCCTTCGCGCTTCATCAAATGATTAACCGTAAGACTCTGTTTTTCTGGATGAAAAATTTCAGCAGATAAGACATTGCCAATAACAATGAGGAAATCACGGTTATCCATAATTTGCGAGACCTCACAATCAAAATAAGCTTGTGCATTTTTTAAGATTGGGCATCCAGTCTCTTTATATATAAATTCCTCTTCGCCCATCGACGCAATATCCTGATCTCCTGCAAAAAAACGATCCATTAAGGGCTCTTGGTCCTCTGCTGTCATGCTAAGCGCAAACTTTCGTCCACGTTTAACAATCTCTGCCCCCTCCATCTCTTTGGGGAAACAAACGAGCATTTGTGGTGGCTCATGTGAACATTGCGTCACCCAGCACCCATTATGAAAATGGGTCCTCTTACCATCGGTCGTAGATATAAAGAACCCACCTCGCAGCCGCTGATTATAGACCTCTTCCACTTGATCCAACTTTGATTTCGTATCCATCTTTCAAGCACCTCCAAAAGGGATTTCTTTTATCGTACAGCATCCACAGCTATTCTAATAATGAATTGCTTTATTTAGAGTAATTCACCTCTCATTTTTAAATAAACTTTATTTTGTCGTTATGTTACATTTTTAATAAAAAATAGGTAACTCTAATTGTAAATAAATTCAAAAGTAGGGATTACATTGGCTGGTCAAACCGAATCATTAAGCAAAATAACCGAAAAACAGCAAGGAATCGCAAGTGATTGGAGCACTTATTGGACGGAGTTTTCGTCATTTTCCACCTGGGGCTTTTGGTTTAACGTAATAATGTTTGCCCTTCCACTCATTCTTCTCTATTACAAACTTGACAGGAAAAAAGCCTTTCAAATAGGCTTTTTTGGGTTTAATATTCATGTATGGTTTGGGTATTTCGATTCGTTCGGTACTGCACAAGGATATTGGACTTATCCTTACCAGATGATTCCCTTCATGCCAAATAGTTTTGGGATGGACGCATCACTTGTCCCGGTATTATTCATGTTGGTGTATCAATGGGTTACTAATACAAACAGAAACTATTACTTATATGCACTAATTTTAAGTGCCTTTCTCTCGTTTGTGCTTAAACCAATCTTTGTATCCATTAACATCTTCAAGTTCAATTCGGGCGCAAACTACTTTCACCTGTTTCTAACATATATTGTGATCATTGTCGTCTCTAAACTTATTACAAACTTATTTTTGCATTTTAAAAAAGAAGCTAATAGAAATTAGATGGTTCTTTTTTGCCAATGAACAGTTTGGGTCAAATGCGTAATAAAAATTTCAAAACAAGTAAAGTTATTTAAACCGTTAACTCAATACAATTCTCAGAAGGATCTTTCGTAACGAAAACGCCATTTACTTTGTGTACTTCATAACCCAAATGCTGTAACTGCTCTACTACTTTTTTTCTAACTTGTTCACTTGGATATACAAGCGAGAACGATTTCAATCCAACACTTTTCCCTGAGGACGGAGGTACACCAACCCCAGCCCACGTATTTAAACCTATATGGTGATGGTAACTACCCGTGGAAATAAATAGTGCTTGTGAGCCGAATCGATTTACAACATTAAAACCAAGCCCCTTGCTATAAAATTCTTCCGTTTTTTGCAATTCTGATACATGCAAATGAATATGACCCATAACTGTATCTGCTGGGAGTCCATCCCAACTTTCATCATCAAGTTCTGCAAGAATACCCTTTGTGTCTAACGGATCTACGGCCATTGCCACCTCATCGTTTTCCCAGACCCATGTAGAAGATGGTCGGTCAGTATAAATTTCTATCCCATTTCCGTCGGGATCATTTAAATAAAGAGCTTCACTTACAAGATGGTCAGATGATCCTAACCTAACGTCGTGTTGAATGAAGTGCTTTAATACTTTCGCTAACTCTAATCGGTTTGGTAATAATAGTGCATAATGATATAACCCCGATGTATTGGCTTGTTTCGGTTTCACATTTTCAGGTTGTTCAATTGATAACAACGCTGTTTTACCATTAGCAGATAGTACAGCTTTATTTTCTGTTTTATCCAGTATTTGAAAGCCGATTATTTCTTTATAAAATTCCACAGAACGTGCTAAATTTTGAACTTTTAATTGAACATGCTCTACAAACGAATTTGGTTCCTGAAAATATTTCTGTTCCACGTTTGTTACCTCCTTATGTGTACTACAAAAATAAATTAACCCTGTTTCGAGGAAGATAACATGTTATCTAATGAAAAAAGGTTTCTATTTGAAATAGCAAGGAAAATGGAAATGACCAATAAAGCTAAGTCAAGTTCATATCCTCCTAAAAATCCAGCAGCAAACTTCGCCTTAATAATTGCTCCAACCACAATTAGTGCAAATAAAATAGATATAACTTTTGTTCCAATACCTAATACCATCGCAATACCACCGATTAACTCTATGAATGCTACCGCATAGGCTACAAAACCTGGAATCCCTATACTTTCAAAAAAACCGACAGTATTCCCAATGCCTCCCTGAAACTTATCTAGACCATGTATGAAGAACGTTAAACCTAAAAACAACCTTAGAATAATGACACCTATTTCGTTTTTACTTATCATTTGCATGACACTCCTTTTCTATGATGTATTTTGCTCCTAATGAAAACGATAGCCAGATAACTACCGTTAAGCAAAAGTTACTTTATGTAAGTAACTATATATTAGTAACTAATTTATGTCAAGTGGTATTTTACCGTAGATCAATCCAGGCAGTCCTATAGTCACCATTAAAAACAATAGAAAATGAGATATTATTGGAGCAAGTGGTAAAGCAGGAATAATCATTTTTAAAGGCTCTTTTCGCATAGTTTGTTGCTATTTCCATAGACTGCGACGTAACTAAAAATCATGTTCAGTGACCTGCGCCGCTGGGGAAAAATCACTACGCTTTCCGCGGGCTTGCGCTGAGCCTACTCAATCGCAAAAACCGCTCTCTGCGGGGTCTCAACGCTTCGCTTTCCCGCAGGA
>NZ_JBYQFJ010000041.1:0-23745 GCF_057836705.1 Virgibacillus carmonensis | reverse complement strand
GAAAGCGACTGCCCGCAGCGGTAATCACGTTGCTGTTATGTCGCAGTTTATATCAGTTACGACAAAGTAACTAGCAACAAGTTTTATGAAAAGACAAATTTCTAATTCGTGTCAAGTACCATATTTCAAGTGCTACATGTCCTACAGTTTATTGAATGCATCATGATTATCTATAAAGTTGAGTAATAAAGGATAGAATATCTTGTTAGAATTATTAACTGCGCTATATTTATATCGCATAATAGACTGCTATGGCTGTTTTACCCACCAATAAAATGGTAACAGATTTTGAAATTGCCACTATTATGCCTTTTTCTGAATTTACCATAGTTTGATAAAAAGTGCTTAAGCATGGTATAAATTTAAAAGAAGCAAAGATATCTTTGCTTCTTATTTTGGGGTCGCAACAGGGTTTATCCTGGTGTGCAGGTAATGAGAGGATTGAATTTTTAATATGACTACTAATTTTTGGCGTGATTTACCACGACCATTTTTTATACTAGCACCAATGGAAGGTGTGACGGATGTTGTTTTCCGCCATGTAGTAAGCGCGGCAGCTAGACCAGATGTTTTTTTTACAGAGTTTACAAACACGGTAAGTTATTGTCATCCACAGGGTCACCAAAGTGTTCGTGGGCGGTTGACCTTTACCGAAGATGAGCAACCACTTGTGGCTCATATATGGGGGGATAATCCCGAGTATTTCCGGCAAATGAGTATTGGAATGGCGAAAGAAGGTTTTCTCGGTGTGGATATCAATATGGGCTGTCCTGTACATAATGTGGCATCGAAGGGAAAGGGAAGCGGTCTTATCCGTCGGCCAAAAGTTGCAGCAGAACTAATACAAGCAGCAAAAGCAGGAGGATTGCCCGTAAGTGTGAAGACAAGGCTTGGTTACTCTGACATAGATGAATGGCGCGACTGGCTTACACACTTATTGAAACAAGACATCACTAATCTTTCTATTCATCTGCGTGCAAAAAAGGAAATGAGTAAGGTGGATGCTCATTGGGAACTGATTCCGGAGATTAAAAAACTTCGTGATCAAGTGGCACCAGATACACTTTTGACGATCAATGGAGATATTCCTGATCGTCAAACTGGCTTGGATCTCGTTCGTCAATACGGTGTTGATGGGGTTATGATTGGACGTGGTATTTTTAAAAATCCATTCGCCTTTGAAAAGCAGGCGAAAGAACATAGTAGTAAGGAATTTCTGGAGCTCTTAAGGTTACAGCTTGACCTTCATGATCACTATTCAACTGAATTTGAAGCCCGACCATTCAAACCTCTTCATCGTTTTTTTAAGATATATGTCCGTGATTTTCCAGAGGCGAGTGGATTAAGAAACCAATTGATGAACGCAAAGTCAACGGATGAAGTACGCACATTGCTTGATAACTTTGAGTGAATGAATACTGGTACTAGTATATTTTGGGTAGTGATACCTTTGCTGAAACTGGCGCATTTCTCTAATTAGGAGTGCGTCTAATTCATGCAGTGAGAACTGTACGAAGCAGGATATCTTAAAAAGGTTGTGGAACTATTAAGTAGATATATAGTTTAAAGGAGGAAAATAGCTTGGGAATTCATTTCGAAGTAAAAAGAACCATTGAGGTTTCACAGCATGATGTTTATACGGGTTTGCTTGACCTCAATTCTGCAGGCAATTGGATGCAAGGGTTCGTTGGGATAAAGCGCTTGGACGAAGGTCCATTACTGGTGGGAAGTCAATGGATCGAAACGAGAAAGATGTTCGGAAAAGAAGCTTCTGAGCATTTTGAGGTTGTCGAACTCGAGGAATCAGAGAAAATCGTGCTGCGCTGTGATGGAACAAAAGGAACGACGGGAAAAGGGGAGTTTGTATTTACCTATTTACTATCTTCCTTCGGGGATGATACTGCGGTTACGATGCATGGTGAGATAAAGGGACTTACTGGTATATCCAAATTGTTCGGTAAAATGATGGCAGGATTTTTTAAAAAGGCATGTGTAAAGGATTTAGATGCATTAAAAGGCTATCTGGAAAATCGCTAAGAGTATAGTGAGCGTGAGTAGAAAATGAATTATGATGAAATCATGTAAAGCCTTGAGAAATTAGGGCCCGAACAAACGAAGGGTTATTCCATAGTATTATCCGATAAAAAGGAGAACACCAGAGATATTAAGAAAACACAATCCAAAGGTCCATTTAACTATATTTATTCTGTAATCATTGCATTTATTATTTCATTTTTTATGGCAGTACTGGTTCAATCGATCGGAGCAGATCATTTCATTACAGGTAAGATGATTGGCTTAATAATCGGACTCTTTATTTCCATGGTTTATCTTAAAAATGCATTGTTCGGACTCATTTCGAAAAAGGTATTATTTATTGCGATAGGTGATCATCTAATTATTTTTACTTTTTTAGGCATTATTCATGGATGGCTTATCTAATCGACGTACCATACTCATCAAAATCTACATTACAAGAAACAATGGCAAAAACATATTCAGAATGGCTTCCTTCTTCCGATTATGAAGTAATCAATGCTCCTTCTTTATCTTTTACTAAAATGGATAAACATAAAAAAGATTACGCTTATAGTGAAGTTTGGATTCCTGTTCGGAAGAAATAAAAAAACAAAAATTATCGTTAATCTATGAAGAGCCACGCTGATAAACCTGCGTTGCTCTTTTGAATTATTGCCACGTTCACCAAAAACATTCCAGGTCCATTAGTTCAGTAACTTCAACAAATTGGAGAGTTTGTTGAAGAGATCAAAAAGATTAAGCTATAGGAGTTGTGTTACAATTGAATAAATTAAGAGCAGTTAATTTTTAAGGTGTGGCTGCATTTTATGACGAAAAACTGTGGCTTTTTGATGTTGAGTGTACAGAGCATTATAATAATTGTTCCACCAATAAAAATTAAACGCAGAGCTACCAAGGAGGGATCATACGATGTCCGAGAAGATGCATGCTGACGAATTGGAAATTGATGAGCGACTTGTGCGTCGTTTGCTAGTCGATCAGTTCCCCCACTGGGCAGAGTTGCCCCTGCGGAGGGTCGAACCAGTTGGAACGGTAAATGCCATTTTCCGACTTGGCGACGAATATTCCATTCGGCTAGCGAGAAGGGAAGGACCGACGACACCAGGAGGGCGCGAGTTCTTATGGCTACCAAAACTCGCGCCATCAGTTCCACTTGAAATCCCTGTGCCTATCGCTCAGGGGCGCCCCAATAACGAATATCCATGGTTTTGGGAGATACATTCGTGGCTGAGGGGTGAGACGGTGCCGATAGAAGCGATTGACGAGATTCAGGCAGCGCGCGATCTCGCAGCGTTTGTCGTAGCACTGCAACAAGTCGATTCATCGGGAGGGCCGTTAGGACGCGGCATTCCTTTGGCCCAACGGGACAAGGACTTCCGATATTGGCTAGCACGATTCAGTGGCGATCCCGCGGTGTCTGCTGTGTGGGAGTCGGCTCTGGCTGCGCCTCCATGGAACGGTCCTCCTGTTTGGCATCACGGCGATCTAGATGTACGTAACTGGCTCGTACGAGATAAGCGTATCATCGGTGTGATTGATTGGGACACAATGGGCATCGGTGACCCTGCGTGTGATGTGATGGTCGCGTGGAAGTTGCACTCGCCAGAGGCGCGCGATGCGTTCCTTGATGCTCTCCGAACGGACGACGCTACATGGGCAAGGGCCCGCGGATGGGTCGTATCACAGGCAATTGCAATCCTTGCCTACTACACGCCGCAAAACAATCCAATTTTGTACAATGAGGCGAAATCCTGGCTAGACCTAGTGCTAGCTCAAAAATAATCAGTTATCTTAAGAGTGGGACATATCTCGGTTATCCATTCAACGGGCGCGATTGTTAAAAGATCATAGATGGAAATGATCAAACTTTATTATAAAAATTGTATAGTGCCTACAAAGAGTGAATCCGTTTTGATCAATCTTTTTTTTAAAACGGATTTCTTTATTTTTTCCATAATAAAGGCTTTTTGAACAACCTCTTCTAGAGTCACCTTCGTATATATTTTCTGAGGGTGCAAAAAAACTAGCTGTAATTTTCGTTTAAAAAAGACCTGATCACATGAATCGTATCCCATTTCCCCATTGAAAAGAATGTAATCGGATATTTCTTTTTAAAGACCTCTGATTGAATTTCCGCTTCACTGCACCCCTGTTGATGAAGGGAGCTTATCTTTTCCTCAAGTTCCCTTAAGTAATTAAGCTTTCTTGTCAATGCCTGGTGCCCGTCCTTTACATAACCGGCATGGCAACAGAACATTTCGCCAAAATCATATGCCAATACCCTTTCAATTGAATTCATAATCATAGGCATGCTTTCCTCGCGCAAAATGACCTTTGTTTTAGGGGTTACGTACAAATCGCCCGAAAACAGCTGTCCTGTCTGCCGGTTTAAAAAGGATAAGTGGTCTTTTGCATGTCCTGGTGTTTTAATCCCATTCCACACGGCATTCCTGGAGGTAAATGTATCAGCTATTGGCTGTGCCTCAAAAGGTTGTCTCCTCCCCCAGAATAATTGTCGGTATAATGGATAATCCGCCTTCCTGGCACAGTATTCAATTGTCATTTCATTCATGTACACAGGCAGCCCATATTCTTTTTGTACATATCTGGCCCCGCCGGTATGGTCCTCGTGATAATGGGTAATCATTACCTGATCAACATCCATTTGTGCGAAAAAGTTTTTAAACTGGGGAAGTAAGGTTTGGGAGCCGGTATCAATTAATACACCATCAACCTCAAAACAATACACATTTAACGTAACACCGCTAAATGACACCTGACCATTTACAAATCGGACATTGTTGACTTCATCTATATGTGAATTCCTTTTTAGAAACATCCGCTCACCTCTTTATCTGTACCTGTAGGATACCATAAAGTGAGTGACTATTCATTTTTAATAAATAACGGGAAATCTCAATCTGTGTCATTTTTATTGAACTTTTTGAACAACCTCTATTAAACAAAAGGGCGCATTTCTTTAACAAAGGATTGGTCCTTTTCATTATGTGTTGAGTCATTTTGCTGAATAAAAATTCAAAGATAAATTGGTTATTTATGTTAATATTGGGGTGAGACAGTGAAGGAATGTACTTTAACTAAGTTAGCAGGATAGTGGAAGAAAAAGGATTAGAGTTTTTCGATTGAGGGGGTAGAAAATATTGAAAAAGCAGAGTTTTATGAATGGAAAAGTTAAACTTTTGACAAACATTGCTATAGCATTTACTGGCATTGTTGCTTTTAGCAATCTTATTTTCTTTGATTCGAATCTGTTAGATGTTTTAGGTCTAATTTTATTTGGAATAGTCACTTTATTAGTAGTGTTTGAGACATATAAAGAAAAAAAGATTGTTTCTGTTTTTATGATTTTAATATTTGTTTATATGTTTGCTGCTTGGGCTAGCCCATCAATATAAAGGTAACTAACAGGTGCTCTTATTCCATAAAGTATTTGATACAATCTTAACCAAACGGGCGCGTTGATCTAAAAAAGCGTCTTTCTTTATAAGTAAGAGCAGAGATCATTAAAGTGGATTTGCTGAATGCTAAAGGGGGACTAATAAGTGGATTATGTAAGTGAATTAAGAAAATTAGTTGGTCACAGACCTTTACTATTAACTGGTTCTGTTGGCTTGGTTTTAAGCCAAAATAATGAGTTATTATTACAGCATAGAACCGATGGTGGGTGGGGACTACCAGGTGGATTAATGGAATTAGGTGAAAGCTTAGAAGTTACCGCCCGAAGGGAAGTTAAAGAAGAGACTAATCTCGATATTGGAGAGCTTAAATTGTTGGGAGTATTTTCTGGCGAAGGCTATTACTTTAAGGTTTCTAATGGTGATGAATTATATTCTGTAACTGCTGTTTATGTATCTAGTGATATAAAAGGCAATATTGAAATAGATACAACTGAATCATATGATGTTCAGTTCTTTAGTCTTGAAAATTTGCCTGAAGGATTAACTGAAGAATATCGTGGCTACATAAATACTTACATAAAAGAATTAGTTAAATAATTTTTGAGCTCCGCTAACGGAGTGGAGTTAGTAATTTAACTTAATGAGATACTCCTGAAGTTTTTTGTTATAGTTCAATCTTCCGCAATAGTGCGCTTTTCCGGTATAGGAGCTCTCTGAAATACTTGTAAAATAATGCGGAATTCTAATTGTAAGATTTGGGATCAAATGTGTGATAGTGAAATTGGTATCCAAGGCAAAATAAAGAATAGTAAAATGTTTAACATATAGTCAAGATAAGGTATACTATAAGTAGAAAGTCATACAATAATAAAGACTGAACGGTGCGACTAACACCATTCAGCCTAAGTACAAAAGCCCTTCAAAGGGGCAACTCATAACAAAAGATAAGAAATAACCACCTATTGCTTGGTTGGCTAAGGGTGGTTATTTCTGTTTATTCAGATATGTCAGTAGAGCAACGATTAATGCTCCAAAAATAAGCATTAGAAAAATCGATTCAAAAACTGACATAAGCCTCACCCCCATTCTGAAAAAGGGATGAGTTACCACCCTTGAAAAAGCCTATTTGCACTGCCTCTATTATAACAAAAAGCTTTGTTCACTTGGTGTTTTTAAGTAAATTAAACTAAGGAATAAAAACTCACAATTAGATTTCGTCGCTTAAAATTATTTCAAACTCATTTGTCTCAAAAACAATGCCTAATGTCAGAAAATGAGCAATCTTTTTTTCAAAATGGATTCTTTTTATTTATCGAAAGATATGGGTTTGTGAGATGTTTTTGATCGAATCGATCTATATTTTAAAGCTACATCAACGTCCCTATATGAAGCTAATTCTAACACCTTACATGTTTGCGTTTGAAACCAATCTTTCCTTTTTCAATTTGTTTTTGAATGTTTTCGTAAGCGTTTAGGAAACTGGTTTTTTTATTGTCCCGTTTGACCTCAACAGTACCGACTTCCTTTGCGGTTTCGAGTGCTTTTTCATGCAGCGGCAAATAGGAAATACCCACGGTGGATAGAAAGTTATTCATAGAGGATTTTGTTCGCTCTGGCGAATCAAGAATCGATTTTTTCACACTATCAAGCATATTGGAAATCTTGTCTTCGGAAAATTCAATATCTTGGCGATTCCCTAATAGCCAGCAGTAGCAACTCCAGCCCGCTGACATTCTCAGCTCGTCACCGCTTGCGATCCATTTATCAGCAACGTCCTGTGCAATATCTGACTCTGACAAAGTTACTGCCACTACAAAATCTGACAGCATATAAAAATACGCTCCATCCATCCAAGCGTCAAAATCCGACTCAGTCATGGCTTTTGGGTCTGCTATAATACCTGCAAAGTACATGGCATCGTAGTTACCCGTGGCATAAAACTCATCTGCTAAAGACTGATTTAATTTTAATTTCTTTGCGATTGGTTTCATAGCACCTGTAGCCACGCCAAAAAGCGGCTCGTGCGCACCATTTGATATGTACATTTTTTTAGTTCGTTCCTTACCGAGGGCTTCAAGCTCCTGCATAACCGTTTCGAAATCCATAGTTTTGTACTTCCTTCCTGAATCGTAAATTCATGTTTTAAATGGAAAATGCTATCTATCCATTTCTTGCAATCAGACACTTAATAGAGTGATGAAAAAAGACCCAATTCCTTCCTATAAATGCTAAGAAATTGGGCCTGTTAATATTGGATTTCTATGGTATAGATCGTAAAATTTCATTGATAAAAATGAAAAACTGTGGTAAATTTATATAGTTACCCACTGTTAATGTATTTATGTATAGTTATCCCTGTTTAATATTATACACTATAAAATAATTTCAGTCAAGTTCTATTTTTAAGAGGAAAGGAACTTGTCCAGGAGGCAGGAACGGGTGGGCAAGTGTATTAGTTTGACCAGATAAATAATTTTTGTATGGAGCGATAAATAGGAGGGAAAGAATTGAAACCATATGTACTAGAATTTCGGGAGATTGATAAAACGAGTCAAATGGCGGTCGGTGGCAAAGGGATGAATTTAGGGGAACTATCAACGATTCATGGAATGCAAGTGCCAGAAGGATTTTGTATTACGACAGAAGCTTTTCAACAAGCCCTCGAACAAAACGAAGCCTACCACGCATTGTTGGATCAACTAACACTGCTAAAAGCAGGGGACCTGGATCAAATTGGTGAAATCAGCAGGAAGATTCGGACAATCGTTATGGAAGCAGAGATTCCTTCCGATGTTGTGAAAGCTGTTGCTCACTATCTCAACCGGTTTGGCGATGAACACGCTTATGCTGTGCGTTCCAGTGCAACCGCTGAAGATTTACCACACGCCTCTTTTGCTGGTCAGCAGGACACCTATTTAAATATCATCGGAAAAGAAGCCATTTTGCTGCACATCAGCAAATGTTGGGCTTCCCTATTTACGGATCGTGCAGTGATTTACCGAATGCGAAACGGATTTGACCATCGCAAGGTTTATCTGGCTGTTGTTATTCAACGAATGATTTTTCCACAAGCTTCCGGAATACTATTTACAGCTGATCCAGTTACTTCAAACCGCAAGGTGCTGTCGATCGATGCTAGCTTTGGACTGGGGGAGGCACTTGTCTCCGGTTTAGTGTCTGCCGATTGCTACAAGGTCAAAGAAGATAAGATCATCGATAAAATGATTGCAACCAAAAAACTAGCAATCTATGCCTTAAATGAAGGAGGCACAAAAACCCAGCAAATAGACCCCAATCAGCAAACAAAACAAACACTTACTGACCAGCAAATTTTACAACTAGCTTCCATAGGAAGACAGATCGAAGCTTACTTTGGTTGCCCACAAGATATCGAATGGTGTTTGGTTGATGATACATTTTATATTGTCCAGAGTCGGCCAATCACTACTTTGTACCCGATCCCTGAAGCGGGTGAGACCCAAGAAAATCACGTTTATGTATCTGTCGGTCATCAACAAATGATGACTGACCCCATGAAACCATTGGGATTGTCTTTCTTCCTGTTAACGACTCCTGCACCCATGCGTAAAGCTGGTGGAAGATTGTTCGTTGATACCACACATAGCCTGTCTTCACCTGCTAGCAGAGAAATGTTATTAGGTACCCTGGGACAGTCGGATCCGCTCATAAAAGATGCACTTATGACCATAATTGAGCGAGGAGATTTTATAAAATCGTTACCAAATGATAAAAGAGAACAGAGTCCCGGTAAAGGCAATAATGGTACGCCGTCTGCGGATTTTCAAGGACAAATCGAAAACGAGCCGACAATCGTTTCTGATTTGATTAAGAGTAGTCAAACATCGATAGAAGAGTTAAAGCATAACATCCAAACGAAATCTGGACCGGACTTATTTGATTTTATTCTAGAAGATATCCAGCAATTAAAGAAGATTTTATTTGATCCACAAAGCTTGGGTGTGATTACGGCTGCTATAGATGCTTCATCATGGATCAATGAAAAAATGAACAAGTGGCTGGGTGAAAAAAATGCAGCAGACACGCTTTCTCAATCTGTGCCACACAATATTACTTCGGAAATGGGGCTGGCGCTATTGGATGTCGCAGATGTGATTCGCCCTTATCCGGAAGTAATTGATTATTTACAACATGTAAAAGAGGATACCTTTTTGGATGAATTGGTTACGTTTGATGGTGGACAGGAAACACAAGACGCCATCAATGCTTATCTCCACAAATACGGAATGCGGTGTGCTGGTGAAATTGATATTACGAAAACTCGCTGGAGCGAAAAGCCAACTGCACTTGTCCCTATGATTCTCACTAACATCAAAGAATTTGAACCTAATTATAGCAAGTGGAAATTTGAGCAAGGGCGACAGAAAGCTTTTAAAAAAGAACAAGAGTTACTAGATCGATTGAAGCAATTACCAGATGGTGAACAAAAAGCCAAAGAAACAAAACGGATGATCGACCTAATCCGGAATTTCAGCGGGTTTAGGGAATATCCAAAATACGGGATGATTAATCGCTATTTCGTTTATAAGCAAGCTTTATTGAAAGAAGCCGAACAACTCGTACAAGCGAACGTTATTCATGAAAAAGAAGGTATTTACTACCTCACTTTTGAAGAACTTCATGAAGTCGTACGCACAAATAAAGTTAATTATCCGATCATCAGCAAACGAAAAGACGAGTACCATTTGTATGAAAAACTAACTCCTCCACGTGTTATCACCTCTGATGGTGAAATCATTACAGGTGAATACAAACGAGAAAATCTCCCAGCCGATGCCATGGTAGGTCTGCCTGTTTCCTCTGGAGTTATAGAAGGCAGAGCACGCGTCATCTTAAAAATGGAAGATGCAAATCTGGAAGATGGGGATATCTTAGTCACAGCTTTTACTGACCCTAGCTGGACACCATTGTTTGTATCCATAAAAGGTCTTATCACCGAAGTTGGCGGACTGATGACCCATGGTGCGGTTATTGCCCGTGAATATGGTTTGCCTGCAGTTTTCGGTGTAGAGAATGCTACGAAGCTGATCAAGGATGGACAAAGAATCAGGGTGAATGGAGCAGAAGGGTATATAGAAATACTATAATTCATTACATTTAATCATAGGAAGAGCATTTGAATTAGAAGAATCATTGACAACAGGGTGCTTTGAGGCTAATTATTAGTTTTTTATTGAGAAATTAGCCATTTATCTTGCGAAATTCTATAGCTATTTACTGACATCAAAGTAGGCTTTTTTCATATGATACTTTGAGGTGAAAAAAATGCCAATCGTAAAATATACAAGTGCAGATGTTAACTTAATGGCAAGGATGATGAGAGCGGAAGCCGTGGGTGAAGGAAAACAAGGAATGTTGTATGTGGGAAATGTAGTTGTTAATCGGACTAAAGCGGATTGTTTAGATTTTAGAGATGTAAGAGCAGTTCGAGAAGCCATTTTTCAAATCCAAGGAGGGAATTATTCTTTTGAAGCTGTTCAAAAGGGTAGTCTATTCTATAAGCGAGCGAGATCTGTTGAGAAAAACTTAGCAAGAAAGAATTTGAATTTTTGGAGACAACAGCCAGCGCAATATGCACTTTGGTATTTCAATCCATATGCTCCATGTCCTCCAACATGGTACGGTGAACCTTTAACTGGTCGTTATAAAAATCATTGTTATTATGAACCAGCAGCTGGAACATGTCCCAGTGTTTATTAAGTTATTGTATTTCTCCAGGAAAACAAGATTATGAAACGTACTAAACCTGTAAAAGATGATGCGAAAGATATCTCTATGTTGAGTCTTGGAGATAAGGGTGCACAAGCTGAAGAACGCTATCACTATTATCTTGATATCAAGTCTTCATGAATGGAGCGCGATTCTGGAGTAGGAATCGCGCTTTTCACACTATGATTTACTGCAATGAAATGCATCGTATGTGATAAACTTAAGAAAACATACGAAAGGAGTCGTATTATAATGGAGAAGATAACACCATTTTTGATGTTCCAAGATGGCAACGCAGAAGAAGCAATGAATTATTATACATCGATCATTGAGGATTCCGAAATTAAGAGCATCTCACGTTACGGAGCGAATGAAGCTGGAGAGGAAGGAACGGTGATTCACGCGATCTTTTCTGTAAAGGGCCAGGAATTTATGTGCATTGACAGTCATGTGAAGCATGAGTTTACCTTTACACCGTCGTTTTCCATCTATGTCACTTGTGATTCTGAAGAGGAGCTCAACAATCTTTTTGAGAAACTCATCACGGATGGACAAGCGCTTATGCCGCTGGATGACTATGGTTTCAGTAAGAAGTTTGGCTGGGTAAATGATCAATTCGGTGTTTCATGGCAACTTAATCTTCCGAAATAGCCACAAGGATTACCACTTGTTGTCACCGATTTTACAAGATAAAAGGGGCCAATTTCTCAGTAAAAAAACTGAGAAATTAGCCTTTCACTATTTTTGAATGATTGTACTGAGATCCTACAAGAAGTTGAAGCTTTAATCATTTAACCCCTTACCATCAAGAATTTGCTGCATATATTTTTCAACCCTTGACTCCCGGGTTTTGGATTGTTTGGCTCCTGAAAAATAAAGATTATATGCTCTTTGCCGTCCTGGCGTCAATGCTTCAAAAGCTGTCTTCAATGCTGGGGTTTCTTCTAGTTTCTTTTGAAATTCTTCAGGAAATACAAGTTCTTTCTTCTGTTTCGTATCCACTTTCAAACCGGCTTTTTCCACTTCAGTGGCTTCATTCACATAGGCTTTCAAGATGGGTTCCAACTCAACTATTTCCTGAACATTGGTGAACCGAATCTGGCGCGCCGCCTGTACATTCTCCGTTTGCTGGATTAAAATCCCATGGGCATCCTGTAACAAGGCACCTTTGTGGAACAGAAGCGCACAATACTCTTTAAATCCATGTATTAAAACTATATTTCCACCCTGAAACGTGTAACAAGGTTTACCCCACTTTAATTCTTCGGACAGCCCGCAGTCAAGAATAATCATTCTCAATTTCTCAAATTCTTCCTGCCACTTTTTGGCGTTACTTAAGAATTTATCAACCTTAGGGTTCATACTTTTATCTCCCTCTGTCATGGTAGTTTCCTCCTTATTGTTTTTACTGATATTGCATTAAGTATATATAACTATTTGTATATAATAAATCGTTTTCTGAAACTTAGTGGAAGAATCATGGTATGATCCGGTTGACACTGTGTTGATAAAAAAATTACGCTTGGTGGTGCAAATCTGGAATACGGAATTGTCCCATCTTTAATTTGACCACAAAAAAACCGCTCCATATCAGGAACGGCTTCCATAGTTATTCCACTAATTCCATCTCAACTTCATGGTCTTTAACTTCAGCTTGCGGGAGTAGTGTGTTTGCAAAGTCAAATTCCTTTAACTCTTTTCCTTTAACAACCTTATTAGGCAAATCTGGATTTGCCAGTGCGCTTGTGCCCAGTGACACTAAATCTGCGTGATTTTCTTCTAATAATTTCTCCGCCTTTTCTGGTTCTCCGAGTTTTCCATTTGCGATAACCGGTAGCTTTCCAAAGTCTTTAGCTGCTTGTGCAAGCGTTCGGCTACCTTCACCAAATGCGGGTGCCGTTGCATCACCATCTGTTACGTGAATGTAATCTAAAGAAGACTTCCCAAGTGCCGTGAAGATGGAGTCTGCTTCATCTTCCCCGTTAGCCCATTTATGGTCTGGATCGGAAACCTTGATTTGAGAAATACGTATTCCAATCACAAATTCCGGACCTACTGCAGCACGTACTTCGCTTATAACTTCAAGCATTAGCCGGATACGGTTTTCAACTGAACCACCATATTGATCTTCGCGGTGATTTAAATAATCCGTTAAGAACTGATCTAACAAATACCCATTAGCACCATGCAGCTCGACGCCATCAAATCCAGCATCTTTTGCACGGATGGCACTTTGTACGAAAGCATCTTTTGCCTGGTTAATATCATCTTCTGTCATTGCTTTAGGTGTTTGGAACGGGCCAGAACCACCGTAGAAGCCCAGTTGCTCGCCTTTTGGAGCAATTGCGGAAGGTGCAATGCTTTCATTGGTATGTGCATTCCCCTGGCTTTGTCCACCAGCATGCATGAGCTGTGCGATTATCACGGAACCATGATTTTGAACCGTTTCAACGACAGGTTTCCATGCCTGTACATGTTCATCATTCGCAAGACCAGGTTGGTTAAAGTAGCCTTGGCTGTAGCGCTCGTCCGGGTAAATTCCTTCCGTGATGACAGCGCTGAAGCCACCCCTTGCATAGCGCTCATAATAACGTTTCATTGTCTCATTGGCCCGTCCATCTTTTTCTGCACTAATACGAGTCATGGGAGCTACTACATAACGGTTCTTTATTGTTTTATTTTTTATTTCTGAAGTTGAAAATAATGTATCCTTGTTCATCTATAATCATCCTTTCTTCTAAATCTGCATTAACGTTCATCATAGAATTCATTTTTCTCAGGTTCAAGGTATCTGCTCAGGGTTGGAGGACAAAGGGGTCAGGTCCTTTGTCCCGATGAATTGCGGAAGATCGGAATTCCTTTAGGTATTGCAATACTTTGTCTATTTCTTGCCGAAAGCATGACATTTTCTGTTTTTAGAGAAAACGCACACCTTTTGGATTGCTCTTTCCGATTAATTTTCTTATGCTAGCAGAAAGGCATTCAATCTAGGAGTGAAAAAAACGTATGAGTAAAGAAATCCACAACCCCAAACAGCGCAATTACAATCCGCTGATTTGGGTTCTATCCATAGTTATCGTAGGGGTTATTTTGGGTACATATATGCTGCCGAAAAGTTCGGATGGCACGGTATGGGGCATTGAATTAACGGTATTGCCGATGCTGAATGCTATCTTTAACAGCTTCACTTTTCTCTTTTTGTTAACGGCATTAATCATGATCAAAAAGAAAAACATTAACCTGCACCGCAGATTCATCGTTGCAGCATTCGTAACAACCTTTTTGTTTTTTATCTCCTATTTGACTTATCATTCTATGGCTGAGTCTACAAGCTACGGTGGAGATGGCGCGCTGATGTACGTTTATTATTTTATACTGATTACACACATTGTTCTGGCTGCATTGATTGTGC
Source organism: Virgibacillus carmonensis (assembly GCF_057836705.1). Lineage (NCBI taxonomy): Bacteria > Bacillati > Bacillota > Bacilli > Caryophanales > Bacillaceae > Virgibacillus > Virgibacillus carmonensis. The sequence continues at coordinate 9,126 of NZ_JBYQFJ010000041.1, read as the reverse complement.
CGCTAGCGTTGATTACACTCGGAAGAGGCTTGAATAGGAAAGTCGAAAAGCATCGGAAAATTGCACGCTGGACAATGCCAATCTGGCTGTATGTCAGCCTGACGGGCGTACTAGTCTACTTAATGATTTCACCATACTATTAAGTCACCGGACTTCATAATTTGCGGATCAAAAAGATGGAATAACTCCCATGCCATGTTAAGGCATAGGGAGTTATTTTCTATTTAGTCTCGGCGAATCTTTAAACTCTTATGTCTTGAAAATATCATATATACTATTGTTCTAAGTATATAGTTAAAAATTTACAGTTTTTCAACATGAGATTAATATCTGCTCAACATTCCATTGTTAACCTTGTTAGTGAAGTATAACAACAAACAAAGTGGAGGTTGAGAATCTTGAAAAGAAGGTTGATAAAGTTATCTTTTGTTTTTACAGTAATTGCTTTATTTGCGTTTCCCATTGCGGATATTTCTTTTGCTGGCCATAACGATTCTATGCGTGCTAACCAGGAATCGGTATTGTCCCTTTCAAAAGCTCACGCACATAATGACTACTTGCATGACCGTCCGTTATTTGATGCAATAAAACATGGATTTACGAGCGTTGAAGCTGACGTCTGGCTTGTCGATGGAAAGCTGCTTGTTGCCCATGAGAAAGAAAACGTGAGTCCTGAACGTACTTTAAAGTCGCTTTATCTTGATCCATTAAAGGAAAAAGTCAAGAAAAATCATGGGGCGGTTTATTCAGGCTATGAGCATGATTTTCTCTTATGGATTGATATTAAATCCGAGGGTAAGTCTACATACCGTGCTTTGCATAAGCTACTACGTTCTAATCAGGATATTCTTACAAAATTTGGACCGTCAGGCGCAAAACCTGGTGCAGTTACTGTGATTGTTTCAGGAGACCGTCCGCGCACCTTGATGGAAAATCAAGATGTTCGTTATGCAACTTTTGATGGACGGATGAGTGACCTTGGCTCAAATGTTTCGAATGAATTTATGCCTGTTATAAGCGACAACTGGCAGGACCATTTCACTTGGATGGGCGAAGGAGAAATGCCAAAAGAAGAAAGAGCGAAACTTAATAAAATTGTTACAACCGCTCATGCTAATGGTCGGATGGTTCGTTTTTGGGCCACTCCTGATAGTCCTTCTGATGATCGTGAGGCAGTTTGGCTGGAACTATTACACGCTGGTGTAGATTTAATTAATAGTGATGATTTAGATGGATTACAGAAATTTTTAAAGAAAAATGACTCCACCCCTTCTGGACCTCATATAATATGGAACGACGAGCAACAAACGGTTAAAAAAAGCAATATAGCTGAAAGCTTTCAGCAACTAACCCGTAGCACAGAGCTTGCAAAAGTAGATGATATTAAACTTAATTTTGATGTATACCATCCGCAAGGCATGACGAAGGTAGGGGACCTATTCTACATGTCCTCTGTCGAAATACTTGAACTCCCAGAAAAGTATGATTCTCCTAAAAATGGTTATGATCGAAGTCCAGGGAGAGGAACCGGTCACTTGTTTGTCTTTAACCAACATGGAAAATTACTAAAAGATATTGAATTAGGAGAAGGAAACATGTACCATCCTGGCGGGATTTCGTACGACGGAGAAAACATATGGGTGCCTGTGGCTGAATACCGTCCGGGTAGTCGATCGATAATCTATAAAGTGAATCCAAAGACAATGAAGGCAAAAGAAGTTTTTCGGGTGGAGGACCACATTGGAGGCGTGGTTTCAAACCAGAATAACGGGAAACTCTTAGGGGTAAGCTGGGGTTCCCGTCAATTTTACAAATGGAATGAAATAGGGAAGCAGCTTTCCGTTGAGAACAATCCAAGTCATTTTATTGATTACCAAGACTGTGAGGGGGTGGGACAAAATCAAATGATTTGCAGTGGCATTTCTGTGTTGTCGAATCCTACCTCTGACAAGCCTTACGAACTTGGTGGACTGGCTTTGTTAGATATGGGTACAACCGAAATGCTTTACGAAATACCAATAGAAAAATGGTCGCAAGAGGGTCACGTTGTAACTCGTAATCCGGTGTTTATGGAGAAATCAAAACGAGGCCTCGTACTATACGCTGTCCCGGATGATGATAACGCCTCATTGTTAGTGTATGAAATGGGAAATTAACCATCATATTGTATTAAAAGTTCACTCAAAAGCTATCTTTGATTTTGTAGTATTAGGTATTGTCGTTTTACTAATATATATTTCGAGCCACACAAATGGGCGCAATTCTGTATAAGAATTGCGCTTTCTTAGCTTCTGTAACCTTTTCTCCACTCGTTCGTATATAAAGCAGCCGTTATTCATAGGATTAATTACGCTGAAAATGAAAGGAAACAGCGAAATGGAGGGTATAAAATGGATTATAGAATTAAACAAAGAGATGGTTTTGATGGGAAAATTGGAGAGCTTGTTTCCATGTTAGAGTATTCAAGAGAAGTATTATTGAATGATATTAAAGATTTGAGTCAGTTTGAATTAGATTACATAGCATACGAAGGAGCAAATTCGATTGGTGCTCTTTTAATGCATATTGTTGCGGTTGATTTTGTTCATCAGGTTATTACCTTTGAAAATAGAGATATAAATGAAGATGAACTTTCTAATTGGGAGCCAGCTTTATTTCTCGGTGATAAAGCAAGAGAGGAAATCAATAATCGTCCGCTTGAGAATTATTTAAATTTATTATACGAAACGAGAGAGAAAACTTTATCACAGTTAAGCACCAAAAATGAAGCCTGGTTATTTGAGGAAACCAATTTGGGTAATGGCTTTTCAAATAATAAATACTGGATATGGTATCACGTCATGGAAGATGAAATAAACCACCGTGGACAGATTAGGTTAATTAAGCGGATGCTGTTAAATTATCATGCCTGACAAGTTTTTCGGGAGAAAAGCTCCATAGATCTGAATACTTTATTCTTTCAGGGAGGCAAACATGGAAAGGGAAAAACTTATTAAGAAGTTTGATAAACAAGCCGATACATATGCGGAAAAGAGGGTTAGTCAGTCTGCAAACAAGTATCGGAAAAAGTTATATAACGGGGCAAAAGGTAAAACACTGGAGGTAGCAGTCGGTTCGGGGAATAATTTTGCCTATTATCCAAAGTCTGTAGATGTTACAGCAGTAGATTTTAGCCCGAGGATGCTTGCCAAGGCAAGAGAAGCAGCGGATGCGAGCAGCATTAATGCAAGATTTATTTTATCAGCTGTTGAAGAATTGGATTTCCAGTCTAATTCCTTTAACACAATCGTTTCCACAGGGACGCTATGTGTCTACGAGAATCCAATACATGTTTTGAATCTGTTTAACCGATGGTGTAAGCCAGATGGCCAAATCCTGCTTATGGAGCATGGGGTCAGCACGTTCCCGCCACTGGCTTTGCTGCAAAAGGGGCTTGATCCACTTGCTGTTAAGGCTTTCGGCTGCCATCAAAATCGTGACATCGAACATATCGTGAAGGCGTCAAACGTGGAAATTCACAAAATCGAAAAAGCTCTATTGGGGTATATCTATTTAATCTGGTCTTGCCCGAACAAAGAATAAAGATTAACAAAGCCGCACTTTACTTCTTAAGCATAATGATCTGTTTGATTGTGGACCAGCTCATGTTATAATGAAAAACTTAGGATAATTACGACTTTTGCTCATAATTGAACGGATGCCAAGAAAAGCCTCCGCCTATAAAAATATGGAGGTGTAAGAGAATGAATAAACGATGGACTATCGGTAAAATTAATGATTTTGTTGAGAACAATTCCGAGAGTAAACTGCTAACGACTGAGTATCAAGGTTTTTCTCAAAAGTTACTATTTAAATGTTCATGCGGCAGTAATTTTGAAAAAACATTTAAGAAATTTAAAAATAATAATCAACGTAAATGTGACGCGTGCCAATCGCCAAAGGCGTCACGCTAACCGTATAGCGAATAAACAAAGTACCGACTATTAACTAGTAGTTGGTGCTATTTTTATTTTATAGGAGTAATTTTAATTGACCTTAAGTTGAACTACCTTAAAATGCTGGGAATACGGTGAACATTTTACTGTCACGATAGGTGAACAACAATTTTATAAGCAAAAAGGGTTCGTGCATCCCAAAAGGTGTGAAGAATGTAGAGAAACAAAAATATGAGATTCAACTATAGCGTTATGTAAATAATTTACAAACAGATTTCTTTTCTTTCCTGAAGCAATTTGAAATAATATTTAGTGTATCAAGGAATGAGGAGGACCAAAATTGAGTAAAACAAATATATCAACAAAACCATTATTTAAACCATTTAAGAGTGATAATTTACTAGTTTCCAATCGCACGGTGATGGCGCCAATGACGCGTGGTTTTTCACCAGACGGAGTGCCAGGGGAGGATGTGGTAGCTTATTACCGTCGCCGAGCTGAAAACGGAGTAGGCTTAATTGTAACAGAAGGAACAGGGATTAATCACCCGGCTTCTGTTTCAGGTGCTAGTATTCCTCAATTTCATGGGGAAGCATCCTTGAACGGCTGGGCTGAAGTGGTAAAGGAAGTGCATCAAGCTGGTGGGAAAATTGTACCGCAACTCTGGCACGTGGGGATGACCCGTAAAAAAGGGGAGCTTCCAAATGAAGAAGCACAACCTGTTGGCCCATCTGGCCTAAGCTTGTCAGGAAAAAAAATAACGGAACCGATGACGGAAGAAGAAGTTGTTAATATGGTAGAAGCTTACGCTCAAGCGGCAGCTGATGCAAAACGCCTTGGCTTCGATGGCATCGAGCTTCACGGCGCTCATGGTTATCTAATCGATCAATTCTTCTGGGGAAATACAAATAAGCGTACGGATCGTTATGGTGGAGATCTTGTCGGACGTACACAATTTGCAGTTGAGGTAATAGAGGCATGCCGACGTGAAGTTGGTCCGGGTTTTCCAATCATCTTCCGTTTTTCTCAATGGAAAATGAATGACTTCGAAGCCAAGCTTGCAACAAATCCAGATGAATTAAATCGTTTTCTGAAACCACTTGTAGAAGCAGGAGTAGATATTTTTCATTGTTCTACCCGTCGTTTCTGGGAGCCGGAATTCGATGGCTCTGAGTTAAACTTGGCAGGATGGACAAAGAAACTATCGGGCAAACCTGTAATTTCTGTTGGATCAGTTGGGCTTGATGGAGAATTCACAAGCTTTTCCGGTGCTAACACTACCAGTCTCGATGGTTTGATTGAAAAGCTGGATAATGAGGAATTCGACCTGGTAGCGATCGGCCGCTCGCTATTGATGGACCCTGAATGGGTGAAGAAAGTTCAGGACGGCAGAGTAGATGACTTATTAGCATTTAATAAAGAAGCACTGCAAACGTTATACTAGATAAGAAAATAGCAGGTATTCTACTGGTGAAAGATATTGGTGGAGTACCTGTTTTTTTGTTAGGAAAGAAAGCCTAAACTTTGGCAGTAGTCTGTCTAGCTGCAGCGCCTAACCCGCCTGAGGTTTTAAGTCTAATCTCTTTATTTCGGACTAAATGCAGTGATGCATATGATAGAATTAGAGTCTTCACAAAACAGAAAGGCTGTTTTTATGTTCAAGCGATTATATTCACGATTTATATTGGCGATTACAAGACTTTTATTAAGTCTCTTGTTATCTAAAAGCGATGCTAAACTGAAGAAGAAAAACACCTTCAAAGAGATTGTAAATTTTATGGAAAGAATAAAATCAAACTTAGTTACCAACAACCAATTGAACGAAGACTTAACAAAGGGACCGATAAATGGCCGGACGAAAAGTTCAAGAACACTTATTAATGCTTTCGTTACTCATCGCGAAATGATTGAAGAGGAGGAAGAAAACTTTTACGTTCAAGTGGCAAGAGATTGGACGAAAGTATTGACGAGAAAAAGGCATAGAAGAGCTCTTATATGCATCATTATCTACTTAGTTTTCTATGTCGGAGTCATTTTCCTCCACCGTTATATCAGTGGTTGGAGTGGGCTTGTCTGGATAATGGTTCTATTCCTATCCCCGCTTATCGGAATGTTCAGTGCAGCGTTTGGGAAGGGATGGAAGAAATGGGTGCTACTACTGGTTAACCTTTTCTTACTTTCTGTCACTATCATGATAATAGCCTAGCTAATTCCTAATAAGGAAGCCTTTAGGATCATATACCGAAGTCAGTAATTTTTTAATAACCATCCTTAAATTTTCTCGTCCTGGTCATTTTGTATGGTTAAGTTCTCAGAGTTATTGAAAAAAATAGCCATAAATTTGATTTCTGTATTATAATAAGAAAGTAACAGAAATAGTAGAGGAGACAACTTAAATGTCTAGTGAAAAGAAATTAAGTATGCAAGAAAAAGTTCAGCAGCATCTGGAAAAGAAAAAACAGGCACAAGCTAATAACAAAAATAACACCAATATGAACGGCTCTAAGCCCCATATGAAAAGTCAACAGGCAAAGAAACCCAGTAATACGCGTCGGAAAATGGGATAGCTAATTCTAGCATAATAAAGAATTGCGCTTTTATATGAACAACAAATGCAGAGAACCTTTTTAGGGTTTTCTGCATTTGTTGTTCGGAGATGTGTGAAGTGGTTTCTTGTACCGTAACTTTAAACTAATCTTGTTATTTTTTTAAATTGGCTCTCATAAAAAATGGAACAAGGTTCCTGTAAACTGTCCCCCTTATCCCTAATCCAATGTACCATTCATTGTTATCTTAATAGCCCCCGTACACAACATATTAGCTAAGGAGCAATGATAATAGTAAGAAATAGATGTTTGGTTATGGTGGTTTATATTTGCATATATTAATACGCGATTTAAAGGCATTCTATCAGATCTATTGCCTTGTTTTAGCCGGATCCAGCGGTCGAAAGAAGGTCTTACCATTTTGTCGAGCATGTAAGCATCAACTTCACTTGATTTACTTAAAGCGTTAAGATTTTCGATCATTTCCTTCTTGCCAAGAATGCCCATTCCGTGACCATAATAATGGTTATCACCTAGGTAAACCGCATTTTCCCCACGCCATTGAGGCTTAGAATAGTCCGGGTTATCGAAATAAACAACATCCGCTGGAATAGGTTCCTTTGCTGTAACGAGTTCCAAGCCTAGATCGGAATCTGCCTCCCAGCTGTACAAATATAAATTCGGAAAATAATTATTGAATGTTTCTGCTCCAAGATAGTGAAGCGCTGCAAAGTAGTACACGATGATCATAGCTGTTGCACATTCAAACGCGTATTCAGAACCATTTTTAAAAATATCAACGATTGCAACAGAAGGTATTACCCCTTCTTTTAAACGAATGCCGCCTTGTTCCGTGACGGTCCAATACTTCTCATCAGCCCTTGTTTCCTTGAAAACAGCAAAGGTCACGTTGCTTTTGTTAAGCTTTTTTGCGGCTTTCATAATATGCTCCCTTATAAGGATGGTGTTCTCTAATTCCTTAAAAGATTGATAACTGTATACTCTTAAGCTTTTGTTTAGCTGACTTAAAATTTTTCTACCTGCACTCGAAACCATGACTTTACTCATTAACTCATTCCAATTCAAATCCGTACCTGAAATCCTAATCATTTTGTCCTCACCTTTTTCATTAGAATCATTATGACAGTGTATACAGTTAAATGGAATCTTGTGACAGTTACCTAGGTATAAACAAAGGGAAACGGGGATAGGATAGGTTCTTGTCCACCGAGAACTCTTCGTACTATCATGAACAATTAATTTATAGTAAACTGTAAATTACCAGATTCATACTGGGATTGTTGTAAGCAAAGGAGAACGACTCATGAAAATAGGGATTGATAAGATAGGTTTCTATACACCTCATATGTATGTTGATATGAACAATTTAGCTGCAGACAGAAATGTGGATCCTGAAAAATATACGATTGGTATTGGACAAGAGAAGATGGCAGTACCACCGATCACACAGGACCCAGTTACATTAGCAGCAAATGCGGCACTTGAAATTTTAGATGAAAAAGATAAAAAGGAAATTGACTTTGTCATATTCGGAACAGAATCAGGCATCGATAGCTCCAAATCAGCAGCGGTTTACGTTCATGATTTATTGGATTTAAACCCGTATGCTCGGGCAATTGAAGTGAAACAGGCTTGTTATGGAGCAACTGCTGGTATTCAAATGGCAAAAGGGCATATTGCGTTGAATCCAGAAAGCAAGGTGTTGGTGCTCGGTTCAGACATTGCAAGATATGGCTTGAATACACCAGGAGAAGCAACGCAAGGCGCAGGAGCGGTTGCGCTAGTGATCAGTGCAGATCCCAGCATTATGGAATTGGAAGACCAGAGTGTGTATTTCACCACGGATATTATGGATTTCTGGCGTCCAATTTACTCGGACAAAGCGTTTGTCGACGGAAAATTATCGAATGAACAATACATGTCATTCTTTTCCAAAGTGTGGGAGAGATACAAAACGAAGACAGGTTTAGAGTTAAAAGATTTTGAAGCAATTTGCTACCACCTGCCTTATACAAAGCTAGGGCTTAAAGCGTTACGAACTGTTTTGGATGAAGGAACCGAAGATGTGAAAGACCGGCTACTGGAAAACTACAAAATTAGTGCAAGGTATAACAGAAATGTTGGGAATATATATACGGGGTCGTTGTATTTAAGTTTCCTTTCTCTACTTGCACGAAAAGAGGATTTGGATGCAGGTTCACGAATTGGACTATTCAGCTATGGCTCTGGAGCAGTAGGGGAGTTCTTTACTGGCCTACTACAAGCCGATTATCGGGAGCACTTACACGTTGAAAATCATATCAGATTATTTTCCGCAAGAAAGGAAATTACTGTTGCTGAATATGAGAAAATTTTCCAAGAAACATTGCCAACTGACGGTTCAACCATTGAATTCGATATTGATAACGATCCTGCAACCATTTGTTTAGCAGGTATGTCTGATAATAAGCGTCAATATGTGAATAAAGCGAAATAGATTTTGGTGAAAACTCTGGAGGAGATGTATCTTTCCAGAGTTTTTTTAGAACAAAGAAGTATAAAATTTTGGCGATTATCTGTCTAGCTCCAACGCCCATTGCCTAGTGCCCTTCAGGCGCCTCCTTACGATAAGGTCAACATCGAAT
>NZ_JBYQFJ010000040.1:0-24052 GCF_057836705.1 Virgibacillus carmonensis | reverse complement strand
AGCGACTATCCACAGCGGAAATCACGGCGCTGTTACGTCGCAGTTTATATCAACTATTAGATAAGATTCAGCATGTGGAAGTTGTAGAGAAGATTATAATGCTTTAAATAAGATTGAAGTCTTCTTTTATGATTGAGTACATATATAAATCATCGAATTTACCACAAGTAAATTCATAATGTCGTAGCAGTCCTTCTCTTTTAAAGCCTTGCTTCTCTACTAGTTTTTGTGATGGGAGGTTAGCAGGTTCAATTAAAGCCTCCATTCTTTCTAACTGAAAATGGTGATAACCGTACTTAACAACAGCTTCCAATGCTTCGCTGGCTATCCCTTTTCCCCAGTAATCTTTGCTTAATTCATATCCAACTTCAGCCCGATAATGTTTGGTAAGCATATTAAGAAAACCACAACTTCCTATAACCTTACCGGAATTTTTTAGTGTAATTCCCCACCTAATTCCTGTACCTTGAACGTATATAGATTTATACCAATTAATTTCACCCCATACGTCTTTTACTGTTTGGTAAGGTACTAGTCCCATAGGCTTTGCAACTTCTTCATCAGATAGATAGGTGAACATATCATTAGCATCCTCTTTTATTACTTCCCTTAAGATTAATCTTCTTGTTTCAATGATAGGAAATTCTTTTTCCATTTATTTTCAATCCTCTCAGCTACTTTAAATTCACTCTTTTCACAATTATCATTCTAATTTTACCATAAATATCCAGTTTGTTTGTAATCTATTCCATCTGATCTGTAAAAAACCTGGAACCCTATAAAAAGGGCTCCAGGCACTGGAATTGATAGTAATGTGATTTTCCTATATCTTATTCGCTTGGCAACGTAGATATATATTTTTTAACTACTTCGTAAACATATTCTTGATTTGCTGTTGCAGTATCTGGGTTGTATTCTCCACCATTCACTTTATTATTAGATAGGATTCTAATCCCCAAGAATGGTACATCATAAGCTTTGGTAATTTGTGCTGCTGAGGCAGTTTCCATTTCTTCTACAGAAGTACCATATTTATTATGAAACCATTTAATCCGATCAACTTCATTATTCCATACATCCGCAGAACCGATCGTACCTTCGACAATTTTACCTTTTGTATAGTTATCTTTCACTGCATTAGCAGCGGCGAGTAAATCCTTATCTCCCTCATAATAACGGATTTTTTCAGCATTAGGATCTTCTCCTGCACTTCCCTCAGAAGCCATTAAGTCCATCGGTTTCCATTCAGTTGGATCAATTCCTTCGTTTTCGCCCTTATCCGCTGTTTTTAATGAGCCTATGTTTACCGTTCTCTTTCCTAAAACAATATCAAATACGTGTAAATTCGGATCATGGCCACCCGAAGTTCCTTGATTGATTATTGCTATTGGGTTATATCTTTCAATAGCCACAGCTGTAGCTGCTGCTGTATTTTCCATCCCCTTACCTGTTTTAGATACGATTACAGGATAATCGTCTACAGTGCCTATATAAAATTCAAAAGTTCCTGATTTTTCTTTTTTAACATTCTCTAACCTTTGTGCAAATTCTTCAGCTTCTATTGGCATCGGGCCTTGAACTATAATAGGCCTTTTAGAATTTTCTTGTACAGTTTTAGACTGGTCAGTAGAACTACATGCTGCAACCACCGATAATGACAGTACAGTAATTAAGACCAATAAAGCGTAATTTAACCATCCTTTTCGTTGCTTTTTTGTTTGATAAAATCTTGCTTCCATTCTGTTTTCCTCCTTGATGTTTGATATACTCGTAGTCTCAACCAAAAGAAAAAGGTCCATAAAGTGTAGAATGATTTCTACCTTCTGGACCTACGAAAGTCAAAGTATAGACAATTAAGCAAAAAATGGAGCTAATGCTAAATCAACGGCAAAAAAACGCTATAACAGCCGAATACTTTAACTCGTAGTCCAGTTCTTCAATGGGAACCAGGTAGAGACACTCAGACCATATTACCGAGTATATACGAGTAACGATATTTAAGATTATTACTTTGATAACATAACAAATTTATACTAGATAATCAATAAAAAGCTGAACATTAAATTAAAAATCCATTTTAATGTTCGTGTTTTAGGGATATAATAAAGAATAATCGGAATTAATCATTCAAGCATAATTGAAAATAATGATTAGAAAGAGGTGCGGTTGTTGCAAAAACTTACGTTTGAATCCAAATGGGACAAAACAATTGCTGATCAAGACCGGGAACGGATTAAGCAATCTTTTCAGTATGCAACTTTAGATCCTGGCATTAACATGCAGTTTACTTCACTTTGGGAAGCCAAAAATCATCGCGAGGAACTACTAGTTGCTGTTCTTATCCATAATACCAGTCAACAGAATTTTTCCTTCCTTGATCAACTAATGACATATATGGTAAGTGGCACCATTTTAGCTGAGCATACCTTCTCTTCACGAATCACAGTAGAGAAGAAAACCAGCATGCCATGGACATTCATTTTTCCTGTTGGTAGTTTTAACAGCTCTGAAAGGTTCGAGGACGGGGTATTACGTATTGTTTCGTGAACCTTTGGAAAGCTGAAAAGTGTTCCTTCGTTATAAATACTGACATATCTAAGTAACCAGAAAAAACCACCTATTGCTAAGTCAATTTATTCGAGACAAGTCCTACTAACCTTTTGCCTATTAGCCAGATTGCCAAGCTAGTTCCCCACAGAATCACGGCAGATCCTAGTCCAACGACAGACATAAATGCATTGATCTGATGTTCCTTCAATGTGACATTCAAAGGAACAAATAGCCAGGTAATAATTGGAAGTAAACAGAGAAATACGCCTGTAAAATAATAGATCCTGACCTGAAAAAGATAGGCCAATGGCAAAAAATGAATACCAACAATCATAGCTATTACGAGAGGTATAAGTTCAGTGTGACCAGTAGCGTTGCACACAGCAATTGCGATTACTATTGCTAAACCCTCTGCTGCGAAAATGATAGTAAACCAGATCCCTATTTTCTTCCCATGCCTCCCATCTACATTTGGAACCTGATCTGGTAATTCCCGTGATGCGAATATTAGTAAACAACCACCTATGAACAGCCCGATTCCAACGATTAGAGAAGCAACTAATAACCAAGGACTCCCCCAGCCTTGTAATCCCATTATTCCTGTATATGCCCACATAGTCCCAAAAAGCGTCATAAATAGAACACCAACTGCGGTTCCACGTACGTCAGATCTAGAAATAGTTATTAATGTTTGTGCCATATAAATAAAATTCCTTTCATTCTACGTATTATCGTCCTACTAATTATACGTATTTTATACAAACAGGGTTCCACTTTCCTGCTCTGTTCGCTCCATGAGTCATCTCACCTTCTGATCATCCAAAACCGTAAGATAACTAGAGGTGACATTTTGTCACCTCTTTTGGGTTGCAACTGCGTCAGAACAACAGTGTTAGTTAACTTGTTCACAAAAGTTCACAAAAACGTCACTTATGTAAAAAAATCTAGACATATATAATTACATTTATTCGCTATACGAAAGGATGTTTTTATTTGCCTAGTAATAAAAAAGAAGGCATTATTTTCGGACTATTTATGTGTTTTGGAATGGTTCTTATTATGTCAGTTTACAACACAGCTTTACACGGATTTTCCGGGTTTACAGTAGGGAGTGCAGTGATTCAATTTATCATAACGTTTATCGTAGCTTTTGTCGCAGAGTCATTCGTTGAACCGAAAGCGCGTAAACTTGCATTATCACTACCCTATGATAAATCGAAAGAAATCACCTTTATTGTATCGCTTGCTTTTTGTATGGTCCCTATAATGGTTCTAATTATGTCAGTATATGGACTTATTTTAACGGCGGTAATGATAGGAATTGAAGGTTCAATTTTCACAGCGTACCTTAAAACGGTTGGTCTGAACTTTATCGTAGCGCTCCCATCTCAGCTACTACTTGTTGGACCAATCTCACGTTGGCTATTAATTAAATACATTAAACCATCGACACAAAAGCCAGTAGAATTAAACGTGTAAAAACAAGCACAAGCTACCAAAAAGTAGCTTGTGCTTGTTTCGAGTAGAACTTCCAAAAAGGCTTCATTGTCTAACCCTTTTATTAAATCATCAGTCAAAGGAACCGGCTATTTTCTATAGATTCTTTCAAGTAAAGCGCCCTTGCTTTAAATTAAAAACTACTGATAACGTAACAAATACCAAAGATAATCTCCTTCTCTATTACCTTTTTTAATGTTGAAAGACTTAAATGTTTTTAAAGTGTCTACCATGGCTAACTAAGTGATGTCTTCAATAATGTTTTGATACTCAAGTTCCTTAATAAATTCCTGAGCAGCTTTTGAAAAGTACCTATTCCTTGATCGCAACCAACCTATTTTAGAGTAAATATTATCATTAGTTATATCAAGTGGAATAAGATGTCCATCTAATACATAGGGATCGTGCCTCAAAATAAGGTCTGAGAAAAAGCCTATTGCAACTCCTTGCATAATAACTTTTTTAGAGAGTTCTGAGTTATCAGTTGTGAAAAATATATTCAAATCTCCGTAGTTACTTAACAAATTAATTAGGAAATGGCGTATATTGTAACTAGACTTCAGCATAACGAGCGGATATTTAACAATTTCCTTTGGGGAAATACTTCTATCTTTAGGAATATCAAAGTTTTTTCCGACACAGACTTGAACTTTGGTTTTTAATAATTCTTTAAATTCTACTCTATCTTTATCTGGTAATTCTCCGTTAGGAATAGATGAAATACCTACTTCTACATTTCCTTCTAGTACGTCATTCATTACCTCAAGAGAACCTTTTTCAATTATTTCTATTTGTACCAAAGGGTACTTTTTTGTAAATATGGCTAAAGTTTTAGGCAAAAGAGTTGAACATACACTTGGTACAATTGCTAGTTTTAAGCTTCCTGATATTGAAGATGTTAGAATATTAACTTCCTCTTTTAATTCATCTAATTTCCCCAAAATCTCCAATGATTTTTTTAAAACAAGCTTCCCTTCCTCTGTTGGTTGAGAACCATAACGGGAGCGTTTGAATATCTTCACGCCTAATTCTTCTTCTAAACTAATAACTGATTGACTTATGCTGGGTTGCGTAATATGTAATTTTTCAGCAGCTAATAAGAAAGAACCAGTATTAGATATCGCAACTAAATAGTGTAATTGTTCAATTCTCAATAGTTAAACCTCCCAAGTTTTCAAATTAAGAAAAGGACTTTTACTCGGGGAAACAGTAGCCTACTTATTCTCGGTGAAATTCCCTTTCACGAACTCCCTACCTAATAGTTTAAACGTTTGTGTCAGCTATTCTCGAATATCCATTGTTGTTAATTAGTCAACAATAAAAGACCTACCTGTAGGTTATTGTCAATTCTGACTCTTCCGATACCTCGGTGTATTTAATAAATTAAATACATTGTGAGTCTGAACGAAATACTGTGGAGTAGCACCAGAAACCATAATATTCACTCTTATCTGAAGTATTTTGGACTGTATATTATGGTTAAATATAACCCAATGACTCACTAAGGACAACTATTTGTTTAATCTTCCATAACCTTATTAATTGCTGCATGAATTCTTGGGGCAGTCGGAAGCCAGTCATCTTCAACCGATGGCACAGGATATGGAGTATCATAACCAGTAACACGTAAAATCGGTGCCGATAATAAAAAAAGAGCATACTCACTAATAAGTGCTGCAACTTCACCTCCAACACCCGCTGTTTTCACTGCTTCGTGAACGATAATGACACGACTCGTCTTTTCAACAGAAGTGAGAATCATTTCGACATCAATCGGTTGAACGGTACATAGATCAATGACTTCAACAGAAGTTCCTTTTTTCTCAGCCTCTTCTGCTGTCTTCTGAACTAAAGGCACAATAGCACCCCAAGTAATAATGGTGACATCATCACCTTTTTTAACTACATTAGCTTTCCCAAGTGGTACCTCGTAAGCTTCACTCGGTACTTCCATTTTAAAGGCGCGATAAAGCTTCATCGGCTCTAGGAAAAGAACCGGGTTGTTGTCACGAATCGCAGCGATCAAGAGTCCTTTCGCGTTATACGGGTTGGAGGGCATAACAACTTTAAGACCCGGAGAATGGACAAATAATGCTTCTAAGCTATCAGAATGGAGCTCAGGAGTTCTAACTCCGCCTCCGTATGGACTCCGGATTACCATTGGAGCAGAAAAGCGTCCAGCTGAACGAGATCGAATCCGTGCGGCTTGAGCTGAAATTTGATCCATCGTTTCATAAATAAAACCAAAAAACTGAATTTCCGCAATCGGACGTATGCCATTTACTGCAAGACCAACCGATACGCCTACTATTGCTGATTCTGCAAGTGGTGTATCCATTACTCGTGATTCACCAAAACGTTCTTGTAAGCCCCCACTTACTCGGAAAACCCCACCGTTCTTTCCGACATCTTCCCCGAGTATAATTATCCGATTGTCACATTCCATTTCTTGTAACATCGCTTGATTGATGGCTTGTATCATAGTAAGTTCTGGCATCTTATTTCTCTCCCTTTATCGAAAAAAAATGACGAGCTTCCTCTTGTTGTTCACGGAGTTGTTTGTGTGGTTCATCATAAACGTGATCAAAAGCGTAATCAATTGGTAAGTTAGCCACTGACTCTGCTTCTTGAATGGCTATCTCAATATCTTCACTTGCTTTATTACGTATTTCACTTTCTTTTTTCTCATTCCATAGACCGTAGTTCTCTAAATATCTTTTGATTCTAATCAGTGGATCTTTTTTAGTTATCCATTTATCTACATCATCTTGATTTCGATATTTGGTAGGATCGTCTGCGGTTGTGTGCGGGCCTTGTCTGTAGGTAACTGCTTCAATCAGTGTCGGACCTTTACCATTTCTAGCTCGGTGTAGCGCATCTTTCATAACTATGTAGACCGCTAATACGTCATTTCCATCTACTTGTACACCTGGGATTCCATAAGCCAGGGCTTTTTGTGCAATTGTGTGACTGGAAGTTTGTTTTTCACGTGGAACACTGATAGCCCAATGATTGTTTTGACAAAAGAAAACAGCCGGAGTTTGATTAACTGATGCAATATTTAGCGCTTCATGAAAATCGCCTTCTGATGTAGCTCCATCCCCAAAATATGCAACAGACACTTCTCTCTCTCCCTTTAATTTAGAAGCAAGCGCACTGCCTGCCGCATGAAGTATTTGCGCAGCAATAATAATTTGGAATGGAAAAATATTCAAACCTACTGGTGTCTGTCCACCGTACAAATGCCCCTTAAGATATAAAATTGCTTGTTTCATTGGAAACCCATGAACGATACAAGCTGCCATTTCCCGGTAGCTCGGAAAAATCCAATCATTTTTTTCCATCGCATAGACGCTTCCTACTTGAGCGGCTTCTTGTCCGCTAAATGGTCCATATGTGCCAACCCGTCCTTGCCGCTGCATTTTCATCACTTTTTCATCAAATAGGCGAGTTTTTAGCATCCATTTATACATTTCAATCAGCTGGTCATTACTGACATCATGGACTTTTTCACCTTGAAGATTACCGTCTTCATCAATGTATTGGACAAATTCGTGATATAACTTTTTTTCATCATACATTAATTCTCCTCCTTTATATCATTCCGTAGTCTATTTAGCATCAAATAAAAGTACTTCCGGATTTTCAAGCACATTTTTTACGATTTGCATGAAGTACTCCGAAAGTTTGCCATCAATCACACGATGGTCAAACGTAATTGAGACCCCCATTATTTCACGTATGACGATTTCATCATTGACGACAACGGGAAGGCGTTTGACAGCATGAGCACCAAAAATAGCAACTTCCGGATAGTTAATAATTGGTGTAGCAAACCAGCCACCACCCATTCCTGTGCTCGTAATAGTATATGTACCGTCCTGCATGTCCGAGAGAACAAGCTTTTGATCATGCGCCCTTTTAACAAGATCTTCTAGCTCTAGTGCAATTTCAAATAATGATTTCTGGTCTGCGTGTTTGATGACAGGGACAACAAGCCCCGCTTTTGTTGCCGTTGCAATTCCTATGTTGTAACGTTTTTTCAACACAATCTCGTTAGTATTCTCATCAAACGAGGCGTTAAAATAAGGTTGTTTCTTTAATGCTTTTGTAACGGCTTTAATGATAAACGGTAAATAAGTTAATTTAACGTTTTCGCCGAGTTGTTGAATAAGCTGCTTTCGCAAATTCACCAGTTTTGTAACATCAATTTCATCCATTCCAGTCACATGTGGAGCAGTATATTTGGATTGCACCATTTTTTCAGCAATCAGTTTACGTAAACCTAGGACCGGAATACGTTCGTCTTCACCATTTTCAACAATAGCATGAGCTGTTGATTTTCTATTTGTGGATTCCTCCAGTTTTTGTGTTGGTTGGTTGTCATAGTTTTCTAGATCGACTATTGTAATTCGACCACCTTTTGCAGATCCCGTCACTTTTGAAATATCAATCCCTAATTCACGAGCTCTTTTGCGGACAACAGGAGCTGCAATCACACGTTTGAGTGCTGATTTATTCACAGGTTCGCTTTTTTTCGACTGTACCGTTTTCGACGATTGAATTTTTTTGTCTTTCTCCTCTACAACTGTTTTTAAGGCTTTTTCTCTTTGACCTTGATTAAGCGTAATCAAAGGCTCTCCGACTGTTACCAAGGTACCTACTTCGCCAGCAATTGTAAGGATCACCCCCCCAACGGGTGATGTCATTTCGACAACTGCTTTATCCGTTTGAACTTCGGCAATCATGTCGTCTGGCTTGACATTATCCCCAACACTCACGAACCAACGGAGAATCTCTGCTTCATGTAAGCCCTCGCCAATGTCCGGTAACTTAAATTCATATGACATTTACATCACTCCTTTATTAATTTATTTCTTAATTCACCCAACTTCTCAATTTCAATTACAACTTCATCGCCTTTTTTTAACCATATTCTTTCATTTTCTTCATAGCCCATAATTACCCCTTCAGGCGTTCCTGTTAAAATGATATCACCAGGGCTTAATTTTATATGTTGGGAAACAAAACTAATAATATCATCACAATTAAAAATCATGTCAGATGTATTTGAGTTCTGTCTTTCCTCCCCGTTCACATAAGTTTTAATGTTTAAACTGTTAGGATTTTCAATCTCGTCTGAACTTACTAAATAAGGGCCTATTGGACAAAAATGATCACATGTTTTTCCTAATAACCATTGGCCACTTTGAAATTGTAAATCACGCGCTGAAAAATCATTGGCTGCTGTGTAGCCATACACACAAGATAGAGCATTCTCTCTTGACACATTTTTAGCCTCTTTTCCAATGACAATAGCTAATTCTCCTTCATAATCAAACTCTTTCGCATTTGTCGGAAGAGGGATATTATCTTGATGACCACATAGGGCATTATTAAATTTACTAAATAGTATCGGTTTATCAGGTAATGGCAACTTAGACTCTTCTGCATGTTTTTTATAATTCAATCCAACACAAATTATTTTCTGCGGTTCAGGTACACTAGCTGCTAGCTTAAGTTGGTCCTCATTTAAAAATAACTCTGTTCTACCAGAATTCATTGCAATTTGTAGTAATTCCTTAATTCCTGCGTTTGCTGCCTCTCCACCTAATATTAATTGTTTAGTTGTTAAAGGATAATGCAGACTTGATGATTGATTCATCAATGTATGAATAGTAGATTCTACATCTAGTATTCCTTTGATAGTCTTTATGCCCAATTTCCACTCAGTACCCTCTAAAAAAGTAACTGTTTTCATTTTACATCTGCCCCTTTGATTTAAAATTTATTTTCATTTGATTTTTTTTGTAAATCATAACCAGAACAATAGTTGCTGTAAGGATAAATATGAAACTCAAAAAGCTCAGAGCGGTAGTATATCCTGCGTTTTCAATAATTAATCCAGTGATTGGAACTCCAACCATTGTTCCTAAATTTCCAATTGCATAACTAATCCCTGATGCTAATCCGGCTTTTTCGGTTACAACTTCGCCCACAATAATTGTAATCATTACACCATTCCAACCGGCAATATTCATTCCAGAAACAAATAACGTCACAATAATCACCCATCCTGGTATAACAGAACCAAAAAAACTAAAAAAGCTTAGTATAATAAATGAAGCCAATCCCATAACTGCATTAATGAAAATGACATACTCCCGTTTTTCTTTAAACAAAAAGTCACTTGCCCATCCCCAGAAAAGTCTGCCAAATACACCTCCAACAAGGAAAACAGCTAAACTAATTCCAGACCAAAAGAGTGAAAAATGTAAAGAATCTTTTAAAAAGAGTAAAAGATATGTGGATAGGGAGAACTGACCCCAAAGAAACAAACTCATGATCAAACATAGTGATAAAAATATTTTGTTTTTAAACAAAGAAAATACATTCTGCCAAAAAAATGACCCCTCTTGTAAAAACTCTTTCTTCTCATCTACTGGTGGGTCACTATATAGTAAGGCTAAGAGAAAATAAATAAGAAAAAAGATTCCCCCAAATATAATAACTGTTGATTGCCAGCCTAGCTTACTACCGAAATATACAATAAGTAAGGAAGCCAAAGCCCCTCCACCGACAACACCCGTTTGTTTAAAACTCATGGCAAATCCTCTTTTCCCAGAATCAAACCATTGAACAACACTTTTAGTAGTAATCGGTGTCATCGCACCATAAGAAACTCCTATTAATAACATTAAGATCAAGAAGGAAAGATAGCTGTCAAAAATCCCCAACAAACTATAAGAAACTGATAAAAGTAAGCCGAAAAAGAGCAGAGAATTTTTAATTCCGAATTTGTCGACAAGCCACCCTCCCGGAATGGCAAACAAACAAGCTCCTGTGGAAAGTACTGACGTCAAAAGGCCAATTTGTACATATGTAATATTAAAGGACTCTTGAAGAAAAGGCGCTAAAGGCGCCACACTTAAGTTCCCAATTGCAGCTATAAGCTGAGCGAAAAACATGATAATTAAAGCAAACCAAGGTGAGGCAGGGACGGTGTGTTTCATTCTACTTCCTCATCATACGGAAGCCTTACTAGAGGGTACGCCCCGCCAGTGACATTTAGTGTTTGCCCTGTAATATAAGAAGAATTTGGACTAGCCAAGAAAAGACAGGCATGTGCAACTTCTTCAACGTTTCCGAGTCTACCAATAGGGACTCTTTCAAATAACTCTTTGTATAATCGATCCTGTTGAGGATACCAAGAGGAAATTCTCTCTGTGTCAATAATTCCTGGGACAACAGCATTTACAGTAATTCCGAAACGTGCGAGTTCTAATGCTATTGCACGTGTTAAACCAATCAATCCAGATTTACTTGAGACTCCATGAGCCCGATTTGCCTTTCCCCAATGAGCGTCAATACCAGAAATATTTATAATTCTTCCCCATCGGTTATCTTGCATAGAAGGAACACAGTATTTGGTGAAAAAGAAAGGAGCTTTTAAATTTATATCAAGTACTTCATCCCATTCTTTCTCGCCTATCTCAGTTATCGGAGTTCTAGGTCTAATGCCTATATTATTAACTAATATATCTATCCCGCCCAATATAGAATGAATATCGTCTATCATTTTTTTGATATTATTAATATTGGCAACATCAGCTTGAAAAGAAATAGCAGTACCACCAAATTTTTTAATTTCATTAACTGTTTCATTTGCCTCTGCTGAATTTTTATTAAAATGAACAACCACAGAAGCACCACTTGATGCTAGAGTGATCGCTATAGCACGCCCAATATTTTTAGAAGCACCTGTGACAATCGCAACTTTTCCATTCAGTTCTCCATTTTTAATATTATAATTTTCCAAAAGAGTACCACCTTTTTAATTTACTAATACAAGAGCAAGCTGAGGGAATACCCAAACTAAGGCAAGCACGAAAATGACTATAAGAACAAATGGTAATACACTACGGATTATTAGACTCATTGATTCGTTAGGAACTAACGATTTTAATGCAAATAAGTTCATGCCTACTGGAGGAGTGATGACCGCAAGTTCCATATTGATTACCATAATAATCCCAAACCATATCGGGTCGAATCCGAGAGACATTGCAATTGGATAAAAAATTGGTGTTGTAATAAGTAAAATCGATACCACTTCTAAGAAAAAGCCCATTAGTAACCAAATAACATTCATCAGTAGCAATATAACCCAAGGAGATACTGAAAGATCACCAATTAAACTGGTCAGATACTGTGGTAGACCGATCAATGTTAATGCAGAACCAAATACTAAAGCACCAATCACAACTGTTAATAGCATGGCAGTTGTTTTGACAGAACCAACAAGAACCTTTGGTAGTATTTTAATATTCAGACTCCTATGAATAAAAAATGAAACAATTAAAGCATAGATGACACCAACTGCCGCTGCTTCAGTAGGTGTAAAAACTCCTGCATAAATCCCACCCAAGACAATAGCAGGCAACAATAAGTCGGGTAACGCTTTAAGTATTAAGCTTGAATCCTTTTCAATAGTAGCTGACAGTTCTTGATTCTCCATTAGTTCTGAATCAATGCCTATACTTGTATCTTTAATTTTCGGAGCATATATAAAAGCAAAAATAGCGAGGAACATCGCTAACATAACTCCCGGTATAATTCCTGCAATAAATAATTTTCCAGGTGAAGCACCACTTAATGATGCATACAAAATCATTGGAATACTAGGTGGAATTAAAATACCTAGGGAACCTCCAACTGCTGACAGGCCATATGTTAGTTTTTTAGAATAATTTTGTTTCAACATTTCAGGAACAGCAATTTTTCCAATCGTCATAACCGAAGTCATACTTGATCCCACGATTGCTGAAAAGAAGGTATATGCTGAAACACCTGCCATCCCGGTACCACCTTTTATTTTTCTTAGCAAACGATGGGCTAACATAAAAATACGTTCCCCACTTTTCCCGTGGAAAAGTATTTCCCCCATAAGTACATATAAAGGAATGGCAACAAATACAAACTCTGATAACGATTTATATAACGTAATTGGTATTTGAACCAAGAAATGGCTATCTACCGAGAACAAAATTGTAACAATACCGGATAAGCCTAATGAAAATCCAATTGGAACTCCTAAAAGTAAGCAAAGAAAAAGAACTCCTAACAAAACAATAATTGCACTTGTACTGATCAATTCCCTCCCTCCTCTTGAAATGTCTTTGTATCAGTTAATGTTATTTTTATAATTGAACATATGGATCCTAGAACTAGCAATACACCACCAATTGAGATAAATGAATAAGGAATCCATAACGGAAATTCAAGTAATGTTGGAGAGACCATTCCTAATGTTAAAGAATTATTCGTGAATTTGAATCCGTAAACAACCAGAACATAAGCATATGGAATCACTAAAAGGGAACTGACAATCCGAAGAATTTTTCTTGCTAACCCACTCAATTTGTCTTGCAGGAATGTCACCTTAATATGTTCATCCTGTATTAACAAATAGCCCATTGAAAGAAAAACAATAAATTGCAACATATAAGTGGACAATTCGTTAGCCCAAATTGTTGGCGAATCAAATACATATCTAGCCACTACTTCATAAAAAACGAAAATCGCTATTAATCCCATAAAGGTAGCCGATATATATATAAACGTCTTTTCAATAAATGAAATTGCCTTAACAACCAGTCTCATGTCATTTCATCAGCCTTTCTATATTGGATAAGTAACAAGGATGGCACAAGAAAACTTGTGCCATCAATTCCTATTTATTTAGCAGGAAATTCCTCATTTACTTCTTTTACAAATTCCATGAGCTGTTTTCCTACCTCTCCTGATTCTTCTAAATATGCATCATACCGACCAGAAACGGATTCAGCCCATTGTTTATATTCTTCTGGTGTTGGTTTGTATTGTTCCATACCCGATTCGTCTAGTTTCTGTTTATACTGTGCATCACTTTCTTTTGCTGCTTGTCTTGATGCTTTTTGGGCAATTTCTGAGGCTTCTAGCACAGCATTTTGAACATCTTCGGGAAGTGAATTCCACCAATTAAGATCAGCAGATCCTTGGAACGGCACGTACATCATTGTCATGTTTGTACCATAGTCTGTAACTTCGAAAAGACTCCGATCAACGACAGATGAAGGACCAGTCGTAAACCCATCGATTGTACCGTGCTCCATCGCTTGATAAATTTCTTGAGAACTCATACTTACTGGTGAAGCTCCAATTTCTTCTAACATGAGAGCTGCTCCTTTACCAAACGCCCTCATCTTTGATCCCTTAACATCTTCAGGTACTTTAATTGGTTCATTACCATATAATTCAATTGTTCCATACATTGGCCATCCAAGTAATTTCATTCCCATTTTTTCCATCTGTTTTCCGAATAGTTCACCATATTCACCATCTTCAGCAGCCCACTCAGCTTCCCAAGAATTAAAAAGGAACGGCAAATCAAGGATACGAAGAGGCTTTACTGCTTCCGCCGACAAAAATCCTACGTTTAACTGACCAATTTCTACACCACCGGTTGTTAACGCATCAGGTAGCTGTGCATCATTGTACAATTGACCGTTTGGAAAGACTTTTGGTTTTAAGTGAATTGAAGTTTCTTTAGTTAGTTCGTCAATCTCTTCTGCTAAAATTTCAAAATATATTCCTGTGGCATGTTCAGCAGGCAAATTGTGAGCGATTCTAATTTCTTGTTGTTCTTGCTGCTCTTCTCCTGATTCGGTTGTACCTTCCGCCGAACCGTCACAACCTGCAACAAATAAAATACTCAGCAGCATAACAAGTGACGTTAGTAAAGTAGATTTACTATACATTCAAAATCCCCCTTTATATTTGAAAGCCCTTACATTTTTATTGGAAAGGCTACCTTAGCAAGACGATTAATTTCATTTGTCCAATCCTCAACTTTAGAAAAACTTTCCATATTAACTGCTTGTTGAAATAAATCTATTATTCTTCCATTCATTTGATTGTCAACTTGATCAGAGGAACTAATAAAATATTGAAGACAATCTAACCATTTTGATTTATAATCACTAAAACTCATCGGACTTCCTTTTGATCCGGGTGCGTGTATCATTTCTTTCTCGTATTTATCCCCTCTTTTCATTTTAATGGTTATTTGAATCGGCAGCTCAAATACTTGCAGACCTTCAGTAGTGGTTCCTTCCTCTTCTTCAGACTTTACAATGGAAAGCGACTGTTGAATTTCCTGCCTTTGTACATTATCATCCGTAAATGTTTGTAAATGAACATCCCCATCGATTAAGGCTGCAAGGCAAGTGTATTCAGCACTGAACTTCCCCTGCAAACCTGTAACAGGTCTGTTGTGGATCAGTGGAAGTAATCCACCTTTGGGCACTAATATATTAATCCCTTGAACTTCATCTAAGTTCAGGTCAAATTTTTGCTTTAGTTCTATCATTCCTTGAATAAACCGATGAGTTGCATAACAACATGGAAATTTTTTAACAGATAATCCATTCATTTGGTAATCGTACGGTTGACCAAATTCTGCTTCCTTGGACTTCTCTTGAAATCTTCCCCACTCCTTACTACCACCAAATGCATTGAAAAAGCCCCTTGATTCAAAGATTTCACTATTTCCAACAAATCCTCTTTTAGCAATTAAAGAGGACTGAATAGCGTGTTGAGCAGTTATCCCTACATGTAAAGGTTTCGTCATCGTACCAAAGTTCTTCTGAAGTCCACCGGCCATTGAAGCTGAAATCGCAATAGCACTACCTAATCTTTCTCTGTCCAGTTGCAGTAGATATCCACAAGCAGCAGTTGCTCCGACGGTCCCGAGAGTGCTTGTTGCATGCCAACCGAGGTCGTAATGATTAAACCCCATCACTTTACCAACCTGTATCATTACTTCTGTACCAATCGCATACGCGGTTATTAGTTCTTTGCCTGACTTTCCTAAGTACTCGCATAACGGAATAATCGCAGATACTATCGGTGCACTTGGGTGAGCTAAAACGGTAGGTGTAACATCATCAAAATCTAGCGCATGTGCAGCTGTTCCATTAATTAAAGCTGCATATTCTAATGATACTTTCTTTGAATCACCCCACAGTAATGCTGTCTCATTTCCTGAGTCCCTTGAAATATAAGCCTCTTTTAAAATCTTAATACTAGGTTCATTCCAACCAGCTAAAGCTACGGCAACAGTATCTATTATTGCAAACTTTGAAGTTTTTTTGATGACATCTGGTAAATCATTATAGCTTGTTGAAGTTATATAATTAATCATTTTATCCATTAACAGGCTCGACATCTACTCATCCCCTAACGGTTTTTCCATTCTGGTTTTCTTTTTTCATTAAATGCAGCTATCCCTTCCAATCTATCTTCAGTCGGTACCAACACATTATAGGCAGCAATGTCCAACACGTACCCCGTATGGAAGTCAACCTCAGTCCCTCTACTAATAGACGTTTTTGCCATTCTGACAGCAATCGGTGCACTTTCGACAATTTGTTCCGCAAGGGAAACTGCCTCTTTAAGGGTTTCCCCTTTTAAAACAACTTTATTGACTAGCCCCCATTCATAAGCCGAATTTGCATCGATTGATTTCCCTGTAAATATCAGTTCCTTTGCTCTGCGAACACCAATTGCCCGTGGCAGGTTTTGCAAACCCCCACCACCAGGCATGATTCCTTTTGTAACCTCAGTAAGTGCAAATTTTGCTGTATCTGAAGCAATAATAAAGTCTGCTACCAATGCTAACTCACATCCACCAGCAAAAGCGTATCCTTCAACAGCAGCAATAACTGGTACTGGAAAGTCTTTCACAGCCAAAAATAAGTCCTCTGCTAAATGGTGTTGATGACGCCATTGTTGATCAGTCATACCATGTCTTTCTTTTAAATCTCCCCCTGCAGAAAAGGCTCTATTACCTGCACCGGTGATAACGATACAACGCAAGTCCTCATTGTAAGCGCTCTCTCTGAATACAGAAAGTAATTCTTTTATTACTTTGGTATTCATGGCATTCATTACTTCTGGTCGATTTAATGTAACAATAAGAATTTCATCGCTTCCTCCAACATTTCGTAACTGAATTGTTTCCACTATACATCACCTCCATAAATAAATTAGTAGGATCTTGGTAATTTCAAAATGTGTTCTGCTACATAACTCATCACTAAATTGTTCGAGATTGGAGCGGTTCGAAAAAGCCGAGTTTCTTTCCATTTCCTTTCAATGTGATACTCTTTTGCTACGCCATAACCACCAAAGGTTGACATTGCAACGTCCGCTGCTTCCCAGGCCGATTCCGAAGCCAAATATTTCGCCATATTGGCCTCAGGACCACATTTAAATCCTTGATCAAATTTTGTAGCAGCTTTGAGCACCATAGTGTCAGCAGCCTGAACGTTCATGTGGGCCTTTGCTATTGGAAATTGAACACCTTGATTTTTACCGATTGGTCGATTAAAAACAACTCTTTCATTTGCATATTTGACAGATTGGTCTGTAAACCACATTCCATCTCCAACACACTCACTAGAAACTAAAATCCTTTCCGCATTAAGACCACTTAACAAATAATGAAAACCTTTTCCTTCTTCACCAATTAACGCATCTTCAGTAACTTCTAAATCGTTAATAAATAAAACATTTGTTTCATGATTCATCATTGTATCAATTAAACTGGCTTCCACAGCACCTCCAACTTCTCTCGTGTCAATTAAAAACAAACTCATCCCATCTGTTTTTTTACTAACTTCTTCTATTGGTGTAGTTCTCGTTATTAATAGAATCATATCAGAATGTTGGTATCTAGACGTCCAAATCTTCTGACCATTGATTACATACCCATTTTTTGTTTTTTTCGCAAATGTCTTAATGCTTGTAGTATCGGAACCTGCATCAGGTTCCGTTACTCCAAAAGCTTGCAATCTAAGAGATCCATCAGCAATTTTAGGAAGATATTTTTCCTTTTGTTCTTTACTGCCGTGACGCAAAACTGAACCCATTGTATACATTTGAGCATGACATGCTGCGCCTGCTCCACCTGAGCGATTTATTTCCTGTAAAATTAGTGCACCTTCTGTGATCCCTAAACCCGATCCACCATATTCTTCAGGAATTAATGCCCCTAGCCATCCGGCTTCACTCATAGCATTTACAAACTCTTCTGGATATTTTTCTTCATCATCACAATTTTTCCAATAGTTAAGATCAAAGCGCGAGCATAACTCTTGCACAGCTGACATAATATCTTTCTGCAAATCGGTGTATTCAAAGTCCATTATAAATCCCCCTCATGAATAAAATTAAACAACCTAACTAATTTGACTTGCCCATGACCGTTTACGAATCTTTGAAAAGCGCCCCCCGCTTAAAAGATGAGCCGGAAGTTTATGATCGACAATTTCCTCGGCAAGCTGAGTACAATTTAATAATGCTGTTAAATCTATCCCTGTCTCAATCCCCATTTCCTCACACATAAAAGCCATATCCTCTGTTGAAATATTTCCTACCGCTCCTTTTACTGCTGCGAATGGACATCCACCCAGACCCCCTACTGCTGTTTCGAACTCCCTAACTCCCTCTTCAAGGGCAGCATAAGCATTGGGTAAACCTAATCCTCTTGTATCGTGCAAATGCAAAAGGATTTCAACATCTGACCATTCTTCCTTAATACGATTAATTGTTCGCTTGATTTGCTCCGGGTTTGCCCAACCCATTGTGTCAGCTAATTTAATTTTTGTAATCGTATGCCCATTTTCTTCTACCACTGTTTTCGCTTCCCTTAATACATCCATCGCCTGATTAAGAGGAATATGCCCCTCGTAATTGCAACCAAATGTGGTCATTAAGGCCAGTTGATCTACAGTTATGTTTGCTTCCTCATAAGCCTCTATCCATTGTGGAATTCGTTTAAGTGTTTCTTCTATAGTTTTATTAGTATTTTTCCTTGAAAAAGTATCACTAGCTGTGAGTATAACAACACCATCTACGTCAACATTATTTTGCAATGCTCTTTGTAAGCCTTTAAAATTTAAATATACTGATCGATATTCAACGTCACTTTTCCTTTCAATTTGTTTAAGTACTTCGTCAGCATCTGCCATTTTAGGCACCCATTTGGGGCTTACAAAAGAAGTCACTTCAATACTACTAATGCCAGTACGATTCAATTCGTTAACTAACATCACTTTCTTGTCAGTTGATATTGGACCATCCTCAATTTGAAACCCTTCTCGCGGACCTACTTCGTAAAGTTTGACACTCTTAGGCAAACCCATTAAACATCATCCTTTGCAAATTTTTTACTATCCTATTATTTTGCCTTGTTTTAAATCTTGTATCTCATCCTCAGATAAATTAAGCTTATTTAAAATTTCTTCAGTATGTTCACCTAATTCTGGGGGGTTGAATCGCAATTCTCCTCTTTTTCCATTTAATTTAAATGGAAGATCAATAATTTTAAAGTCTCTTATTCTAAAATTTTCGATCTCCTTAATCAAACTTAATGATTTAATTTGATCGTCCGAATAGACTTTGTCTAATGTATTTATCGAACTACAAGCAACTTTTTTTTCACGGAGTAATGGAACAAGATCATCACTTTTATAATTTTTCGTTCGGGTTTCAATTAATTCATGTAATTCATTCCTATTTTTAATTCTTTCCGAATTGGTTAGAAATCTTGGATCGTTCAATACTTCATTCTGAATATCTAAGGCATTGCACAAGTTTTGAAAGAGACGGTTATTACCAGCAGCAATAATTACCCAATCATCTTCAGTTCTAAATGCCTCATATGGGGCTATCATCGGAGCAGCAGTTCCAATCTTTTCAGGAACATTTCCGGTTGCCATAAAATTAGTCAACTGCAGACTAACCCAAGCTACCCCTGTTTCTAACAAACTATTTGTCACTCTACTACCTTTTCCTGTCATATTTCTTTCAATAACAGCCGATTGAATTCCAATAAGTGACCACATTCCAGCCGCCATATCAATGATTGATACACCTACCCGCGCCGGATCGTCTCCAGGGTTGCCAGTCACACTCATAATGCCTGCGTAGGCTTGAATTAATGGATCATAACCTGGTTCATTTTTTAAAGGGCCCTCATCACCAAAAGCACTAATTGCTGCATAGATAATTTTCGGATTTTCTGCTGAAAGGTCCTCATAGCTTAACCCACGTGACTCTAAACTTCCTGGTTTCATACTATGAACAAAAATATCTGCATCTTTTGCTAGTTCTCTTACAATACCCTGCCCCTTTATACTATTAAGGTCCACACATATACTTTTTTTGTTTCTATTCAATCCAAGATATGTTGCAGATTCGTCACCCCATGAAGGTGGATCCCAAAGTCTTGTATCATCACCCGTTCCAAGGCGTTCAATTTTTATTACATCTGCACCTAAGTCACCTAAGACTTGTGTACAATATGGACCTGCCACATTTTGCGTAAGGTCAATCACAGTCATTCCAGTAAGTACGTTAGACAACAATTCTTCCCCCTTTTAAAATATACTTGATTACTTCTAATAGCCAAAAACTATATTACAATAAAACATTTATCCATAAATAGAAAGCGTTTACAACAAAAAGTATAGATAGTGATACTTTTAAAGTCAATGGTATTTAGACAATTCAAATATATCTGTTTTTTATTGGTTGTATAAGCAATGCCTATACATGAATTCTTATCAGAATATTGTTGGTAATTACTAAAGTGAGAAAACGGGAGAATACAACACGTTCTAAGTCTTTCAAAAAACGGATTACAGAACAATATATTTAATAACACAAAGTGCTTATTGCTAAGTTAAGCATCTAAAAGATTTTAGTAAACAATTTGAATAGAAAGTGTTTATGGCAAAGAGGAGTATAATTAATTCAAGGTTTCATTTGATGAAAAAAATAGTTGCTTTACACAGTACATACGTGAATTACTCCTTTTAATTATTGATAGTAAGTGACATTAATCGAATTAATGTTAAAAGAATTGCTATAACCATAAGAAACAATTTCTAACGTGTAGAAGGTCTAAAGCATTTGTCTTAGACTTGACTGACTGTTTATTCCTAGAAAAAGGCTATGTACCTAAAAGTCACAAATTATGACCTTTAAAGTAAATAGCCTCTTAATATCAAATGGACTAGGAGGGGCGTTTGAACCTTCGCTCTCTTAACTTTACTCATAGAGAAGAGCGAAGCTTTCCCGCTTCAAAAATCCTCCTTTTGTAAATCAGACCAAATAGCGGAGAAAACAAGTACTAATATAATAAAACCCAGAAAGAGAAAAATGCTACTTATGACTTTTTGATTCCTAATATTTTCACCTTCTATAATACAATTTACTCTATTTGATTATTAACAATTATAATTCACCTATTACACCATTCATGGGTTTAGAATGATAATCTCCTAGAAATATTCTAGAATTCTTCTGGAATTTAACTGCCCCTTTAGTACGTTAAAAAATGCAACTGCTCTATTAAACAAAAGCGCCCTATAGAGTAAGATCTTGAAAGGTCACTCTGTCTTAAATATTATAGTAGACTATTTTCTTTAAAACTCTATTTGAAATTCTATGTCTTCGGTTAATTCATCTGATTCGGTCAGGGATCTAGTAAAAACTTTGACAGTACCTCCCCCTCTTCATAAGTATCCTGTAGACCGTATGGGGCATTGATTACTAGTTTTATCCGCTCTAGATTATTATACTCTGAAATAGGAAACCAAAGTAATACGTCCACTAATATACTCGGTGAGGTATGACTGTTCAATTTCTCCAATGTATTCGTCATCAATAGATTGCTGGAATTTGGAATATCTCCAGCAGAAATATCGTGTTTTTGAGCTTATTGTTCGAGTTAGTCACCATTCTTTGAAACGGGAGATTTTCAATAGAACTAGGATAGTACCAATATGTAGCAAAAAATTGCTTAATACCTTTAAGCGTGGGTTCATATGAATACAATTGAAATACACCTGGATCAGGATTTGTCTAGTATCCTGAAAAATTTACTATATTACATACTTTTATACGATGTAGTAAATACTATTACTGGTGAATTATAATGTCATATAAAATAACAAATCGGCAACAAGCAAGACTTGACGAATTAAAAGCTTTTCATTTTGAAGAATGTCCATCTATTGAATGGAAAAAGGAAGCAGTTGAACCTTTTTCAATGAATGATCTTGGACCAAATGAAAAAGTGTGGGTTACAAAGGAACAGAATTATACTCCGTCTTTCATTTCAGAGAAAATAGGTTTAAGTAAAATTATTACAACATACTTACGATTTAATAAAAAAAAGGGGAGTAAAGTGGATCGTTCGCTTTATAGGAATTGGGAACAACAGTATCCTTTAGTTAAAAGAATGTTAGATGGTAATCAGGAATCATGGAGAGAGGCTGTAAAAAAACATGCCACTTTTCATAAACAACCGGATATTGCAGAAGCATACAGTTTATATGTTCACAACGCAAATATAGTCGAATGTGATGTCTACCTCCACACCCTTGAAAAAATAATTCCTAGTCGTATAGAAAAAGTAACAAAACGGGGACACGTGCGCTATCATGATATGCCTAAGACAAAGCAATACGAGTTGTATGAGTCTTATATTTATAGTTGCTTAAATAAGATTACGAATGATCTATTTGCAGTGTTACCATGCCACACGATTTTTATAAATGGCGTAACAGGAACATATGAAAATCATCATCCAATTCTCTCATCTCTTATAGAACGTAAACGACACCAACAGAAAAGATGTCCAAAACATACAATAAAGCGCCATCGACACATGGTAACATTTAAAAAGAGAAGTGGATTTCATCCATTAAATCGGGTTTATTCACCACAAGTTCTTTTTAGTAAGGGGCCGTAAAATGGAATTATTTTATTTGATCAGTATTGTGATCATTATCTCCTTCATTTATAAAGCATATAGACTACAAATTAGTGAAGTAGATCTAACTAATATACAAGAATGGCATCAATTAGAACCAATAAGTCGTCGATTTGATTCAGAAGGGCTCGATAGTGGGTATGTTTATTTTGTTAGGGAGTCAGGGAACCACCGAATAAAAATTGGAAAAGCGAAAAATCCGGAACAACGTATTCAAAATGATTTTGGTACAATGATGCCATATGAATTTATTATCATACATTTAATCAGAAGTGAAAACTATCATAAAACAGAAAACCTCTTCCACCGTCATTTTGTTGACAAACGATTCAAGGGAGAATGGTTTAATTTGACTGCCAAAGATTTGGCATGGGTTCAAAAAGAAAGATTCCCCAGGGTGATAGAAGATTCTATCAAGGGTTATTAATATGGCCCTTTCAACACTCGACTGCCATTGTTCTTTTCTTTATGTCTTTTTAAAAAATCAGAAAAACAAAGGTTAAAAACACTTATTTCAAATCCCCTTCTCACAAGGCGTTACTCCACAAAAGCGCCCGTTTTGGCACATCGCTCAACTACTTTTCTATGTGATAACCTGACTCCTCTAGTTACTTAACTTTGTGTGAATTAAATGTTCCTGTTTCCACTGTACTCAGAGAGATGAGATACTTGATTCATGTAAAGGTTACAATAGACTAACCCCATTAAGAGGGGAAGGCACTGTAAGAAGATAATCTCTCACGTGGGCCAATTAAAATCACATGAGGGATTATTTTTTATGGTTCTGGTTGAACACGATAAACGCAATCAACATGCCGAAAGAGATCATACTGATCATCTGTTTAGTTTAAAGATAAATAGTTACCGCAGAGTAAATCAACAACAAACACATAATAACTCGAAAGGACTTGTCGTGTTTTGTAAATAAATTTTTGAAGATAGAGCCAAATCCTGACCATAAAAGTAGTGCTAACCATCCTAGAAAAATAGCTAAAGTTAAATAAAATACGATGGGTTTAATAGAATGATGAAATGGCAGAATAAAAGCGCTCATAACTGTTAAAAATAAGAAAAACCGGGCATAGACCGCCCGGTCCTTTGCTGTGTTAGAGAACATCC
>NZ_JBYQFJ010000039.1:0-24561 GCF_057836705.1 Virgibacillus carmonensis | reverse complement strand
TCTATCTTTCTATGATTTTTTACTACTTCATTTTCAAGCCAATAACACACCTGCTTCCCAGTGTTATAATAATCCACCACTTTAGTAAGTACAATCTTTTTCTATACTTTAACATAAATATCCAGTTTACTTTATAAGATGTTGTTCATACAGATAGGTAAGGGTTTGAAGTTATCGCTCCCTTTTCCCCCTGTTTGCACCGTATGTGCAACTTTCATTGCGTACGGCGCGCCAACTAATCCAATTCATTCTTTTCTATGTATTTAATGAAGCCTTTTGTGGTTCCAATCTTAGATTGCTTGAAGTTTGCATTGACTACGAAGTTCGTTAATCATTTCTTTTTGTTTATAGTTCAGGTGTAATGCTTGAAGTGTAGCTTGAATTTTGAGCTTATCTTTTAAATGGACCAGTCGGTGAATAGGTTCGTATAACACGACCAGATTCGAAAACCGGTCATCTCTTGTGAGATGATAAGGCACTTTATGATGGCAATGCCAATCCGAAAGACCAAGTTCCACCCCTGTTACCGCACATCTACCATATTGAGCAATAAACTTACTAATGCGATTATCGTTGTATTCAATCGTTCGATTTGGAATAAAGTTTGTCATGACATGATGAAGTACGTTTTTCTGAATCGCTTTTAAGTTTTGGTGTATCTTTGTTCTGCCAACGGC
This sequence comes from Virgibacillus carmonensis, assembly GCF_057836705.1. Taxonomy (NCBI): domain Bacteria; kingdom Bacillati; phylum Bacillota; class Bacilli; order Caryophanales; family Bacillaceae; genus Virgibacillus; species Virgibacillus carmonensis. The sequence goes on along the minus strand of NZ_JBYQFJ010000039.1, from coordinate 23,884 downwards.
AGTATAGTTACAGATATCTTGCGAAAAACACAAATTCGTTTTATGCCGTTGGGCATGGATGGGGACAAATACCATGTCCTGTATCTTATAGAATTGTGGTTCATATCCTTTATAGCGTTTCTGTAGCGTACTGGTCATATCCTTAAACTCGGCTTCTTTTCTAAGGTCTTTTAACCGATTATATAATGTCTTGCGAAGATGGAAGTTCAACTCGTTCAGATTATTTGTGATTTGGGTAGCGGCAGCGTAATAATTTTGTATCCCCATTACCACGGTATTGAAATGCCAGACCGTTTTAGCACAAGGATTCTTGTGAATGGACTTTATGCAGTTCTTTATTTTGGTTTTAGCATTCAGTTTTGCTTTTTTCGACATATCGGAATGAGCTAGGTGAGGTTAGCAGTGGATGAGTAAGACTAACAAATATGAAAATCCATGATATGTTACAGGCATATAAACGCTAACAGGCTTACAGGAAGCACCTAAGTTCATTCCAAAATAGATATAATCCAACGTTGTAAACTGATAACGTGGAGGGCTTACTTCTTAAGAAGCGTTGAAAGGGAAAATAATAGTGAAAATAGCTATTATATAACTTATCTTTATATCAGTGAAAGTGGTGGCACAGTACTGATGAAATGTTTAATCCGCATGGAGGGATAGCCACTAGACTAATGAAGATCATTCAACCATGTAAGGCAGTTCTTTATCGATTAATAAGGTTCTCGTAAGACTAAAAGAGGTTCAACTCCCAAGGGAGTCACCGACTTGTTGAAACGGAAGAAACTGAGACACACGGAATATTATAATATGCAACACTGTTTAGACAATCTTTACTCTCAAAGTGTCGATGGTCACAATTTCTATGATTTAATGAACGTAATTCGTTCGAGTGAAAATATACGTCTTGCCTATCGAAACATCAAGAGAAACACCGGAAGTAAAAACGCAGGTTCAAATAAAATGACGATTGAAGATATCAAACATTTATCGGTGGAAGAAGTCATTGATAAAGTTCAAAGCATACTTCAATCGTATAGCCCAGAAAAAGTCAGGCGGGTTTTCATTCCTAAAGCGAATGGAAAAACTAGACCTTTAGGAATTCCAACGATATGGGATAGAATTCTTCAACAGTGTATGTTACAAGTTTTAGAGCCCATTTGTGAAGCGAAATTCTATAAACACAGTTATGGTTTTAGACCAAATAGAAGCACTCATCACGCCAAAGCGAGGTTGGAAGCACTCATTAATTTGAGTGGACTCTATCACTGTATAGATGTAGATATTAAAGGTTTCTTTGATAATGTGAACCACAGTAAACTACTCAAACAAATATGGTCGCTAGGCATAAAGGATAAGAAAGTAATCTCTATCATATCAAAACTCTTGAAAGCCGAAATCGAGGGAGAGGGAATCCCGACAAAAGGAACACCACAAGGCGGTATCCTATCTCCACTCTTATCCAATATTGTACTCAATGAATTAGACTGGTGGGTAAGTAATCAGTGGGAATCATTTAAAAGCCATTATCCATACAAATATACAGGAAGTAAAACACAAGCATTGAAGAAATCAAACCTAAAAGAATGTTATATCGTCCGCTATGCAGATGATTTCAAGGTCTTATGTCGTACACGTTCTCAAGCTGTTCGAATGAATTACGCCATAAAGGATTTTCTCTATACAAGACTACATCTTGAGACAAGTGAAGAAAAGTCTAGGGTTATAAACTTAAAGAAAAATTCGTCAGAATTCCTTGGATTTACATTCCGAGTTGTAAAGAAAGGTAAAACAAGAAAGGGCCTTAGTGATATACACATTTCTGTGTATTGCCAGTCTAGACCCGTATATTCAGAAGTTCGTCAGCTAAACTACACTGTTACGGTAAATTCTTACGCCTTTTCACCGAGCTTTTAACACTATCATTCTTACTAAGTCAAGTGCTAATCGACTAAGAGAGAACCCTTCCGAGCGTTACCTCTTCATTTGATTCTTCGATATAATCCTTCAATTCCACAAGGAATTGCCTAGCCTTTACTAAAGTGATGTGACCATCCTCCATTTAAGCTAGGAACATTTCGCACAACAAAATGGCCCGTTTGAGTAGGATCTTTATAGTAGCCGTTTAGCTCGACTATCACATTTTCGGCTCCTACTAACACTTTTGATTCGGAACCTTACACTTTTCATTCTAAATATTATGCTTATGCATTTACAAGGCCTAAGCCAAGAAAGAGCAAGTTACTAAACTGAGGGAGACAACCATTTAAAAGTCCTTTCTCCATTTCTCACTTTAATACTAATGTTTTACAATAACCCTTCTATGTTCTCATCCAAATTTATATGTTACAAATATATAAAGATCTGATTTGTTCAAAATCATCCAACCATTTCAAATAATATATATACGTATTCGCAAGAGAACTATAAGTTCAATTCTTTTTCCTTTTTATCCGTACTTCTTTGTATATAATCCCTTTTTAGTAAATTCCCACTTCTCACTCCGTTTAATGGCATACCAAATAGATTTATTAATAGCATTTTCTATATATGAATAAAAACGCTCTTATGATACGAAGATCGTTTAAATAGATCTACTAATTCTTTATTTAAGTATTGTTTCCCATTCGGAACTGTTTTTTCAAACTCTATTATGAAATTTAATGTCTCTGCATTTAAAGAATATTTCTCATCCATTTAACTCCTCCTTACTTTTCGGTTTTTCTCTTAATTAACCAATTCTCTCAGTAATCTTTTAACGCTTATCTTTACAATACTTACACTTAGGACTTCTACTGCTATTAGGGGTTGCTTGATCACAACAAATTGATGAACAACTAAAATATCAGATAACTCTACCTAATGTAGTTTATAAGGACTCCTGATAGAAATCCTACATCTCCATTTCCTGCTTCAGTAGCTTCTTGTTCGTTTTCTCTTCCCATTTATTCATCTCATAATCTATTAGCTCGTTGTCAGATAATTCCCTATCGTAAGCAACAATTCCATGTTTCCCTTTATCATCATCAAATTCCACAATACCATTGGGTTGGCACCCAAGTGAAACAGGACGATAAAGCATTTCATACCAATATAATTCATTTCCAGATTGCTTTCCATAAAGCCAATCATTTATATCTTTATCCTCCTCCTTAAGAAGAAAGTTTTGATATTCATTATCCAATTCGTCCTGGCATTTGATTGATAGATTACCTTCTTTTCGGATATGGTGACGAGGATTAACATACATGTTATCACCGATATCTAATCTATCCATACTAACTACCGACAATCCGCTATTTCCGATTATCTGCTCCGGAAAGACTACATGATACCTAGTTTTACAATATCCTAATTCATCTTGATATTTCTCTTCTAAACCCTCCATTTTTGCATTACCTTCTCCAAAAGATAGCAAATCATTGGCATGCAGTTCCGAAGCTTCCGACCATTGTATTAATAAATGTGGTTTTTCTATTTCATTTTTATCCAAAGCGGTAAAGTTTTCTTTAAATACTTCATTAAATGTTATTAAATAGTCTTTATCACTCATTGAATCGGATTCTAAAGCATCGATTTTCACTAGACTATCTTTTAAACTAAATGAATTAGCTCTATGTTTAAAAAAGTTAATTGCATCTACCTTATTGTCTACAGCAATTTTTTTCAATTCTTTTATGGAAACTTGATGTTTGTTAATGTCTGATAGAGCACCATATTCGAACAATACAATGTTTTTAACATTACCAAGTTTCTGTTCCCTCTCATTCATTTTATCACGTTCCCTTACAAGCTCTGGTTCAATTATATCAATAAATTCCATTGCCGCTTCTCTTACATCATGCAGCAGCTTTGATTTTTCTTTCAACTCTTTATCTTGCGTCCAATTTGCTAAATAGCCCAATGAATGGTCACTGGTATCTATATCAAAATAGGATGCAACCGCGTAGGCAGTCATTTCAGCTTGAAATTCCTTTTCCACCGATGATAAATGATGATTCATATGTTTCGGATTATGCAACTTTGCATGTGCTAGTTCATGCAATAATGTTTTTATATTTTGCAATTCTCCGTTTCGTGGATTTAGTCCTATATGCTCTTTATTCCTATTTAATCCATGATAAAAAGCCCCTTTTGCAGATCCCAGTTCCTCTAAAGGTTCTCCAATGGTAACTCCAATATCATGACCAATTTGGTGCATACTTGCAATCATCGTTGAATAATTCGCTACATCCCCTTCTAGCCATTTATTCGGAAATATATCAGGCAAATCACTTGCTTTTGCACTCGTTTGACTCACATCAAACACGTTTCCTACAGAGAAATAAAGTTTACTTATCTGTTTTTCAAGTTCTCCCTTCTCAATCTTTTCGTGTTCTTTTTCGGTTGCGTATTTAACGCTTTTCCATTTACCATCCTTCGTTTTAAATTTTGGTGCTGTTTTGTTAGGTACAAGGATTTTAATTGCCTTTTCTCCTTTTAGTACCGGGAATCCTTTTTCCTTCCAGAAATTATAATTTCCAACTGCTTGTGCACCACGGAATTGATTTTGAATTAAGGCAGAATTTCGTGGTGAATAGTTATAAAACTTTAATAAAAATCCCATCATTTCATCCATTTGTTCGGGAGTTTCAAAATAATGATTAATGGATTCGTCCATTTTATCTGTTAATTGCTTCACCTGTTCACGTTTTTGTTCCCATGTTTTCTTTGCCATCTTTATCATCCTTTCTATGGAATTAAAAAAAGGACTCCCGTTAAGGAGCCCTATATTTCGTTTAATTTATATGTTATTTTACTTCCTCCCCGTATAAAATAACGGTCTTAGTTTGAAGATCAACTGGGATGAGTGCATATTCAGAAGTACGATAAATCGTTTGAATAACATCTAACGTCATCTCATCCACTTCAACTTCCACCTCTTTATCTTTCACAACAAACAGAACACTCAAATCCTTAAATTCCTTAACTAAGCCAACCTCTACCATTTTATATTCTCCATTTACGTATAAATCCATCTTTATCATCCTTTCAGTGTTCCAATCATCAAAAAGGTAACAACCCCATACTGATCAACAACTTGTACTTGATTAACAGAAATTTTGTCATAAATGTTTACACCAAACACCGACTCCTTTCTATTCATATCCATCCATCATACGGTCAAATTCATCAATATTTCTTTCCTTTTCATGTTCCTGAAATGTTTTTCGTAAAACACCAGTTAATTGAACCATCGAGTAATTCAAGTTAGAAAAGGATCTTTTAGGAGGAAAGGAATTTTTCTGAAATCCACTTCCACCAGGTGTTTTCCGCTGCTTGAATTTCATTTGAAGTTGAATCGTCAACTCTTTTTCTTCCTTATCATACACACGCATTTCGGAAAGAATAGCATTACCCATTCGTTTCTTTAAATCATCTAGTTTTGTTTGTTTATACGAATCATAATCACTATTTTCTCCGTACATTTCTTTCATAACTTGGACTTCTTGATTAAGTTGACTTTGCAGTTCTTCCATCTCATCTTTATGAAATTTGTTTAAATAGACATCTGTTAATTCATTAATATAAGGTCTTGCTTCATTAATAGATTGATACCCATATTTCCACTGTCTTCGGTCACTAGGAAGATTCTCCATGCCCTTCAAAAATAACTTTCGTGTTTTTCGGTAGGAAGATAACTCGACAATGTTATCCTTTTTTTCTCGCACTGTTCCTCGAATCAATCCATCAATTTTATTTCGTTCCTGACTTCTATCCAGAATCATATTGGCAACCTTCGATTTCATTTTATCCAATGTTTTTGGCTTTCGTTTTGCTCGATATTGTTCCTGCCATTCATCCTTGCCCTTATCATAAACGGTTATTTTATCACGTGTGGGATATGTTTCTGTCGAAGCAATGTGAACGTGAATATTGTTTGTATTGTAATGCAATGATGCAGTCCAGACTGCCGACTTTTCCATGCCCTCTGATCTCAGAACATCATTCATTGTACCCCTGATAATATCTCGTATTTTGCTTTCATTTACTTGATGTGTTTCCGGAAAATATAGATCTTGTCTTGCTAACCAATCGTTATCAAAACTAATCACATCTTGCCACATTGGAGAGCCATTTTGCTGTGCTACCTTAAACTTCTTTTTTATATCTTGCTTCTGTTTTGCGTCTACACCATCCGCATACCGAGTGAATAATTCACCTTGCTTCTCGTCATCATCCATATAGTCCATGAAGTCATAATAAACACGAAAATCATCCATTTCCCTGGATGATTGGTTCACTTCAATATGTTGTTTTACTTTCGCAGCGTCTCTGTCAATATAATTAATATAGTCATTAAAGGTATTAGATTGTGGCATAACAAATTTACTTCGTAACACAACCGCAGGGCTCATTTTTTATTCCTACCCTTCTTTATTTTCTTTGTATTTCTTTCGTTGCTCCCAATCTAATTTCTTTTTCCGTTGCTTTTGTATACGTTTTTGTATTAATTGTTCTGCTTGTTCCATTCCCTTTGTTTTGTGCTCTTCCGTTGTAATGAAGTGTTTAAAATTATTCACCAAATAGTAATGATTCATAAATTCAAGAATAATTTTTATATCCCGATCAATAACATTGCCCATTACCTGTAGACGACTTACTTGTTCCTGCATGGTTTCTAATTTTTCATCAAGTAGGTCAGATAATGTTTGCTTTAAAATTGCATGTTCCTCTGCTCGCTCAACAAAATACCCGTCAACTGTAAGCGTAATTGCATCTGCTTGAGAGACATTTTTTTCTTCTGTAATTATTTGTATTCTATCCTTTGTTTCTTGGGCTAATAAGAAATAGGAACCTTTCTTTTTCATTGGAATTACCTCCGCAAATATACTTTTTTCATTCATCGTTTTATAATCTTTTAATCAAAAGCACGCTTTAAAAAATCATCAACTTCTTCTAGATCAACATCCAATAAAACAACTAGCAACAAGAACATTTTTTTGGTTTGTTCCTCCAAACCACTCAATCGTTTATAGGTTATTTCTAGGGCATCAGCTACCCTCCCCAATGTTCCATCCAGTTCTTTTTCCTTTCGCTTAATCCCATCAAACATTGCTAAATCCTCTATATGGTGTTTTAACAACTCGTTTCGTGACATTTTATTTTTTTTTGCTACATCAGTTAAAACTTTCATTGCTCCAGGATCTAAGTTACGTATTTTAATGTCCAACTTGAATACATCCTTTCATTTATTCAAATGCTTTATCTCATAAACAATCATCATTCAATTTTTCATCAATCCAAAGACATATCATAGCCTTGGATATATAAGAAATTCCCTATACGAAAGTACAAGGAATGTTGAAGAAGAACAGGATAAGGGGAAAGTGCCATCACATACCGTGATGGACTAGGCAGAGCCTAGTTTTCCAGTGACATGCATTTTTCAAGTCATTTATATAGGTTTCATATATGCTAATATATAGGTCTTATATAGGTTTTGTTTACTTAAATTCTGCTTTTCAACTACTTTCCTCATCCTTTTCGAATGAGGATTCACCTGACTTTTTCTGCCTCCTTTCATCCTTTTTGTCGCTTTCCTTTTTACCATCTTCCGATATATTTGATTCTTTTTTCGCTTCTGATTGTGTCATTGCATCTAGTTTTTCTTCACGATTTTTATATTTTTTTCGAAGCTCTTTAATCTGCAATTGCCGATTATTCATTTCTGCTTTTGCTTCGTTGATTGAATTTTGTTTTTGGTCAATTTGTTTCTTTGTTTCCTGTTTTTCTTCTTCCGTTTCATATTCCATTTCTTCTTTCAGTGCTTTAATTTCTCTTTTTAATGTTGCCATTAATTCTTCCTGTAATGGAATATTTTCTTCGATGTTTAGTGTGATTTTTTGTTTAATACGTTTCATTTCAGCAACAATGGCTTCTCGTCTATAGGCATCATCTGTTTTCGTTTTCAGTGATTTATTCACATCAATTCTTCGGTAATCACCAACAATAATTTTTTCAGCAGGTGCTGGCAAGTCCGATTCTTTTATTTCATCACCGGCAGCAGTTGCAAGATCACTTTCGTTTATCATTTGTTTTTTAAATTCCTGTTCTAATATCTTTTTATTACGAATTTCCGTTACAAATAGGCCAATGATTCGGTAACTTTCCGGTACCTCTTGAATTTGAATAACCATTGTATTATCCGATTTGTAAACTAAATTTGCTGGATAATTTTCATTAGAATTCTTTCCCTCAGCTTGAAAAGAAAAGGTAGGCTTTACAGCATCTGTACCTATATGAACGCTTTCTAATGTCACTTCCATTAATTTATTTTCCGGGTTATATTCCCAACTTCGGAGAATGAATGTTGTTTGGTCTAACCCTGCAATCGATTCATTAAATGGTGTTTGCATGATTGGTTCATCATCATACATCCATAATTTAGACGTAAAAAATACACCCAACAATAGTCCGGCTACAACCATCACAACGATGTATATTTTATTTTCTGTCCCCCGATTTAATTTCATTTTCAAGCAACATACACCCCTTTCTTTTTCATCCTAATTCGTTGTTAAAAACGGTTTGACATATGGCAGCGGGTCAACTTTTTTACTTTGTACCTGTATCTCAAAGTGTAAATGGGCCCCTGTTGAAGAACCCGTTGATCCCACCTGGCCAATCACATCACCTGCTTTTACCTTGGTACCGATCGGTACACCTTTTTTAATCATATGAGCGTACCTAGTACGCAACCCATTCCCATGGTCAATCTCCACATACCATCCATAACCTATTCCCATATGTGCAAGACTTGAAGGAAAAGTTGTTCCATAGGAACCACTTATTGTAACAACCCCATCTGCAAAGGCAGTAATTGGCGTACCCTTTATACCACTAGAAGCAATATCAATACCTTTATGGAAAGAAGTACAATTTCCACATCCACCACGATAACCGAACCCTGATGTAATCATTTTGGTATGCGGTGAAACCCATGATTTATTTCCGATCAGTTCCATGTCTGGTTGATCAACTGGTTTACAATTCATGGTCAGTCCACCAAACTTTCCAACTATTTCTTTGGTAGTGGGAACCCAATGAATGTTTAAATTATTTGGGTCATTTTCGGCACCAATCGGTGCATATACACTACCTAGTTTTTCAATTGTAACCAATCCATCTACAATAATTCGATTGTGTAATGTGAGTGCCATAGACTCTAAACCTTCATTCAATGTATCAAAAACATACAACCCACTTCCATTTGGATTCATTAATCCACCTGGGTTATTTTTATTGCGTATTACATCTGATTTGCCCCAAGCAGTCTCATGCATAGCAATTGAAGCAAATAGTACGGGGTCAATGTCACGTTCTTTAGATAAGGCTATTATTTCATCCCCATACCCTTTCAACGCACCCGAACGTTGTTTATTTTTGAAAATGTTATTCCACTTTTCTTTATTTATTTCTCCTGTTAGAGAACAAACATAACTACCTCCATCAAGCGAATCTTGTTTCGAATGTTGATGGTCCACACTCCCACTTATTGCGCCAATTATTGCAAGCAGCAACGTCAATAAAATTAGTCCAATAAACCCAATTGTTATTGTGTTTACTCCAATTAAACCTCCAACCCAAAGCATCATTTTTTTCTTGATTAATGCTTTGACAATCCCCAAAGCTTTTTTCATTATTAGGATTTGCCTTCCATATTTTTAGTTGGGATAATGATGTTTGCTACCAACCAGTTACTATCCTTTTTGGTTAATGTAATGTAATGCAATTGCATTGGTTTATTGGTTACTTTTACATTTGACGTTACATACCATGTTGCGAAAGCTCCAAATACCATCTCTTGATCAGATGTGGATTCGGAAGCAAATAATTCGATCTTCTCAATATTTCGTTTCACATGTGAAGATGTTTTTTCTATGTCCGGTTTCACTTTTTTTAAATAACTAGATGTGACAACATCCTTCCACCTCTCCCAATTTGTTAGTTGCATCAAATATAAAGCAATCCCTGTCTTGGCTTGCTCTTTTGCTTTATGCACTGCTGTTTTACCAAACTGTTGAATATATTCATCTTCTAAACTAGTTTCTGTTCGTGAGGTATCTTTTTCCGTTTGTTCTTTTTTTGGCTTGGATTCGGTGTCTTTTTTCTCTTTGGATGAACCGAGTTCTTCATCCAATACCGTATTTATTTTTTCTTCGTCTAGTCCTGTTGGTTTTTCTTCCGTTTGTTCGGTTTCTTTGAATAGTTCCCCTGGGCTTTTCTTGTCTTCGTCATCTGCCATCCATTTCATGAAATAAACGACAACAACACACAGAGCTATAAGCAATAAAAAGATGTATTTATAAAGTAATCTTTTTTCCATTTTACAACCCTCCTTGAAAGAGTGCTAATTCTTCTTCGGACGCTTCAATGGATAACATTAAATTCCCAACACCACTAATACTTAATAGGCAATCTCCTTGTTGCAGTTGAGGAACTTGTTCTAATTCGCTATCGGTCATTTGCCCCTCAAAAATAGTCCGTAACGCATCTAGTGTGTTCGAATCCTGTTGCATAATAAATTTGTATTGGGTTAATTCAAACAATGTCCGAATTTTGGTTACGGTTTCCGTGTCGGAATGATCAGGTACAAAATCTCGAATGGATTGACTTGCTAGTATCATTCCACCAAAATATTTACGTGCTTCACGTGCAAAATCCGTTAAGAACGAAACAGCTAACATATTTTCCGCATTTACCATTCGGTGTGCTTCATCAATAATGACTAAAAAGCGAGTTGCTTCGTCTACATCAAAAGATTCATCCTCATACATATATTTCATTTGAGAAGCTCCAATTTGAATTAAATTATCCCATATTAGATTTAATGCATTAAACATTTGTGCATTAAATACACTTTTTTCTAATCCAGTAAGATTACGGATGGAAAAGAAAATGACCTGTTCATTCGTAATATCAGGAATCGTGGTATGCCCATTAAATAGATAAGCAAAGCTGTTTACTAAGTTATCAATCACTAATTCAATTTTTTCTAAGCGTCCAATGCGTGACCTGGTTAATTCCGGGCGTATATCTCGTTTAGTTGCGTGTTGATAAAGTTGGTCACGAATGAATAATAAAAAATCACTAAAGATTGGATACGCTTCATTTTCTAGTGTTGTAATACCCGTCGTCTGTATCTTTTCTGTAAAACCAAGCGACTCATAAAACTCACGTAACACCTTCTTAAATTCTTCCATCTCTTCCGGCGAAGGATTCCCTGCCAGAAATCTATAGAAGGTTGCCACTTTCGATAAATGCTGCATAAAACTTAATTCTTCATCTTTCTTTCGATTGTTATTATCTTCTGTACGGAATATTTGTAATGGATTAATCACACCATCACTTCCATCTAAACTAATGGTTTGCCCACTCAGTGCTTTTACGAGTGTTGAAAATTCACCCGTTACATCAAAACCACGAATGAAATTACCACGTGCCTCATTATCCATCATCAACTTTTTCAAGGTTGTTGATTTACCAGCACCCATGGTTCCAACAACTACTGCATTATAGAACCGTCGAAGTTTATCTTTATGAAACAAATCAAATAACACGTTTCCACCTGTAAACGATGTACCTAAATAACTTCCGTTCCGGTCATTTAATTCGGAAAAGTGATACGGCAATCCAGAGGCAAATGTAATGGCAGGCATCCCCCTGCCCTCTCGTTTATTTTGAAGGGAAAGTAATTGTTCATAAGGCAAAAATAAAGACTGCCATTCCCAATACGATTCATTAAGAAAAACCTGACCTTTAAACCCATATGAATTAAGATTCGAAATCGTTGTCTCGATTTTCTTTTCTAATTCCCATATAGTTGGAGTAGCAACAAACAATCGTATATGAATGAGTTTAATGACTTCCCCCATTTCACTAATTTGGGTATATAATTCTTCCATTTCTTTATAGCCACGTTGGGCATCCATTCGTTCAGACTCTTGTTTTGCACTTCGAAACCGCAAATCTTGTTCAACCATGCTTTTATTAATGGAACTAATGGTTTCATCTTTATCCATTGTCGCAACATCCGTTACGACCGTTACATCATACATAGACATGAGTTTATCCAGCCATAACATATTCACAGTTGAAGGATATTCCCAAACATGAATACATGCTTCGTATCCATCTCCTTTTTTTATATATTTATCTTTGAACGCTATTCCCCCTTGCGGTTGAATAGCAGTAAGGAAATCTTTATCTAATTGCGGACGTTTTGTTTTTTTCTCCGATTCTAGTTCAACTGTTGTCTGTTTTTTTAATAACCTCATGTGTATCACCCTTTCTTATAGTTTCGTATTTTGATTGTTTAACAGAAATAATACATTTTGTTTTTTTATTTTAGGTAGTTTCTTGACAGGGAATGCTTGTTGCATCCCTCGGATGATATGTGTTTTTCGATCAAGTAATTGTTCCTTATCTTTTGCATAAATAAAGAGAAAGAACTCCCTGTTGGATCGTTCCCTCTCTAAAAAATCAAACTCATAAATTTTTTGATCGATATATTGAAGTCGGATTGGATTGTTGGTTTCCCCCTTTTTTTTCAGCCAGTATGCCCGTTGTGTTTCTGTACTCGCGGGGAAGTTGATAACAATTTCTTTATATGCACCATAATAGCTTCGTAGAAATCGAGCCCGAGTCAACAACAAATACTCTAAGTCTGTTTGATTAAGCGCATGAATGTTTTTCGTATGAATTTGCAGTATATCCATCACCCCCTCCTTCAGTTGAATATAATCATCATGAATTTGTAAGAACGGAAGAATGTCTGGTGTTTGACGTAATAACTTTTCCTGTTTTTTTGGTTTTTTCTTCGTCTTTTTCGTGAATAGTTTCTTAACCTTAGACTCTTTTTGTTTCTTTTGGGTAGCAGGTTCTACCTTCTTAAACGGTGTTACATTATCCTTTGATTGTTCTTCTGTATTAATTTTTTCTGCATGGCTCATTTGAAATGAAATCCCCCTCTCGATGACGTTTCCTTTTTGTGCAAGGCTTTATTTTGTTGCTTTTGCACATCCACAGCATGATACACATTTCTTTTGTGTCTAAACAATAAAATTAATGACTCATAGTTTTTCTTTTTCGGGTTATGACCAGAAGGCAAGAACAGGAAAATCATGACTACTATCACAACAGCAAAGTAAGGTACCATAAACACGCTATGCACCAACTCAAGGAGCATAGTTAAAACGAGAAAAGAACTAATCAATAACATGACTAGTTCTCTCATTTCTAATCCGATTATTTTCGGTTTGGTTTTAATCTCTTTCGGAATCTCGTACTTCATGGTTCCTCAATCCTTTCTCTGAAGACTTTTCACCATTTTTATTAATGCTTCTTTGTCTAACCTTTTGTGCTTTTTGCCCTATATCATATCCCGTATTATGTGCTCGTGATAAGAAATGACTAGCACGTTGTACAGTCCGATTTCCTCCAATCAACGTGTGCTTCGGTGTTGATTGGATGTGTCCAACCTTTAGCGGCATCCGTGGTTGTTGTTCTCTACTATCTTGTGTCGGGAAGGTTCCATCACGTTCTTTACCATACGTTGTATTCCCTGATGGTGAAGGAGAAGGACTACCAACATGTGCTCCACCATTACTATTGGTTCTTGGAGCCTCAATGGAATTTGGAACAATAATTTCTCCATTAGTCGTTTGATGACCAGATGGAACCCCTTGATCCCGTTTAACTTGCGTGGGTATTGAGGCTTTTCGGTTTGGAGGGTTACTCGTTGGTTGACCCTTTCCTACTGTTGAGAGACTTTCTGACTGCTTTCCATTCATATATTTACTAGCATCTGTAGAAAATTGACGTTCCTCAGGATTGGTTGCTTCATTAGCTTTACCAGATGAAGGCATTGGCTTCACATGCGAGTTATTTTTCATACTACCACCTTGCCCGCGTAACCCTTTTGACAAACCTACGCCAGTAGCTATTGAACCGCCTGCTACTTTACCACCTGATTTTGCTACTCCACCAGTAAACTTCCCTACAGTTGAAGCGCCTGCGCTTGCCATTTTAGCAGTAGCATAACCACCCATCATGGCTTGCCAACCGGAACGCAATCCTGCATCGATACCAAGCGATCGCTGTACAATATCAGGGGCATCAATTAACGCCCAAGCCCCAGCAATTAATAAGAGGATAGTACCAATAATCCCAATATGACGTTCAAGATCATTCGCCCATTGGGCATAGATGATAAAAATACGCAACAACACCATCATGACAAAGATGACTGCAAAAGTACTTGCAATTTCCGTCAATGCTTTCTTTAATCGTTGACCACCAGTAAGGTCAGTCGCAGCGGTAAACATGACAAAAAGTTGATGAAATGCCAAGTCAAACATAGCACGACCAATTTTAATCGTAGTTATCACCAATGCAAAAGCAGTTACCGCTAAAGTGGCTATCACAATTCCCCAATTCACATGATACCTATAATAACTTTGTTGTCCAAGTTTTGTAGCTGGTACCGTGTTTTCATTTAGTTTCTCAATTCTTGTACCACCATTTCCTGTTGAAACAAGCCGGTTTGTTAAAAATCTATAACCAATCATGTTATTGTTTTTTAGTTCATTAACCCATTCTTCTGATGTCCAACTAAACCAACCCTCTGCTTCATACACGTCTAATTTTTCATTCACTTCAATAGTATCAGGGTTCTCTAACTGATTCCCAAAGGTATAGTCCGTTGTCCCAACATCTTTGGTCCTTGGGTGTGGAGGTTGAGGAAGTGTGTTCTCATCTCCTGAAACTTCGTCTTTTTGTAACCCACTTGCGTAGTTAAAATCGCTCTCTACATAATACATCACATCCGCTATATTTCTTTTTAACACATTTTTTGAAAGGCTACCGGGCTTATCTAATTCATTCAACCCTGTCTCCAACAAGTCATCCATCATACCCATTAAGTTTGGAATGACAACAATAATACTGACAGCGACTAATATATTCATTAACACTTCATTTCGTTTTTCAATTTTATTTAACATAAATTGAAATCCTAGCACCATAATTGATACAACAAACAATCCAATAACAAAAGGTTGCAACACATCGATGAAATGTTCCATAGCTGGACTTTCATAAAGCCCGTTCATCGTGACAACCGTGGTTGCGACATCTTCAATCCAATCATTTAACCATATTAATATTTGAATGATTCCCCACCCAATATTTCGTAGGAGGTCATCATAAAGCCATCCGCTGCTTAAATCCAATATGGAGCCTAAATCTTCATATAAGTTTTTTAAGGATTCTTCATTCATATATTCCCCTCCTTTTTGTCATAAAAAAAGAACTCACCATTATGGTAGAGTCCTGTTTAATTCTTCGATTTTCTTAATACGTTAAGTCAACTTCTTTTTCTTTAACATAGTCAAGATTAAATTGAATTACTTTTTCGATTTCACCAGACAATTTATCATCTAAAAAGTTTCCTTTTTCATCTGCTTTACTCTGAATTGTTGAATTTAAGAAATTAACTTCTCCTTTATATTCTAACGGAGAAACTATTTGACTATCATTTGCTAAAACCAATCCACCTTGTTCAAAAGGTGAATGAGTAGGAAGACTTCCCCTATTATCATAGGTTTTTTCTAGACTGGATATTGTCGTTTCATCAGCATCTTTAATATTCAAATAGAAGGTTGTCATATCATGTTGTTTTAATGCTTTATCATAGGCTTCAAGAAGTTTCGATTTCTTAACGTCCTTTTGATCTGCATTAAACATCAACAGATAAAATGCTTCATTATTATTCTTCTTCGTAACCATTTCATCTAAGGTTATTTCATTTAACCCAACTTTAGGCTTTTCAGGAGTTTCTACTTCGCTTTTCTTTGCTTCGCCATCATTACATGCACTTAAAACCAACATAGATGAAAATAGTAATAAACTGATTACAAATATTTTTCGCATACTTTGGCATCAACTCCGTTCAAGTTTAGTACCAGTATAGCAATTCCATTTGTCTATGGAAATAGTCACCTTTTCCTAGTTGCCCTTTTGGGGATTTCATCAATTACTTCACTTAATAAAAATAATTCATCTTCCGTGAAGGTAAACCCTTTTCCAATCCTTGTTTTTTCTGGATTCCACCAACGTACATCATACTTAGGATCATCCCCATTCCAACTAATGATATTGAATTCTTTTTTCCACCCTGCTTGACTTTCATTCAAAATGGCTAGTTCTTCTATTATCTTCCAATCTACTCGATATTCTGTCATTCTTTTCTCCCCCCTGTTTTATGGCATTGCTTTTTTACGCAATATTTCTTCATGAGTTTCTTCCTCTTTTATTTCGGTTGATGATTCCTGCTCACTTTCTTCTTGTTCTCTAACCCTTTTTTCTTTTTGTTCAATAGCCTCTGAAACTTTGAAACGCCATTCATCCATCACACTTTTCTCTGGTAAGTAAAAACGAACGCTCTCTAATACTTTAAGGTGCATGACTTTGATATCAGGATGATGAACAATATAACTCATGAAGTGCAGGAATGACCAATCTTCCATAGCTGTTTCATACGCAAAGGAGTCAGGCTCTGTATTTTCGGCTAGCTTAATAATGCGCTTTAATTTTAAAAAAGCATCTCTCCCCATTACATCTACCATTCGTAAGTACAGGTCATCTTCTGATTTTGCGGAAAATATCATGTTGTTCAGTTGAAGATTATGATAACTCTCAGACATTAACGGTAAACTTAATATAGAATTACGATTATCGAAGTCTTCCGCTAGATATTGATATCGAAACTGATGGCTTGTAACACCATGATTAAAAATTGGTTTTGGTACTATCTTTCTTCGTTTATTATCCTGACGTTTGTTCACTCGTACCACTATAGATTGCCCTTCCCGCAAGCGCATCAGTTCATCTGGTGTCAATAACGGACGCTCTTTCGTAGATTCATTATGGGATTTACCAAATGAATGAAATTGACCACTTCGGCCAACATCCGTAATCGTTTTAACACCAACTAAAGAGGAGTATTGCTCGGCTGTTTGTTTATCCTCCGTGAGAATATAGATTTGATTGGAACAGTTCCCGATAATAGTTTCGGATTCTTCACCATATGCTGATTTAATCTGCGAATATGATTGCACGATTAAATGAAAACGAAATCCACGTCCAGCCCCTACTGTTACCATTCCTGCCATCCCTTCTACAGTTGGCATGTTCCCGAACTCGTCAAGTAAAAAGTGCACATGTCTTTTCATTTTCCCATTGACACTCATCGTTGCTTTTTCTGCATTGACCCGGTATAACTGACTCACAAAAATACTTGCTAATACATGATTCGATTCATCATAATCCGGTGTGACCATGAACACTGCCACTGGTCTGTCACCAAAGCCAACATCCGTTAAAATCAAACTGTTATATCCCGTGAGTTTGGCGTTCGGCTCTAGTGTAAATATTTGCAACTTATCCATTGCTACCGTAAAAATACTACCCCTTGTATTACCTGTTGAAAAATTACTAGTTGCATACATAGAACGTGCAGGATTGTTTTCATCTCGTGCCTGGAAAAAGTCATCTAATGCATTATTTCCTTCATTATCATTATCGCTACCTTTTGTCGAAAGGAACTTGGCAACCGAGTACATATTAACTTTATCTTCTTTACCTATTTTGACTGCATCCTCTACTACTGCCAGAATGATAGCTGTTACCAGTGACTTTGCACTGTTTGACCAGAATGGATCTTTAACATTTGGGTCATTGTACAAACTAAAGGCAACACTGTTTGCATATTGTTGTGCTAAACTTGTGTCACCTTTTTTCCATGCATCGATAACTAGCTGTAATGGATTGAATCCCATTCCCATATGATGTTGGATTAAATTAAAGACATGCACCTCATACCCTCGTTCAATAAGCGTTTCATAAGAAGCTCCTGCGAGCTCACCTTTCGGGTCATTTATTATGAGCGAAGGTTTGTCTTTTGCCCTGCTTTGTACATCAATCATTGGGAATACAAAGGTTTCCCCTTTACCAGAGCGAGTAAGTCCAATAACCATCGTATGAACTGCACCTTCATCAATCAGAAGCCGGTACGATTTTGCTTTTTCTTGTAGAGCAGCGACAATGGTCCCTCCTTTTCCTTCATATATATCCTTTGACGCAGGTATGATTTTATATTGCTTCTTTAATTGTTTAACTGCCTCAAATTCACTGGTTCCATGTTGCCCTTGGTTAAGGCTTTGATAATTTGTTTTCAAGTTATACAAAAACCTTAATACACTAATACCAACCAACACATAAAAACCAACATAAAACTCTATCCAATCTTTTTGAAAGTTGAAGAAATAATGCCAATCTATCTTGAAAGTTTCAATGAAAATTTTATCAGGATTTTTGGAAAACCCCTCAATCAAGTGAAGTACTTGTTGCAAAAAATGCAAAAGAAAATTGGCCACAAAAAAAGAAATGAACCCTGCAACAATAACGAACAGCGTTAATATCTTGGGTTCTGTCAATTTCTCCAATATAGGTTTATCGTTCATAACCGTCCATCACCTTTTCTTTTTCTAGTTTGACCTGATCCGTTTTCTCATAATAGGTTTTCTCAAATTCAGAACGTTTTTTTTGCAAATTCTCATTGGCATCTTTACATGCGGGAGAATAATCAAAAACATCCCAACTTGCACCTATACCTCTATTTTCAATGACGTCTAACATGGTACGGGTTGCTTTCAATCCTGCGTTATCATCATCAAGAGCTAAAAGAATGTGTTTGTTAGTCAATTCCTCTTTATGTTCTTGTAGATACTCTGTTAGTTTTCTTGTCTTTGAAGCCCCCGTTAAAGCAAGAATACCTACCGTTTCATCAACCTCACGAAAGGATAATGCATCTAAAATGGATTCACTAATAACCACCGTTTCTGCTTGTTTGGGAATATCCGTAAAAAAATCCCTCGTTTCTTTAGAGGGATTCATGATTACCTGTATTTCTTTCGGTTCAATAGTAGGGTCAAGACTGGAACGCAACAACACGCGATCTAAAGAATCATTTTTACCATACAATGGAAATATCAAGTTCCTATTACACATCCATTCATTATCCGTATAATCCTTACCTAGTAGTGATTCTGTTTTATGGAACAGGTGTTGAACAATGGCAGGGTTTTGCAGATCTACGATAAACCTCCGTGTTACTTCTTTAGATAGTCCACGATGACCTTCATCAAGTGTCGGACTTTTTAAGCTCTTTTTCCCTAATTCAAATATCCGTGTTGCCCATGTTAATGCCTCTTTTTGCTCCGTTGATAGATTCTCATATGACCTTACATGTTTCCTGTCTGGGAGTGATTCATTTTCTTTTTCTTGATATTGCAGCATCATCCGTGATCCACAATGATTTTCACGGTTACACTGAATATACCTGACATTATTTTTATATATAAACGCTTCTTGTTGATGACATTCTGGACAGCTACAGATATAGTAATGTCCCTTATCTTCTGCATTCAATTCACTTAACGCATTTTCAATGCTTTGGAAAACAAGTTTTTTATACGAGCTTTGCTTTTCCATGCGTATCACCCTTTTTTTCATCCGTGATGCTGTAATCACGCAATGCTGCAAGTATGACATGTGATTCAATTAACTCGTCTGAGTCTAAAACAATCCCATCAAACAACTTGTCATCAAACTTATAATAAAATGCATGCATTACTTTTTCATGTACGTCATATGCTGCTGAAAAACCAGCAGTCTTAGCAATTTCATCAAATAAGTATCGTTCATACTCTTGATAACATTGATTTCTAACCACGATAGCTTTAATTCGTTCTTTCCTCATGGAGCGATAATCAGATAAAACATAGTTTATGAATCTCCCAAAGTTTTCTACTTTGCCTAACCATGTTTTTGTTTGGACTTTTAGATAGTTTTCTTCCGTTTCCCCACTTTCAGGATGCGGTCCTTTTTTCAGTTTATTGTTCTGATTTTTGTCCTGCAACTTCAATAAACCATCTTGAATTCTATAAGCTATTGTTACGTAACCAGTTTGCACAGAATGAATAATATTCTCTATTTCTGCATAAAACCCAGTTGTAACTTGTGGATGTACATCATCGAATAACTGCTTCAACTGCTCTTCCTCTAACAACAAAGGAAATGGTTTATTAGTCGATGCTCCCAATACCTGGTCAAAACGTTTTGCAAAGGCTTTAAATTCCTTATTCGTAAACTTTTGTTCTTGAGAAATTGTCCTCATCCTCCCTCCAAAAATAAAAGACTCCCATTAGGGAGCCCCAAAAAAGTTAAAAAGAAATAATTAGTGTTTCCTTTACGCTTCCCTTAATAAAGCAAAGCCTATATTAACAACATTTTCTACTTCAAATTCCTCACTGATCTCACCCTCAAGTCCTCGAAACATACCAATATGGCTTAATGGTTCCTTAGGGCAATTTCAAGGCTACTAACTCCACCATGATGGAAAATAACTCACAAAATATCCTATCGTTTTGTAACCAATCCTATTCCCTCCTTTAAAATCCGACTACTCTACCTCCTAACCAGCTGACAAGGCTAGCCGATAAAAACACAATCCCAAATCCGATTGCAACATTTACCATCCAACCCGTATACATTTCCTTCTTTTGTGGGTCTTTTGCGAATGTCCAAAGCAGTCCAATAACGACTAATACTAGCCCTGCTAAGACAGGTGCAACCGGCTTTATTCCATCTGTAATGTTCGTTATCGTTTGAATAGCATCTTGCATCTATTTTCACTCTCCCTTGTTTGCAACTTCTGCAATTTGGTTTTTGTTGGATAGATTAAAATCCAAAATAATTTCTTGATGTCTTCCATGAAGCCATTCATAATAGGAATCTCCATCAGATTCAATTATCCCTTTTGCCAAGGATTCAAATTCTTTATAGCCTTGAGGCTTTATAGGTTTTGTACCTTTTTTCTTTGATGATTTTGTCTTTTTTACATCTACGACACTTCTTTCAGCAACAGAATCACCGGTAGTTTCAGCTTTCTCGACATTAGACAAACAGAACACCTCCCTCCATGAACCAAATAAAATACACTTTTCCAATGAAGAAAAGAGTAAATAGGAAATCTATAAAACTTCCTGATACTAACAATTTAACACCGTTTTTATGGATTTTCGTTCCCTTTTTAGTTCGATTTTTGTTCCCTTTTTAGTTCCACTTTCGGTTTCTAAAGTATCGAGAGAAAAATAAATAAACCATTTTGGAGAAGAACAAAATGGTTTATTTTTCCAGCAGTTTAAGTTTTAAAGTTTGATTATTTCTATTTATGTTACTTCACAAACGCGCCCGTTCGGAAGAAGGGATCAATCCTTAACTATAAATTGCCCCCAGTTGAATAAGTAAAATGAAGTTTTGAAACAACTTGTCAATCGACAGTTATTCTGATGGAAAATAACCTTTTTTAAATAAGCTATACCAATCTTTCAGTTCATCACCTTCTAAAACATCTAATTTTTTTAAAATATCTCTCGAAAATTCTAGTGCTCCACTTCCGTTAGCTGTGATAAGATGGCCATCACTGACAGATTGTTCGTCTTTATATTTTTCATCACCTCGATAATTAGGTGCCTCTTCTTTTACATAAGGCAATGAATTACCTGTATGTTTATGATGATCAAGGAATCCGTGATTTCCTAAAAATGTAGTTGCATCACAAATGGCTGCCACCGGTATGTCTTTTTCAAAACAAAAATCTACAAGCTTCGTTGCCTGTTGATTTTTTTCTTCTCTCCATCCAGTTCCGCCAGGAATAATCAGCATCACAAAATCCAATCCTAAGGAAAATTCTTGTAAACTGTAATCCGGAAGAACAGTCAGCCCACCCATTGAAACTTTAGGATCCTTGTCAATAGCTATTGTCTGAACCTGAAATGCTGTTCCAGGTTTATTTAACTCTGCGGTCACATAACTTGCTTCCCAATCGGCAAAGCCGTCTGTAATAAAAACCAACACTTTTTCCATGTACATGTCCCCTCTCTGGATTTGAAACGTAACTCAAACACATTATAAAGTAACTTCACTAACAAATGCCGTCAATTAGAATTTAAAGGCTTTGAAAATAACCTCTAATCCCTTCCTAAAGGTTCCTGTTGTTCCTTCTCTTACGATAATGTCATTATACAAAAAATGTTAGTAAGCATGGGTGTTTAATTTTAAATTTTCACTCGATTAATGGCTAAATGAAAAATAAGAACTGACCTTTATTCCAGATAGGCGCCCGATTGTTGTATAAGCATAGTTTTATTTACTATCAAAAATACAATGAAAACGCTCCACACCTGAATACTTTTCACCTAAACTGATTATGTTGAATCCGTAACTTTTATAAAAATTCACAGCTTCTTTATCCGTTTCAGCAGAAATAAAAGATAATGAATGTCTATATTTGATGAAACTAATCATTTTACTTCCTATACCTTCGCCCCTGCGGTTTGGAGATACCGCGATATGTTTTATTTCACAACGTTTCGGATCTATAAATTCCATTCCTATGCAACCCAAAATGTCATTTTCAAAGCCATATCCATACAATTTTCTAACTGGTGATTGGATATATAAATCATATTCTCGCTCGATATTCTTTTCAGAAGTTGCAAATGATAAAAGTTTCCTTAAACTAGGTTGGATAGAATTCGATTTAATTTCTTTCATAAAAATCATCCATCCCTTCTTGCATTAAATGGCCCTTTAGCTGAATAAATTATTTCTTTCATAAGCATGAAAATAGTAGTTATAAGGATTTTTGTCATTCATAACCCCTTTTTCAATTGATATTTCTTTCCATTCATTGAAATTAACTTCTGGAAAAATTGTATCTCCTTCGAATTCATGATGAATTTTTGTAATATACATTTTCTCAACGTAAGGCAAGAACATATTATAAATTTGTTCTCCACCGAAAATGAAAATCTCTTCTTCATTTTTACATAACCCAAAGACATCTTCGATTGAATGGGCAACCTCGCACCCATCAAAGTGAAAATCACTATCTCTGGTCAGAATAATATTCCTTCTTTCAGGTAAAGGCCTTCCTATTGATTCAAGATTCTTTCTGCCTAATATGATCGGGTGTCCCTTTGTAGTTTTTTTACATACTCCCAATCTTTCGGGATTCTCCCAGGGAATGTCGTTCTCTTTGCCAATCACTCTATTGTTATCCATTGCAACAATTAAGGAAACTTTCATATATGACACAGTCCTTTTTCACTATTTTATCATGTAACCTTATATTTCTATTGATTTTCCTTGTTCCACATAATGGCACGATAATGAATTTCTGGGAGCTTCTTTATTACGTTAAAGCGCTCGTTTCCTGAATATCTACATTTGTGTGTGATGTTTTTTAGCGGTTAACAATTTTGTAGTTATTCCTGATATAAGCGATAGCAAAGTATATAAAACATCCCAAAACCAAAATGAAGAATTAAATACCGTAAATGTCGCAACGATTGCAGCTATTGCAATAACTACAGGTGTTATATAAATGTTTTTAAAAACAAAATACCCAACAGCACCTAGGATAAGAGAAACTATCGGAAAAACAAAGAAGACAAACAAAATAAATGGAAATATACCCATCTGCTCTTTCCCCTTTCTAAACCTTTTATTAAGTATTATACTCTTGCCTAAAATTCAGTTTAAAACAGAAAAAATCAGCCCCTCAATAACAATTGTTTCAAATGTCAAATACTTTCGCAATAAGTTATTCCACAAAATAGCTCGATTCTGGAGGACGCTATCTTATTCGATTAAAACGCGCGTTCGTATAGTTGAATATAAACAATTTCCCTTTGAAGAATAAATTACCAAACGA
>NZ_JBYQFJ010000038.1:0-25097 GCF_057836705.1 Virgibacillus carmonensis | reverse complement strand
ACCTACACGGTGATAGCCACGCTTTTTTATTTACTGGGTTTTGTCCCAGCCTCTTATTTGGTACAAGCAATTTTTTTAGTTTAGTAATCAAAGGTTTTTCAGTGTGGCCTCCGGTCTATGCCTGGTTTTTCTTAATTTCTTTACCCTCATCCAGTTTTTATTTCTTAAGTAACCCGTCTAAATTTCTTCTTGATACGACAAACTCAGCAAATTCCCTCTACAAGCTCTGACCTTTGTACATAAGATACCTTAAAGGCTGGTGAAGATCAGTCTATAAAAGGAGATAAAATTATATGGGATACAAACAGAGACAAGGGAATCACTTCGCGTTGATTGTTGTGCTGTTTATTCTGCTCATCATCATTGGAGCAAGCAAATTCAGTTACGATGACTAGCATTACAAGACCTTTTGAAATGCAAGCAGAGAAAAGGAACTTTCTTGTCCTTGCTTGCCTATCTCAAAAACAACAATGACAAAGGAGGGCCGTTCTTTATGACTCTAATCAACAACCGAAAAACAACCAGAGTGAAGCGCAACAGATCAACTTCTAAAAAAAGTTCTCTTTTATCTGAAAGTGAATTATGGTCTATTCGTTCCTGGCTATTAAAAATGAATAAATATAGATCTCAAAATTCAGACCAAATTGCAGGTTATGCTAAAAGGATACTCGGATTAAAATACAAGGTGGTCGGTCACGGTGTCTTCCGAGTAGTATTCGACCTCGAAAACGGATATGTATTAAAAGTAGCCATCCGCAAAAAGGGTATTAGCTGCAATGAAAGGGAAGTCAACATATACAGAAATTGTCCTAATCAGTTGCTAAAATACCTCTGCCCAGTCAAAGAATTTGGGCACGGATGGATTATTATGAAAAAAATGACCCTTCAAATATCTATGGTTGACCGGAGTTATGGAAAAAAGGTTTCAGAGTTAAAGAGTAAATTTTGGAAGTATAGGATTGAGCCGAGAGATATAAAAAGGAGCAATCTGGCAATGTCCGGTGAAGGGGATATCATTGTTATTGATTACGGGCATTTCAACCCTAGGAGTTGATAACTTTTGGTAGAAAAGCTACTTATACATTCTATCTTGGGGATAATACACCATTTTAACGGGAAATTCAAACTAAAGACAGTTCTCACCATAATCCTGGAATTCTGTACCCTAACGAATTGCAGGATTATTTTAGATATTTAATGTCCTTAATATTGATTTGTTAAGTTCCTATTGAAAAAGAATGTCGGTTAATCATCTATTCGTGGTATTACGGTTGAGTCTCTATTTTTGAGTACATTTTTTGATGTTCCTTGAAGCCACCACTAGTCTCACTCAAAAGTGCGCTTTTGTATATAGCGTATAAGAACAATAATGGGGCATGTAAGTAGAATTCCTAACTCCAGATATTATTAAACATAAATTGTTTAAGCTTAGGAATTACTGCCAAGCTCCTGATAAGCTTCCTTTTTCGCTCGTTTAGGTTTGGTAGGTCCTGCTTGATGCAGGTTAAATATTACCATCACTACTAATACTAATAAAGCGCATAAAATATATAGATTTTGAAAGCCGAAAGCAGCTACAACAACACCCCACACAACTGACCCAACAGCAATACCGGAATCATAGAGCATAAAGAATGTCGCAGTTGCATGACCACTTCTTGAGCTGGGTGCGGCCTGTATTGCCATCGATTGAAAACTAGGTAATAATGTGCCATACCCCAAACCAATGAGTCCAGCTGAAACGAGAAGCATCCAAGCAGTGCTTGTAAAGCTCAGAAGAACCAGTCCGATTGCAAATATGAACAAGCATGGTAATATAACAAATTTAGGGCCACGAGAATCAAACGCTCTTCCAAGAGATGGTCTCGATACGAGCATCACAATAGCAAAGACTAAAAAGAAATAGCTTGCAGTTGTAGCTTGTCCAATCGAATTGGAGTAGACTGAGATAAAAGATATAATACTAGCATATGCTAAAGAAACCAAGCTACTTATTAATGCAATGGGTAATGCTTTCATTTCGACTAAATCGCCAAACGAGTACTTCAACTTAACCGATTTCTTAACAATCACACTATTATTAGGGACATGAACAAGAATAGAACTGATTACTCCAGCTACCATAAATATGCTCAAAACGGTGAAAAGCGTTTTAAATGATGTAAATTGTAATAAAGTTAAACCGATAAACGGTCCAACGACGACTGCTAGATTCATAGCCATTGCAAAATATCCGAGTCCTGCCCCACGTCGCGTGGGCGGAATAATATCTGCTGCAATTGCACCTGTTGCTGTAGTGATTACCCCAAATGATAACCCGTGAAAGAACCGTAATAGTAACAACGATGTAAATTGGTCAATCCAAATATAAAGAAAAGACGTTGCTGTAAATATAGCTACACTGAGGACGAGTCCTTTTTTCTTACCGATATGATCTAATAAATTAGCGGATAAAGGTCGGACAATGATTGCGGCTACTAACATAACCGTCACGACCAAACCGGCATCTGTTTTTGAGCCTCCAAGATCACTAATCACATAAATTGGGAGGGTTGTTAATAATGTATAAAAGGCGATAAAGACGAGAAATTGCGTTATAGAAATACTGATAAAGCTTTTGGTCCATATTGCTTGTTGATTGTTCTCTTTCATTATGCATTCTCTCCTGATGGTCCAAGTTTGTTTAATAAGACTTGTAATTGCTCTCTTTCATCTGACGATAGTCCCTTGAGCATTTCTTCTTCAAATTCATCCATTGTTTTCCGTATAGAAGTGAATTTTTGTTTAGCTTCTTTGGTCAATTCAATGAAACGTTCTCTTTTGTCATTTCCTTGTTCTCGGACAATCCATCCGCTTGTTTCCATACGGGACAGTGTACGGGTAACCGTTGGAGCCTCCACGTTCAGGTATTTCCAAATTGCTGTTTGTGTCATCGGTCCAAAACGTTCAATACAAAAAATAATAGACCACTGGGAAGCATACAGCCCATGTTTACTAAGACGATTGTTCACTTCTTTTGCTAAAAACCGGGTCTGTTGGTTTAACAAATGAAGTAGATTTTTATTGTTTATTTCATCCATTCCTTCACCTCAATACTTACCTAGGTAAGTAATTACTTTGACCAATCTTACACGTTTAAGATGATTTTGTAAACTTAGTGAAAAGTCGGACACCTTATATCATTCTTTTTAATTTAGCAATGATAAACAACACTAATGCAATAGAAAGGGTGTATATTACTGCAGTATCAAAAACAATTGACCCAAATGAGGATACCTCAATTGAATTTTCGGGAAACAAACTTATGCTATATATAATCGGTGCTACAATGAAAAGTATCGTTACTTTAGCCGTATTCTTAAAGATAGATTTAAGGGAAAGTACCACGACATCTAATGCAATTGAGGTTGTATTAAAGATGGTCATAATCCAGATAACAAAAAAGAGTAATTCAAATCGATGGAGAAACCCTCCTGGTATTTCGATGTTTCTAGCCAACTCAATAGTTGGGTAAAGTAGATTAGACGTCACTGAATTTCCAAATACACCAATGCACAGGATAAAAAGGATCGTATATAAAACAACAGGTATACACATTCCAATTGCAGCCATTTTAGGTACTTTTTTGGGATTTTCCACTAGTCCAATATAAAATAAAACAATGATAAATCCTACATAAGAGGTCACTCCAGTGTGTACCCCCTTTAGATAACCCTGAACATCTGTTTCAAAAACCGGTAACAATTTGTTTGGGTCAAACCACCTAAAGTTAAATAGAAACACGACTAAAGCAATAAAGAGAACGATAGGTAAAAACATCATGTTTAATCGAAATAAACCTGCCCTAGAGCCAGAAACAGCATAAACAACAACCAGTAGAAAACAAAGTGAAATAACCTCGACAGGTGTGCGGTCAAATAAATATAGCTTTGAAACATCAGCAATTCTACGCACCTCAAATGCAGTAACATTCAGCCATATTACAGCAAATAATAAAGAGATAATGGCAGCCACTGGCGTTGAAAGAATGGTAGATGTAAACGTGGAGAAGGAATGATTTGGAAGTTTAATAACAAGCTTAGCCAACAACCACATAACGAGAACCGCAGTAACTCCACTACCGAATATCACTATCCATCCATCTGAAGAGGTAGTTGCAGTTGCCAGATCTCTTGGTAATGATAAGATTCCTACTCCAATCACATAGGAGGTTACAGCAGTCATAATTTCTCTATCACTTATCTTTTCATCCCCATATTCAAAGCTTTTCATTACACTGTATCTCCTTTATTTCTTTTATAGACCAGTTGCACAATAACACGGATAAAAAGCATCAGGAGGAAGACGCTTATAAGGGTGTATAACCAAGTCCATGTATTGTACTTAATTAAATAGGTGTATCTTTCCAAAAGTGCTTCTATGATTGTTAAGGTAACAGCATAAAATCCTGCTTGTAGAAGGATTTTAAAACAGGGAGAATGATAAGAGGTTCGGTAAAAGTAAAGACATACAACTGGGAATAAAAGGTATTCAAAAAGCAAACTGGAATCAAAATGCTTTTTAAGAAGTTTTATAGGATAATCAAGCATTTTTTCTTCCACAATAATAGTCCCAATTACAATTGAAAAATAAGAGGTCAATAAATAAACAAAAAGCCATTCTTTAAACGGCAATTTTCGTAAACTAAGTAGGAATAATACAATACCCAGGATAAGTAAACCCCACAACATCATTCTTTCCATAATAAATCAGGCCCCTTTCCTAAATGGGTTATTATCTATTATAACCAAGGTGAACATCTTTATAGATTAATCATGATGAATGTACGGAAAGTTCATCGTACTTTCACAGTTCTACCTATTTGTACATCGCTGAACAGTCACCTCCGCTTTTCGTGTCTAGCTGTGGCTCCTTGGGGTTCGCGACATAAGCAAAGAACACTCCGATTGCAAAGAGCGGCACTCTGCGGTTCTTTGCTTATGCGTGTCACCCCAGAACAGTCACCTCTGCTTTTCGTGTCTTCTATTTTGGTTCTATACTTGTCCTTTCTTTCATATAGTTATAATGATAAGGAGGACGATTTTAATGAATTATTATGAAAAAGAAACCCAACCACATGTAACACAGCAAGATCATTCTTTGAAAATCAACAACCGTAAGAGTGTTGAAATTAGCGGTGTAAAAGAAGTCGATAGTTTTGACAATGAAGAGTTTTTACTTGAAACGGTGATGGGGTTTTTAATTGTACGTGGTCAAAACCTTCAGTTGAAGAATCTGGATGTAAGTGAAGGTCTAGTTTCAATAAAAGGCAAAATATATGAGCTTTCCTATGTAGATGAACAACAACAGGAGAAAGCTAAGGGATTCTTTAGCAAGCTGTTTAGATGATTCTCTCCGTTCAATTTATGACGATGCTTGCCATGGTTCTAGGAGGCTTTTATTTGGGTGTAGTATTGGATACGTTTAGGCGGGCATCTATACACTGGAAAAACTCGTTATTTCTCACTTATTTTATGGAAATTAGTTTCTGGTTTTCTCAAACATTATTATTATTCTATGTGTTATATCGTGTTAATGCTGGTGAATTACGATTCTATGTGTTTGGAGCATGTTTATTAGGGTTCGCCACCTATCAGGCATTAGCTGCCTCGTCCTACAAAAAAATGCTTGAGCATATGATTCAGTTCGCCTTATCTGTTTATCGTTTTTTTTCAAGGGTGGTCCATGTTCTGTTCGTTACCCCAATCGTCTTTGTGTTTTCATTATTTTTTTCAGCGATTGCTCATACACTCCAAGTGTTATTTATTATAGTAGTAACAATAGGTAAAATAATTTTTGCTCCTTTTAAATGGGTATTCATGTTAATATATAGATTGCTTCCAGAAATAATTAAAAAATATTTACACAAAATAGCAGGATTTTATAGTACAATGAAGAATATATGTAAGAAATGGTTGAAGTATATTAAGTTTAAAAGGAGGTAACGAGCTGTGACCGCCAAGAAAAAAACGGTAACAAGATTAAGTTCGGATTACATGCAGCAATATGATGCTCATAAGGGAAGACAAAAACGTAAGAAACATCGTCTAATTCGTCGTCTTGTGTTATTTTCTATCGTAGCACTTATTGCGATCGGCAGTATGGCTACATATCACGTTAAACAACGTGTACTTCACGCTGAAAAACAAGAACAGTATGATCAAACGCAGGAAAAGATGGCGAAGCTGGAGAATAAAGAGGCAAACCTTAATGAGGAAATTCAGCTATTACAAAATGAGGAATACGTTTTAGAGATAGCGCGAACAAACTATTTCTTCTCCAAGGAAGGCGAATTAATCTTTAAACTTCCCGACACAG
The DNA here is from genome assembly GCF_057836705.1 of Virgibacillus carmonensis. Classification (NCBI taxonomy): domain Bacteria; kingdom Bacillati; phylum Bacillota; class Bacilli; order Caryophanales; family Bacillaceae; genus Virgibacillus; species Virgibacillus carmonensis. Next base: position 18,740 of record NZ_JBYQFJ010000038.1, on the reverse strand, counting down.
ATCCATCTTATTGACACACTTTCATTAACTTGGATATAATACAATAGTAATATACTTTTTAAATTTTTAAGGAGGAGCATTTTTTTTATGTCAATCGAAGTAGGCAGCAAGCTGCAAGGTAAGGTAACTGGTATCACTAATTTTGGTGCATTTGTAGAACTCGGTGAAGGGAAAACAGGTCTAGTCCATATTAGTGAAGTTGCTGATAATTATGTTAAAGATATTAATGAACACTTAACTGTTGGTGACGAAGTTTTGGTGAAAGTTATTAACGTTGAAAAAGATGGTAAAATCGGTCTTTCAATTAAAAAGGCTAAAGATAAGCCAGTTCGTCCAAGAAATAACCGCGACCGCGGCGAAACATTTGACCAAAAGATGAACAAATTTCTAAAGGATTCGGAAGACCGATTAGCCTCTTTGAAGAAGCAAACGGAAACCAAACGTGGAGGCCGAGGTGCTAAGCGGGGATAAATTGCTGTCTATAAAGATGCTCTATCAAAATAGATAAAAACAGGTACTACTTTTAACGAGGTGGTACCTGTTTTTTGTGATTAAACGTAAAGCTTTCGCCGGGTAGAATGGATAACCGTCAATTTGCGATCATAACCGCCAACAGCACACCTTGAATCCCCCCAAATCCATATAATTGATTAAAACAAAATAAAGAAGGATTGAACCCAAATTGGATTCAATCCTTCTTTATTTTATTTTATGATAGCGGCAGAGGGGATCGAACCCCCGACCTCACGGGTATGAACCGTACGCTCTCGCCAGCTGAGCTACGCCGCCAAAATTAGCCACAAAAATTATAATACATCACTAAGCGAACAGTGTCAATGCTTTCGTCAAAGATCAGAATTATCATGCTTTGCTATTTTTAACTGAAGGTTAAAACGTAAGCAATTTTTTCATCATAAAAAATTATAACAGATACGAATAGCGAATCTTGAAGGTAAAGCAAGATGTATAACGATTGACTGGAAACCACGGCTTTAAGGAGGTTTTTGCCCACGTTGTTTGCTGAAATGAGAAAATTGTTTAGTCAAGATTGTGAGGATTGCGTTTATTCTTGTAGAAAACTGAATGATTAAAAAAGAAGATAGTCGAACGATTTTATGTATAACGTCTCTTGTTTTGACAAAATAAAAACGTATCCTATGATTTAATTACTCCAAGAGGGAGTGGATTTGTATGATGGATTCAATACCAAGGTTGGAATCTAAGACGTTTGGGGCAGAACAAGGTGTTATGAGTAAGTGGCGGAGAAAAATCTATTCGACAACACAATCTATCTTACTGGAAAAAGGTTGGTTATTTTTCATGGTAGGCTTTTTGTTAGGACGAGCTGTCATCTTGTCTGAGGTATCTCCGTTTTCAGTAGCATTTTTGGCTACCATTTGGATTGTACATAAAGAAAAAGCAGCTAAGGTTATGCTTGCAGTTTTTGCGGGAGCATTAAGTTACTCGATTGATCAAGGAATATTTATTTTACTAGCAATGTTCGTGTTCATCTTTCTTGCCGGATTGTTTAAGAATGTTAAAAACCAACAGAGAGCTATTCTGTTTTTTGTTTTCTTAGCAACCGTCGCACCCCGTTTAATGCTTTATTCAATTACTGACCAACTCACGTCCTATGAATGGATGCTGTTATTTGTTGAAGGTGTATTAGGTATAGTTCTATTATTGATATTTATGCAAAGCATTCCATTAATATCACAAAAAAAATATAAACCCACTTTAAAGAACGAAGAAATTGTTTGTATGATTATTCTACTTGCTTCTATATTAACGGGAACAATTGGTTGGGATATATATGATGCATCGATAGAACAAGTTTTTTCGCGTTATTTTGTTTTGATACTTGCATTCGTTGGAGGCGCTGCAGTTGGATCGACGGTTGGTGTTGTGGCCGGTCTCATTCTATCGCTCGCGAATGTAGCAAATCTCTATCAAATGAGTCTTCTTGCTTTTTCTGGATTACTAGGAGGGTTGCTAAAGGAAGGAAATAAGATAGGAGTTAGTATTGGTTTACTAGTTGGAACTTTTTTGGTAGGGATTTATGGGGATGCCGCCAATTTGCTTCCTTCTATATTAGAGTCATCTATAGCAATTCTAATATTCTTTCTCACACCGGCTAGCTGGTTTAAGAAGCTTTCTCGTTATATTCCTGGAACGGACGAGTATACAAATGAACAAGAACAATATTTGCAGAAAGTTCGAAATGTAACTGCTAAACGGGTAGAACAGTTTTCCGACGTTTTTGAAGCGTTGTCAAAAAGCTTTCAAACTGTAGAATATAGTCCATCTGAACAAGATGCTGATTATAAGCGGGAAACTGATTATTTTCTGAGTCAGGTGACGGAAAAAACTTGTCAAGGATGCTTTATGAAAAATCGGTGCTGGCAGCAACAATTCGATAAATCTTATTCCTTGATGGAGGGATTAAAGAATGATCTGGTTGAGGAACGGGAACCCAGTCCGGGAGATATGCGAGCCTTTGAAAACCATTGTGTAAAGTCAAAAAAAGTGATGGACGTGATGAAAGAAGAATTAACCGTTTTTGAGGCGAATAGGCGATTACAAAAGCAGGTATCGGAAAGTAAACGATTTGTGGCAGAACAACTCCAAGGTGTTTCGGAGGTCATGGATGATTTTGCAAAAGAAATATTAAAGGAACGTCATCACCATGAACAACAAGAAATGCAGATAATCCAAGGACTAGAACAAATGGGTATTGATATTGAAAAATTAGATATCTTTAGTTTAGATAGGGGAAATATTGATATTGAAATGATGGTAAACTTATATGAGTATCGCGGGGAAGGGGCAAAGTTAATTGCGCCTATGCTGTCCGATATTTTGAATGAAGTTGTTGTAGTAAAACAAGAAGAGATTTCGCCCTTTCCAAATGGGAGCTGCTTTATCGTATTTGGTTCTGCAAAAGAGTATGTAGTAGAAACGGGGGTATCTCATGCAGCTAAGGGAGGTGGTGTCATTTCCGGAGATAGCCATACGACGATGGAACTTGGTACAGGGAAATATGCCATGGCCATTAGTGACGGAATGGGAAATGGTGAACGTGCACACGAAGAAAGTGTAGAAACGTTACGGTTATTGCAACAAATTTTGCAAACTGGAATTCCGGAGAAAGTAGCAATTAAATCGATAAACTCAATCCTTTCCTTACGTTCAACTGATGAAATGTTTGCTACACTCGATCTAGCAGTTATAAATTTACACAATGCAGCTGTCCGATTTTTGAAGATTGGATCGACACCTAGTTTTATTAAGCGTGGTGACGATATGATAAAAATAGAGGCCAGTAATTTACCAATGGGCATCATTCAAGAATTTGATGTTGACATTGTAAAAGAACAATTAATGGCTGATGATCTGCTAATCATGATGAGTGATGGTATTTCTGAAGGACCAAAGCATGTTGAAAATGTAGACATTTGGTTGAAACGCAAGATTCGTGAAATGAAAACCGTTGATCCACAAGAGGTTGCAGATTTACTGTTAGAAGAAGTAGTTCGAACCAGGTCAGGAGAAATAGCAGATGATATGACAGTCATGGTTGCGAAAATAAATAAAAACACACCACAATGGGCAGCAATTCCAGCAGGACATAAACATGCACAATGACCAAACTAAAGGCAAGTTTGGGTAGTTTAATTACGCGGCACCTCCGTATATTTTCCTGTTATTTTGGCGATGATGGCTAGGAAAGAGTTGGAGGTGGATTGTATGAAAAAAGGTACGTTAAAGCAGATTTTGTTAATTACAGATGGTTGTTCCAATAAAGGCGAGGACCCTGCTGCTACAGCTGCACTTGCATACCAGCAAGGAATTACCGTAAATGTTATAGGCATTATGGAAGACGATCAAACAGAGCAGCCTGACGGATTAGAAGAAGTTGAAGAGGTTGCACAGTCTGGTGGTGGTGTAAGCCAGATTGTTTATAAACAGTCACTATCACAAACGGTTCAAATGGTAACAAAGCAGGCAATGACTCAAACATTACAAGGGTTTGTGAATCAAGAATTACAACAAATTCTTGGACCCAATCAAACAATGGACGAGCTGGAACCTGACAAACGCGGAGAAATTATGGAAGTAGTAGAAGAGTTGGGGGAAACATGTGATCTGGAAGTTCTTATATTAGTAGATACGAGCGCAAGCATGCATGATAAGATACCGACCGTTAAGGAAGCACTGATTGATTTATCCATCAGCTTAAATGCCCGAATTGGAAGAAACAGATTTTGTGTCTTTACCTTCCCAGATCGACGAAAAGATATTAAACAGATATTGGACTGGTCACCGAAGCTTGACTCCATATCTGCCATTTTCCCTAGGCTTACTAGTGGTGGGATTACGCCAACAGGACCAGCACTACGCGAGGCAATGTACCAATTTGGTAAAAAAAGCTTGTTAAGGAGCTTTAACAATGAAGATGAGCCACCAATCGAAGAAGCATGGTATTGAACTTAAACCTGGAACATTAATAACAGGGAAATGGCATAAGAAAAGGTATGCTGTAATTGAAAAGCTAGGTAGTGGAGCTATTGGAAGTGTATACCTTTGTGATGTTGGCGGGAAACGAGTAGCACTAAAAATTAGTGATAAAAATATGTCTATGACAATGGAGGTCAATGTATTAAAGTCCTTACAGAAGGTCCAAGGTTGTAGTCTTGGACCTTATTTAGTTGATGTTGATGACTGGGTAACAACACGTAGTCAAGTTCTTTCATTCTATGTTATGGAATATATACGCGGGCAATCATTATCAACTTTTATTAAACATAATGGTAGTAATTGGGTGGGTGTATTTATGTTGCAACTACTTGATGATTTAGCCGACCTACATAAAGCGGGATGGGTATTTGGAGATTTGAAAGAGGAAAATCTATTAATACTCCAGTCACCACCAAAAATTCGCTGGATTGATGTGGGTGGAACAACACAAATCGGTCGATCAATAAAAGAGTATACAGAGTTTTATGATCGTGGATATTGGGGAATAGGTTCTAGGCGGGCCGAACCAAGCTACGATTTATTTGCACTTGTAATGGTCTTTGTAAAATTGTATTACCCAAATCAGTTTGAGAGAGGAAATAATGCTGAAGCAACAATCCTTTCAAAAGTCAAGAACGTCGCACCCCTCAGGCCATATTTACCCTGTTTCGCGAAAGCAATTCAAGGAAAATACCAATCTAGTGCTGAAATGAAGCGGGATGTAGAACAAATACTTAAAAGCCCTAAGCCAATCATGTCAAGAAAGCGTACTAAACAAAAAGCATCTCTTCTGGTCGAGTCTACAGGTATATCATTAATTGCGTTATTCTATTACATCGTTTCCCTGTTCCTACCGTAAACCAATGTGATAGGATATAGGAGTTCCACTACTATTCTTAAATGAAGGATGAACAATTAAATGAAGGATAACGTGCTGGCATTTATGAAACAAAATGGATTAATAAAACCCAATTCAACACTGTTAATTGGTGTTTCGGGTGGGCCGGATTCGATGGCGCTTCTTCATTTTCTCAATTCAATTAAGGATGAATGGAATTTAAAACTCATTGCTCTAACAGTCGATCATCAGCTACGCGGAGATGAATCCAAAGAGGATCTTCGCTTTGTGGAAAAAACATGTACCGAATGGAATATTAAATTTTGTGGAACTTCTTTGGACGTTCCTTCGTATAAAAAAAAGAAGCATGTTGGAACACAAGTTGCAGCTAGAGAAATGCGTTATCAATTCTTTTTGGAAAAAATGGAAGAACATAATGCTGATTATTTAGCACTTGGTCACCATGGTGATGACCAAGTGGAAACCATGTTGATGGGATTTGTTCGATCCTCCAATAGTAGAGCAATGTCTGGTATGCCTGTTAAACGTCCATTTAACAATGGTGCGATTATTCGCCCTTTCATTGGTATGACAAAAAAAGATATCAACGCTTATTGTCAAAAGTATGCAATCCTCTCGAGAATTGATCCATCAAACGAAAAAACGGATTATACAAGAAATTATTTTCGTCAATATGTTCTTCCATTACTAAAAAACCAAAACCGTAATATACATATTAATGCGCAACAATTAAGCAAGTCCTTGCAATCAGATGAAGATTATTTGACTGAAGAGGCCAAAAAGCTAGTACAACAGGTGATTTCACTAGATAAGGGTGAAAAATGTGCTACTTTTGACATAAATTTGTTCCAAGGGTACCACACTGCTTTACAAAGGCGGGCCTATCATCTAATATTAAAATATCTATATGATGAATTGCCTAAAAATTTATCGTATATGCATGAGGAACAGTTTTTTGCATTATTGAATAGTCAAAAAGCCAATGGCAGACTGGATTTTCCTCATCATTTAAAGGTTGTGAAGTCCTATTGTAAGCTGATAGTTTGCTTCGAAAGTAAACTGCCTAATTCTTCTCCTTTTCATAAAGTCATACATATTCCTGGGCAAGTTGTATTACCAGATGGATCAGTTATTCATACTGATTTTACGGAAGAATCACATAATCAAAGTCAGGAATATTTTTTATGTAGCAGGAACCAAGTTGCTTTGCCATTACATATTAGAACGCGAAAGACAGGGGATAGAATGACTTGGAAAGGATTAAAAGGGAGCAAAAAGATTAAGGATATTTTTATCGATGAAAAGATTCCAGCCAGCTTGCGTGATACATGGCCAATAGTGACAGACAATAATGGTGAAATCTTGTGGCTTGTAGGCTTAAAACAAGGTCAGACCAGCTATCAAACAAAAGACACCTCATTTATTCAACTATATTTAGAAAAAGCTAGTATGTAGGAGGAACAAGCATGCATAACGATATTGAAGAAATATTGGTTACGAAAGAGGAAATTGCTAAGAAATGCGAAGAAATTGGCAAGCAGTTGACTGAGGAATATGATGGGAAATTTCCTTTAGCAATTGGTGTTTTGAAAGGTGCAATGCCATTTATGTCAGATGTACTACGGCATACGGATACACACCTAGAAATGGACTTTATGGATGTTTCAAGTTACGGTGGGAAGACGCGGTCGTCCGGGGAAGTAAAAATTGTTAAAGATTTGGATACAAAAGTAGAAGGACGCGATCTTTTAATTATTGAAGATATTATTGATAGTGGCCTTACGCTCAGTTATCTGGTGGATTTGTTTAAATATCGCAAGGCAAAGTCCATTCGAGTTGTTACTCTGCTGGATAAACCTTCAGGCAGAACGGCAAATATTAAAGCGGATATCATTGGCTTCAATGTACCAAATGAATTTGTCGTCGGTTACGGACTGGATTATGAGGAAAGATACCGCAATTTACCATACATTGGTGTTTTAAAACCGAAGATTTATGGTGGAGAAGCCGAATAAAAAAACTTTTATTACTTTTCACCAAATGATCGGTATTACTTTGTTCAATATGATGTAGAATAGAAAGATTAGAAAGACCTTATATGTTCGATAAAAATAGTTTAAAAACAATGACATATATGAGTGGAATTAGTTGTATTGAAACTTTTTCCTGTGGTACTATGTTATATAGTTTTTCCCGTTTGGGAGGAGGTTGGCAATGAAACGATTAATGCGGAATGTTTTTTTCTGGTTCTTGATTTTTCTAGTTGTTGTAGCTGTCATAGAATTATTCAGAGGCCAGGATGAACAAGCAGAAGAATTAAATGTAGAAGAATTTATGCAGGCACTAAACAATGGTGATATTGCAGAAATGACAATGCAACCTGTAAATAAGATTATTAGAATCACTGGTGAACTGAATGAGGGGGATACACAATTTATTGCCCAAGTTCCAGAAAACACAAATATTGTAGCAAATATTTATGAAACAGCTTCGGAACAAAGTGTATTAAATATTGAACAAGAAGAGCAACCGAGCGGATGGGTTACATTTTTAACAACAATGATCCCGTTTTTAATCATAGGATTATTTTTCTTCTTTATACTTAGCCAATCACAAGGTGGCGGTGGTGGCCGCGTGATGAACTTTGGTAAGAGTAAAGCGAAGATGTTCTCTGAAGATAAGAAGAAGGTTCGCTTTAAAGATGTAGCAGGAGCAGATGAAGAAAAGCAAGAGCTTGTTGAGGTGGTTGACTTTTTGAAGGATCCACGTAAATTCTCAGCAGTTGGAGCACGAATTCCTAAAGGTGTCCTGCTCGTTGGACCTCCTGGAACAGGTAAAACACTACTTGCACGTGCAGTTGCTGGTGAAGCCGGAAAACCATTCTTCTCTATTAGTGGTTCAGACTTCGTTGAAATGTTTGTCGGTGTAGGTGCTTCCCGTGTACGTGATCTATTTGAAAATGCGAAGAAAAACGCACCATGTATTATCTTTATTGATGAGATTGATGCAGTTGGTCGTCAACGTGGAGCTGGTCTTGGTGGTGGTCACGATGAACGTGAGCAAACATTAAACCAATTACTCGTTGAAATGGATGGATTTGGTGTTAATGAAGGCATTATCATTATCGCAGCAACAAACCGTCCGGATATTCTTGACCCAGCATTATTGCGTCCAGGTCGTTTTGACCGTCAAATCACGGTTGAACGCCCAGATGTTAAGGGTCGTCAGGAAGTATTGGCAGTTCACGTAAAAGATAAACCAATTGATAGTAGCGTTGATTTAAAAACAATTGCAATGCGAACTCCAGGTTTTTCTGGTGCTGACCTAGAAAATTTATTAAATGAAGCTGCATTAGTAGCAGCCCGCAGCAGCAAAACTACAATCGACATGTTTGATGTTGATGAGGCAATTGACCGCGTTATTGCGGGACCACAGAAAAAAGGAAAAGTTATTTCGAAAAAGGAACGCAATATTGTTGCATACCATGAAAGTGGACACACGATTATTGGGATGGTCTTGGATGATGCAGATATGGTGCATAAAGTTACGATTGTACCTCGTGGTCAAGCAGGCGGATACGCTGTTATGCTTCCAAGAGAAGACCGTTACTTTATGACAAAACCAGAGTTACTCGATAAGATCACCGGATTGTTAGGTGGACGTGTAGCGGAAGAAGTTATATTTGGTGAAGTAAGTACCGGTGCTTCTAATGACTTCCAACGGGCTACAGCAATTGCGCGGAAAATGATTACTGAATATGGTATGAGTGATAAAATTGGTCCTCTGCAATTTACGAGTGGTGGAGGCAATCAAGTATTCCTTGGACGCGATATTCAAAATGAACAAACGTATAGTGACGAGATTGCTCATGAGATTGATCAAGAAATGCAAAACTTTATCAACTTCTGTTACGAGCGAGCAAAACAAATTCTTACAGACAATAAGGATAAATTAGAACTTGTTGCACAAACCCTTTTAAAAGTAGAAACCTTAGATGCTAAACAAATCAAAGGATTGTTCGAGGATGGTGTGCTTCCGGAACCAATAGATCCAGTAACAAGTACCTCTACAGAGGAGAAAGATCTCAGAGTAAATATTCAATCGAAACAGGATGATGCTACTCCAGAGACATTTGAAGAAGCAAAAGAAGAAGCAAATAAAGAATTAGAAGAAGATGTTCATGATGACAAATCTGATGAGCCTTCTAATTCAGACGATAACAACAAAAAAGAATAACAAGTGAGTTATAAAGCAACCCTTCGTGATATGAGGGGTTGTTTTTATATGATAAAGAAAATAAAATTATGATATATTTAAAGAAATGGAAAATGCTAGTACTCTGCTAGTAATCATTATGTGAGATAGAAAGGTATGATTATAACAATGCTTTTTGTTTTGGATGTTGGGAATACCAATACCGTTTTAGGTGTATTTGAAAATGATCAATTAACACATGAATGGCGAGTTAAAACGGATCGCTATAAAACTGAAGATGAGTTTGGTATGCTAATAAAATCATTATTGGAACACAGGGGTATTTCCTTTTCGGATATTCATGGAATTATTATATCTTCAGTTGTACCACCGATTATGTTTGCTTTAGAAAAAATGTGTAGAAAGTATTTTAATCAAGAAGCATTAGTTATAGGAAAAGATAGTGTTGAATCCTTTTTACCGATGAAATATCCAAACCCAAAGGAAATTGGTGCCGATAGAATTGTGAACGCAGTTGGCGCATTAGAGGAATATGGATCACCACTTGTAATTATCGATTTTGGGACTGCTACAACATACTGTTATGTGAATGAAAAGCAAGAATATGAGGGTGGTGCCATTACACCTGGAATTCATATTTCACTTGAAGCATTATACAAAAAGGCTTCTAAACTTCCTAAAGTGGAGATTACTAGTCCGTCAAACGTTATCGGCACTTCCACTGTTGAAGCAATGCAGGCTGGGATATATTATGGATATATAGGCCAGGTTGATGAAGTAGTATCAAGGATAATGGAGCAAGCAAATGAAACTCCGACCGTAGTTGCGACCGGGGGACTTGCTAAGTTAATATCTGACGATTCTAAAACAATAGACCATGTAGATGCAAACCTGACTCTAAAAGGTTTGTATATCATTTATAAACGCAACCAAGAGATTAACTCATAAAGAGGATGTTCAAAAAGTCACCGAATGATGAACTACGAATTTCTTCGTTGGCTTGTCTTTCCGGTTCCCAAGACTTCATCGCCTTGAACTTCGACGCACAGGACATGCTAGTGTCGGCGTTGAAACAGGATAAGAAAAGCTACCCTGAAAAGGCATCGCACGATGAAAGTCGTCTTTTATTTTCAAGGACGCATGCGCACTTAGTTGACCTTGTTTCTAATTTGGCACCTTTTTGAACACGCATATAAAGGAGAGTTTTCAATGAAAGATTATTTGGTTAAGGCTACAACATATAAAGGACTGGTTCGTGCTTATGCCAGTGTTACTACGGAAACAGTAAGCGAAGCTCAAAGACGTCATGATTCATGGGCGACTACTTCGGCAGCTCTCGGACGCACAATTACCATTTCAGCTATGATGGGTGCCATGTTGAAAGGTGAAGATTCCATAACGGTTAAAGTGGAAGGAAATGGTCCAACCGGTCCAATCATCGCGGACGCGAACACGCGTGGTGAGGTTCGTGGCTATGTAACGAATCCACACGTTGATTTTGAGTTAAATCAACATGGTAAATTAGACGTCGCACGAGCAGTTGGTACAGAAGGAAATATTAGTGTTATCAAGGATTTAGGATTAAAGGATTACTTCACTGGCCAGGTTCCTATCATATCTGGAGAAATAAGTGAAGATTTCACGTATTATTTCGCTAATTCTGAGCAAGTTCCGTCCGCTGTAGGTGCAGGGGTATTGATTAATCCAGACCACTCGGTTCTAGCTGCAGGTGGGTTTATTATCCAAGTAATGCCTGGTGCAGATGAAGAGATCATTGAACGACTAGAGGAACAAATTCAGACCTTCCCAGCAATCTCTACCATAATTCAAGAGGGTAATTCGCCAGAAGAAATTTTGCAACGTTTATTTGGTAATGAGGAAATAAAAATGCACGAAACGCTGCCAATTTCCTTCACATGTAAGTGCTCAAAGGATCGTATTGAGCAAGCAATTAGTGGGTTGGGTAACGAGGAAATACAAAAAATGATTGATGAAGACCACGGAGCAGAGGCGACTTGCCATTTTTGTAATGAGGTTTATCAATTTAATGAGCAAGATTTAAATTTACTAAAGCAATCAGATAAATAAAAAGATAGGGAGCTTTATATGCCGAAAAAATTATTACTTGGGATAATAGTTGTATTGTTGATAACGAATATTGCTACACTTTTATTTTGGAATAAACATGAAGAGAAGGTCATGCTAAATAATGAAGACGCTGAGGTGGATGTCAAAGAGCCCGTTGCTTCAATAGAAGGAGAAACGGTTTCTTATGATGCGTGGATGTCTACGCTCCGCTCGACACATGGGAAAGAGCAATTAAAACGAATGATTGATACTGAAATTGTTCACCAGTTGGCATCTGAACATAAGATAGAGGTTAGTGAAAAGGTTATTAAACGTGAACTCGCTTTATTGACTGGTATGCAAGGTCCAATGACAACAAAAGAAGCAAAACAAAAGGAAAAAGAGTGGCGGAAGGATATTATCTACCGTTATCAATTAGGTGCTTTATTAACCATGGACACTACCATTCCGGAAAAAGAAATGAAATCTTACTACGATATCTATAAGAATCAATACGATTTTTCCGCATCGATGAAGGTATCGCATATCATTGTGCAGAATACGAAAACAGCTGAAAAGGTAAAAAAGGAATTAGATAATGGCGCATCGTTCCCATTACTTGCTAAAGAGTATTCGATAGATGAGGATACAAAAAAAGATGGTGGGTATCTTGGCTACTTCCAGACTAACAGTCAGTTTTTACCTACGGGTTATTTTGAAACGGCAAAGGAAATGGAAGCGGGAACCTATAGTGAACCATTCAAAAGCAATACCGGTGTAGCTATTATTTACCTTCATCGTTTGTTACCTGATATCAATTTTACTTACGAGGAAATTAAACCATACTTAAAAAGGGAACTAGCGTTAGACAAGCTGGATCAATCTTTAACCACTGAACCACTTTGGAATAAACTAGATATTGAATGGGTATATGAAGAGGGTAAAGAATAGCACCTGACTAGTCATGCCAAGCTCCGACCATAGAGGGCGTACTAGTGCCGATAAAGCCATAGGACGTGGCGTTTTTATCGACCGGTGCCCATTGCCTAGTGCCCCTCAGGCGTCTCCTTATAAATAACAGTCCGGTGTTAGCCGAACTTCCTTAGGGCTTACTCTCTGTGTATTTCCTTTATCTCATACCGGAAGGAATGTTCGATTAAAACGGCCACGTTGCGTGGGTACAGGTCATACGGCTATAAACGGGCGCTTGCGCTTTTGTCTTATTATTTGACAATTCCCATTTTACCGCGTACATTATAAGTAAATCCTACAAAATTACTAGGAATTAGGAGGAAGTCATATGAGAGTTGCAGATAATATCGCTGGTTTAATTGGTGAAACACCAATGGTTAAATTAAATCGATCAGCAGATCCAGATAGTGCAGATGTTTATTTAAAACTAGAATATATGAATCCAGGAAGTTCGGTAAAGGACCGTATTGCATTGGCAATGATTGAAGCTGCAGAAGAGGAAGGCATTTTAAAAGAAGGCGACACGATAATCGAACCAACTAGCGGTAACACAGGAATTGGATTGGCAATGGTTGGTGCTGCAAAAGGTTATAAAACGGTATTAGTAATGCCAGATACAATGAGTAAAGAACGTCAAAATTTACTACGTGCATATGGGGCTAAACTAGTTTTAACACCAGGTTCAGGTGGAATGAACACTGCTATCAAGAAAGCAGAAGAATTAAAAGAAGAAAATGGCTATTTTATGCCACAGCAGTTTAATAATAAAGCAAATCCGGATGTGCACGCACGTACGACAGGAAAAGAGATCGTAGAACAAATGAAAGATGGACTAGATGCATTTGTCTCAGGTATTGGAACTGGTGGAACAATAACTGGAGCAGGTAAAGTACTAAAGGAGCACTTTGACGGTATTAAATTATATGCAGTTGAACCTACTGATTCCGCAATATTATCTGGCGGCTCTCCTGGTCCACATAAAATACAAGGGCTTGGTGCAGGATTTGTTCCAAAAGTGTTAGATACGGACGTCTATGATGAAGTAATCCGCATTACAAATGAGGAAGCGTTCTCGACTTCACGTGAGGTTGCAAAAAATGATGGTATTCTTGGTGGAATATCTTCAGGCGCTGCAATTGCCGCTGCTAAACAAGTGGCGAAAAAACTTGGAAAAGGCAAGAAAGTTGTTACCATACTTCCAAGTAATGGGGAACGCTATTTATCAACACCGCTGTATGAGTTTGATGAAAACGAACAATAAGTGTGATTAGGGACTAGTACTGATTCAGTACTAGTCCTTTTTTTTGTGCAATGATACAATGGTGTAGAATAATGGCATTGGAAGAAGGTATAATGATGCAAACAATTTTAAAAACAAGTTCGATTAAATACGACCTATCAGCACGAACACATATCATGGGAATTTTAAATGTAACACCGGATTCCTTTTCGGATGGTGGAAGTTATACAACGATAGAAAAGGCAGTTGCACAAGCTGTTGAAATGGAGAAGCAAGGTGCCGATATTATTGATATTGGGGGAGAATCAACTCGTCCCAATCATAAACCGGTCTCTGAAGAAGAAGAAATTAAACGAATCGTACCAGCAATTGAAGCTGTGAAGGAAGCGGTCAAAATTCCCATTTCAATTGATACTTTTAAAGCAGAGACAGCTAGAGCAGCAATCGAAGCGGGAGCATCTATTATAAATGATGTTTGGGGAGCGAAAAGGGAACCTGAAATAGCATATGTTGCAGCGGAATATAATGCCCCAATCATATTGATGCACAACCGGACGAATAAAAGCTACGTGTCACTTATAGATGACATGAAAAATGATTTGTTGGAGAGCGTTGAGATTGCATTAAAAGCAGGTGTGAAAAAAGAAAATATTATCCTTGATCCTGGAATTGGGTTTGCCAAGACTCAGACGGATAATCTTGTGGCTATGAATCATCTAGAAGTTTTTGTAGAAATGGAATATCCAGTCTTATTAGGGGCATCACGAAAAACGTTTATCGGTCACATTCTAGACGTTCCACCTGAGAAACGCGACAATGGGACAGGTGCAACTACCTGTATGGCTATCCAAAAAGGTGTACAAATTGTTCGAGTCCACGATGTAAAACATAATGTGGAATTAGGCAAAATGATGGATGCGATTCTAGCCGGAGGTAATAAACAAAATGGATAAAATTATCATGAAAAATCTACAATTTTACGGCTATCATGGATTGCTCCCAGAGGAAAACAAGTTGGGGCAACGTTTTAATGTTGATGTGGAATTGTTAGTAGACTTAAACCAAGCTGGTACAAGTGACAGAATGGAAGACTCTATCCACTATGGTCATGCATATGACGTGATTCGGACTTCGGTGGAAGGTAAGGCAAAGAATCTAATTGAAGCAGTTGCAGAAGAAATTGCTAGACAGCTTTTATCCACCTTTGATTTATTGCAGGCTTGTCAGGTTAAAGTTGTTAAACCAAATCCGCCAATTCACGGCCATTACGAATCAGTTGCAGTAGAAATTTTTAGGGAGAAAAAATAATGAATACTGTTTTTATAGCACTTGGAACAAACATTGAACCACGTTTGGTTCATTTACAAAAAGCGTTACATGAACTTAGCATACATGAACATATTATGATTAAGAGTCAATCGTCTATTTACGAGACGGCACCAGTTGGATATAAGGATCAGGCAGATTTCTTAAACATGGTCATTCAAATAGAAACAAATTCTAACCCAATTGATTTATTAGATATTTGCCAGCAAGTTGAGCAAGGACTAGGGCGCAAACGTGAAATTAGATTTGGACCTCGTACAATAGACCTTGACATTTTAATCTATAATAATAAGAATAGAAAAACGGAACGATTAATTTTGCCACACCCAAGAATGCATGAACGGGCATTTGTACTTATACCATTATATGAATTAAACCCTGAATTACCAATCGGTGATGAGGGAAAACGTGTGTCAGATTATGTGAGTGATTTGACAGAGCTAGATGTAAAGGATGTTAGAGCATGGTCACCTCCAGGGTCGGTAGACGAATAAAGGCATTTCGTAAATTAAAGGGTTACACACAGGTAGATCTCGCAAAAGATATGCACGTTTCCATCGCGGAGCTTAGAGGAGTGGAACGTGGGAATAAGGAAGCTCCTGATGTGTTTCTTGATCAAATCGCAACAACCTTAGCTGTTTCAAAGGAAGAATTAGTTGGCAAAGTTGAAAATTTAAAGGAGGCAGAGTAGTGTTTCAAATTGGTGATATTTCCATTCCTAATAAAGTAGTTCTGGCACCGATGGCGGGGGTTTGTAATTATGCATTCCGCTTAACGGTTAAAGAATTTGGCGCATGAGGGATACGCCGATTGGGACATTGTGAAGCAGGTTAAACAAGCGGTAAATATCCCAGTTATCGGTAATGGAGATATCGATTCACCCCAAATTGCGAAACAACGATTAGAAGAAACAGGTGTTGATGCTATTATGATCGGGAGAGCAGCACTAGGGAATCCTTGGATGATTTATCGCACAGTTAAATATTTGGAAACAGGTGAATTGATTGCGGATCCAACACCAAAGGAAAAAATTGATGTTTGTATGCTGCACATGGACAGACTTATCAAGCTAAAAGGCGAGAAAATAGCATTGCTAGAGATGCGTAAACATGCTCCATGGTATCTGAAAGGCCTACAAGGTAACGGTAAAGTTCGTAGCCGTATTAATCATGTTGAAACACGCGTTGGTTTATTGGATATCTTATATTCCTATGCAAAGGAATTAGAAGCAAACATGGCGTCATAAGTGCCTTTTCCTAAACTAGGATAGAGCGTAATCCTGCCAGTTTCGCACTGGCAGTTTTTTAATTGCTTAGGGAATAAAGGAAAGAAAGTGAAAGTTTTAATCCTGCTTCATGTATATTCGAGGATAAAGGTTGGGATTCAATCGGTGGAAATAGTACGTTCAAGTTCCTACCGTAAATCCTGTCAAAGAAAAAAATAGGTTTATTACTGTTTCTTTAGCTGAAAAAGGGACTCAGCCGATTTTTTAATTTACCTTTGTTGATGAGTAAATACATGAAATAAATTGATACTTCCTATATAATAAACGATAAATGGTTCAAAATGACTTGTACGGTCAATGATAATGAAAAATTTGTACTTATTGGAGTGGTAATGATGTCAGAAGAAATAAATGAACAAATGCGTGTACGTCGTGAAAAACTGCAAACATTTCAAGAGCAAGGTGTCGATCCTTTTGGTGGAAAATTTGAGCGTACTCACTCAACAAAAGCACTAGTAGAACAATATGATCAATTTTCAAAAGAAGAATTAGAAGAGAAGACGGATCAGGTCACTATTGCTGGACGTATGATGACGAAACGTGGAAAAGGAAAAGCAGGATTTGCTCATGTTCAAGATTTGAGCGGCCAGCTGCAGATTTACGTACGAAAAGATATGATTGGTGATGGTGCTTATGAAACTTTTAATACAACTGATATGGGGGATATCGTTGGAATAACTGGTGTGATGTTCAAAACCAAGGTCGGCGAACTGTCCGTAAAGGCTACCGAATTCCATTTGTTATCGAAATCACTACGCCCATTACCAGAGAAGTATCATGGACTAAAAGATATTGAACAACGCTACCGCCAACGTTACTTAGATCTAATCACGAACGTTTCCAGTCGGGATACTTTTGTATTGCGGAGTAAAATTATTCAATCAATGCGGCATTATCTTGATGGACAAGGATTTTTAGAAGTGGAAACTCCGATGATGCATAGTATTCCTGGCGGCGCGTCTGCACGTCCATTTGAAACACATCACAATGCATTAGATATTCCCTTATATATGCGTATTGCAATTGAACTACACCTAAAGCGCTTAATTGTTGGTGGAATGGAGAAAGTGTATGAGATTGGCCGTGTTTTCCGTAATGAAGGTGTTTCAACAAGGCATAACCCTGAGTTTACTATGATGGAACTTTACGAAGCTTATGCGGATTTCCATGATGTAATGGAACTAACAGAAAATATGGTTGCACACATTGCAAAAGAAGTATTAGGTAATACGACATTAATGTATGGAGAAGAAGAAATCTCGCTTGCTCCAAAATGGAAGAGGTTACACATGGTTGATGCCGTTAAAGAATATACAGGTGTTGACTTTTGGAAAGAAATGAGTGATGAAGATGCTCGTGGTTTAGCAAAAGAACATGGGATACAAATCCAGGATTCGATGACATTTGGGCATGTAGTGAATGAGTTCTTTGAACAAAAAATAGAAGAGAAGCTCATTCAGCCAACCTTTATCTTTGGTCATCCTGTTGAAATATCACCACTTGCGAAGAAAACGAAAGAAGATGGCCGCTTCACGGATCGATTTGAATTATTTATTGTTGGACGTGAACACGCAAATGCCTTTAGTGAATTAAACGATCCAATTGATCAACGTGAACGTTTTGAATCGCAGCTTAAGGAACGTGAACAAGGAAATGATGAAGCTCATTTGATGGATGATGACTTCTTAGAAGCGCTAGAATATGGAATGCCACCTACTGGAGGACTCGGTATTGGTATTGATCGTCTAGTTATGCTTTTAACGAATTCACCTTCTATTCGTGACGTATTACTTTTCCCGCAAATGCGCAATAAGTAGTAAGTTAGAAAAGAACAACCCAGCAAAACCCCTGAAGAGAGGTTTGCTGGGTTGTTTTGTAGTTGTAATAGCAGCTTATAACGTTTGCTGCTTTCTTTCATTATAGATATAGTAAGAGTTTTTGGGGTTGATACGATGTATATCTGTTCATAACCTCTTTCGATTGGGGAGTTTCTGGTTGTTTGATGGGGGTTAAAGGCGGTGCAATAATTTCCAATTATTTAACTTTTATATTTCTCTTGATTTCATCATAGAATCATGGTAAATTAGATTACGTTGTCTTTTGAACAACCTTATTATTTGTTTGAAAAAAATAAATAAAAAAGTTATTGACTTTATCATCTTTAAATGGTATATTTATAAAGTCGCCAAATTGAGACGGCAATTGAAATTTGCTCCTTGAAAACTGAACAAAACAACCAAGTATGTAAGTAACGAAAC